>CAZBXL010000181.1:0-1532 GCA_964495785.1 uncultured Saprospiraceae bacterium | reverse complement strand
TTAAGAGGTCTTACCCTCGTTATAGAAACAAGCGATACCTGTCATTGCAAAAATATATGCTATAACTATATTCACAATGGATAAAAACTGATAAGGAGCATACTCTAATGCCGTTACCCCTAATGTACTTGCCATAAATATCCCTGAAGGTGTCCAGGGAGCTAAGTTCTCAAGCATCGTTCCTGCGTCTTCTATTGATCTACTCAGCACTCTTCTTGGAATCTTTGCTTTATCAAATTTATTCTTAAATGCTTCTCCTATGATAAAACTTGTCGCATACTGATTAGAGGTCGTAAGATTAGTAAATAGTGTTGTGGTTAAAGCAGCAACAACTGTATGACTTTGCTTTTTTAAATTATTCATAATCTTATCGATTGCTATCTGTATAGAGTCCATCACTTGCAGAGTCCCTATAAAAACAAATATCAAAAATGATATAACAATACCTTCTATCAAATTATAAAGACCTCCCCTATTCAATATGGCTAAGACGTCTGAATTTATACCAGAGGCAGATGCCATCTCAGTGTTGAAACCACTGTTAAAACTTTGAAAGATATCTGAAAAACTAAAGGGCTGAAATACCAAAGCTAATATCATTGCAATCCATGCTGACACCAATAAGGTGATGAAAATAGGCTTCTTAGTCATGGAGCCATAGATCACGACAATGAGAGGTAGAAGTAATAATATATTAAAAGAGAATATGCTCTCTAATCCATGGAGCGTTTCTTCTATTTGACTCATCTCTACTGTGCCGACATCAGAATTATTACCTTGTATAGCGGGTGATAATATAATGTAGATGATCGCAGCAATAATCGCCGACGGTCCCGTAGTGTACATCATAGATTTAATATGATCAAACAATGGCACTCCCGTAGCCAGTGAAGCAATATTAGTAGTATCAGATAAGGGAGACATCTTATCTCCAAAAAATGATCCTCCGACAACAGCTCCCGCAGTGATGAATATATCTGCATTATATACTTGAGTTATACCGAGCATTACTATGCCTATGGTGCCGGCAGAACCCCACGATGTCCCAGTCAATAAAGAGAAGACAATACATATCAAAAATGAAAAAATATAAATCCAATCGGCATTAATGGTGGATATGCCATAATAGATCAGCATAGGGATTGTCCCACTTACTATCCAGCTTCCTATCAGCACACCTATCGCAAATAATATCATAAGGACTGGCACAGATTCTCCTACTTTATCTGTAATGCTTTTCTGTATATGATCCCAATCATATCCTCTCCACATAAGAAACAATGTGCTGAAACTGATCGCCATGATTATGAGAACTTCTACAGGCAGTCTTTCTCCACCAAACAATCTTGAATGAACAAATAGTCCATATGCAAGCACAATTATAAAAAAAGTCAGCGGTGCAGTGGCTATCCAAAAATTGGTATTTTGCTTATTACCCATACAAAATGTAAGGTAACATTAAAATTATTATCTGGACTTACTCCACCCTCACAATCAAAGAAGTATAGATCGTCCTACCCTCATTATCATCA
>CAZBXL010000180.1:0-1557 GCA_964495785.1 uncultured Saprospiraceae bacterium | reverse complement strand
CTCTTTCTGCAGAAGCTAGAGAAAAGCTGAATAAAATACAGCCTCGTACAATAGGTCAAGCTTCAAGAATAAGTGGTGTCTCTCCATCTGATGTAAGTGTGCTGTTAGTACATATGGGGAGGTAAGTAGAAACCCTTGCTCAATTATAAAAACATCATCTATCCTTAGGGTAGTAAAATAAAAGCTACATTTTATTCTGATAACACATTAGGGCTAATATATTTTAATTTTACTATCAAATAATTGGTTCAAATTATTCTGGTTGCATTACATAGAATGCGGAGAACAAATGAACATAATCCGGGTCTAATGTTTACAAATGTAGGATAAGACAATTATGCCAAGACCCAAAATAAAGCCACTCGGCCAAACAAATAAAATATCATTCTCTCAAACGCTTGTAGCACTCAAGTATCTACCCCGATTTCTATCTGAGATTCGCAAGAGCGGAGGTATCCTGTTCTGGCTTAATATCATTGCTCGTCTGATCTCTTCAGGGACACCTGTATTGATATTATGGATAGGTAAGTTGATAGTAGATGAAGTTATCTTACAAGCAAGCCTTGAGACTAAGTCCATGAACGATTTATGGACATATGTTATTATAGAAATCATTTTAGTTGTAAGTACTGATTTATTACGACGCCTTATAGGCCTTACAGATGGACTCATGGGCGATAAGTATTCTAATGATTCTTCAGTTAAGCTGATAAGAAAAACTGAGGAAGTAGAGTTAAAAGATCTCGAGGACCCTAACTTTTATGATAAACTAAATATGGCGAGAAGTCAGACGGTAGGTAGGATCAGTCTGATGTCAAATGTATTGAGCCAAATTCAAGATATAATTATGATAGGCTCTCTCATGGTGGGATTAATTGTCTACGAGCCGTGGTTAATATTGTTATTGATAGCCTCTGTCATACCAGCATTTATTAGTGAATTTAAATTTAGTTCTTCTTCTTATTCATTAGCTCGGTCATGGACTTCAGAGAGAAGAGAGTTAGATTATCTAAGATATATTGGAGCCAATGATACAACTGCTAAGGAGGTGAAGCTATTTGGGATAGCTGATTTCATTGCTAAAAGATTTAAGAGATTATCTGACAATTATTATGATGCCAATAAAAAGCTCGCCGTACAAAGAACGGTATGGGGTAGTGTGTTCAATGTGTTAGGTGTCATCTGCTACTACGGCGCTTATGCATTAATTATTATCAAGACAGTGGCAAGCATTATTACCATCGGAGAGTTGACGTTTTTGTCAAGTTCATTTAACCGATTGAGAAATAGCTTACAGAATGTATTTACACGATTTACAAAAATTACTCAGAGTGCATTGTACTTGCAGGATTACTTTGAATTCATAGACTTAGATGTAACTGAAGATGTGGATTTTGATATACGGCCTTTACCGAGAGAAATTAAGGAGGGTTTCGAATTTAGAAATGTTCACTTCAGTTATCCTGGTGCAGAGGCAGAAGTCTTAAGTGGATTAAGTCTCGAAATAAAATCAGGAGAGAAGATGGCATTCGTAGGAGAGAATGGATCAGGGAAAAC
>CAZBXL010000179.1:0-1612 GCA_964495785.1 uncultured Saprospiraceae bacterium | reverse complement strand
CCCTACAACAGGGAACGATTTTGACTTAGGAATGTTTGTCAACGCTGTTGGTCAAGCAAGGTTTCAATACGATGGTACTGCAAGATTGGCTATTGATACTAGAACAGCAACTGACATTAGATTTAGAACTGATAACATTGACAGAATGTTTGTTAGAGCTAACGGTCAAGTAGATATCTTGGGAGCTGCTACTGTTAATGGTGGAATGGCTGTAACTTCTGATAGAAGATTAAAGCAAAATATAAAGCCTTATACAAAAGGTCTTAATGAATTAATGCAGATAAAGACTAAATCATTCGAATATAATGGTAAAGGTGGTACTGAGGAAGGAGCTTTCTACATAGGAACAATAGCTCAAGAATTGCAAGAGATTGTACCTGAGTTTGTAAGTAACCATCGTGTAGAAACAACTGATGAAGAGGGAATTACTTTAAAAGAAGAAACATTCCTTAAAGTGCATGATACGCAACTTAAGTATCTTATGATTAATGCAATACAAGATCAGCAAGAAATTATTGAAGAGCAAAACGCTAAAATTGATGTGTTAATTGAAAGATTAGAAAAATTAGAGAATAGTATTGCATCTCAGGATGTAACTATACAAGGTGAGGGTAATGCTTCTAAACTGTTGCAGAATGTTCCTAATCCTTTTGACGGAGAAACTCAAATAGAATATGAAATTGCTGAAGATTTCAGCAAAGCAAGTGTTTCTGTTTTCGATATGAAAGGTTCGTTGATTAAAACTATCGATATTCAAAAAGCGGGAAAAGGACAAATTAATTTATCTACATTTGATCTACCAAGTGGTCAGTATTCTTACATTCTGAATGTTAATGGAGAGTTAATTGATTCTAAGAAAATGCTTCTTATAAAATAATACTGCTTCTTATAAAATAATATTTTCTATGTCCTTCTCATCTTATTGAGAAGGACATTTTATTTTTAGATTTCTTAATCTCAAAAATAATTTTGCGTAAGAGAATTATACGTCATATTTTTTTGTATCCATTCAGATACTCATCATTTGGATTTATCAATAGGTGCCTCTTCAAGTTGGTGCTGAAGTTTCAGAACAGTGTGCCTCTATATTTAGTGGCTAAGAAATCTCAAACGGTAATCCAAGTAGGAACCCCAAATTTTAGAACAGTTCATCGATTTTCCAAGTTGGTAGGAGAACATGGTAAGGTCATTATTGTGGAAGCAGATCCGACTAATGCCAATAACCTAATAAAAGATATTCCTAAACTAAAATGGAATAACGTTCGAATTGAGAATCTTGGTGCTTGGAGTGAACCAGGAAATTTAGTTTTTTATAAAAGTGATGACCATAAAGGAGATCACAAAATACCTGTTGATGGTGTAGAAATGGATAATGATCATAGAACGACCTACAGTGAGAAAGTTGAGATAAAAGTAGACGCCTTAGATAATATTCTAGATAGACTTAATGTTAAGGCATTTAATTATCTTAGTATTACTGTTAATGGAGCAGAATATGAAGTTCTTAAAGGTGCTCAAGCATCCATTATAGGATCACCTAAAGCGATCATATTTTCTAAGGGACATGCCAGAACTACAAATAACGGTTTATCAGAGCCTATCAATGTAAAGA
>CAZBXL010000178.1:0-1636 GCA_964495785.1 uncultured Saprospiraceae bacterium | reverse complement strand
ACACACTGTGTATCAAATATTTCTAATTCCTTCTGTATAAGACCTACACCAGTGGCGTAATACTCTACTGCATATCTTCTCTCAATGGCACTTTCAAAATTAGCTTGATCTATTCTTGTTACGTTAGTGTAATTCTCTCCTTCTACTGAAAACGGTATGCCTTTAGCTGCTACTTCATAATTTCCCCAGTCCTTGTATACTTTGACCTCATTTTCTGCGACAATGACATCAGTTTGATTATCAAATAGATTTCCTTCCCACGTCGTCCCTACACTAAAGGGGAATATCATTTTGACAAACTCCAAATTCTCCTCTACTCGATAAGCCGCATTTTCAGTAAGCTCTGCTGTCCATACATCTGTCGGAACAAAAACACCATTTATATCATCAGATATTGATCTCTGAATCTTATAAATTGTATCACCGATTGTATTAACAAAACTTTCTGTGACGTCTTCTCTGACAAAAAATGTAGAAGTGGAATTCTGCATACCTTCAGACTTAATGAGAGTCTCTTCCACTTTATATACCCAATACTGACTTTCTTCTAAAGGAAAAAATTCGAATCCGAAAGTAGACCTATCTAATCTTTTAGTTTCATCCCCACATGATACCATGAGTAAAACTACTCCTAATAAAAGCATTAATGTATTGATCTCCAATTTCTTAAACATTATATCTAATTTTAATATAAAAATACTAAATTTTATCTCTTTTGTATTATTCCTCCTGCAATAACGTCTTCTCCATCGTAAATAACTGCAGACTGACCTGGCGCAATACCTCTTACATTAGCTTTAAAATGTATGTTACAATCACCGTTTTCATTGTAAGAAACTTCCGATAATGTCCCTCTATCATTGTACCTCACCATAGTTATGTAGTCTTTACCTTCAGGTACTTTCTTATATTTCTGATAGTTCATTTCGCCCACGTAAAGAGAATTCTTCAATAAGTCTTCTGCTTCTCCCAGTACAACGGTATTAGTATCAGGATTAATATTGGTTACGTATTTAGGTGTCGTAAATCCTCCTCCAAGGCCCTTTCTTTGTCCTATTGTATAAAATGGATAACCATCATGTGTTCCTAAGACCTCTCCTTTTTGATTGACCATGAGACCGCCTTTTAGATTTTCTTCTAATTCAGGAACTCGCCTCTTAAGGAATCCTCTGTAATCATTATCAGGCACAAAGCATATTTCATAACTCTCTGGCTTCTTTGATAATTCCGCATAACCCCAGTCATGAGCCATTTGTCGGATTTCTGTCTTTGTGAGCCCTGCAAGTGGGAACATAGTCCTCGCCATGCATTCTTGAGAGAGTCCCCATAAGACATACGATTGATCCTTACGAGGATCTATCCCTTTAGATATAAAATAACGATCATTTTCTTGCTTGATTCTAGCATAATGGCCTGTAGCGATAAATTCGCAATCCATGGCATCGGCACGCTTGATCAAGGCACTCCATTTAATATGAGTGTTACATAGGATACATGGATTAGGTGTCCTCCCAGCGATATACTCATCTACGAAATTATCTATAACGTAATCTCCGAATTCTTCTCTTATATCAACTATGAAGTGATGAAACCCTTTTTCTACGGCAATCTGACGAGCATCATTTATAGAATCTAA
>CAZBXL010000177.1:0-1651 GCA_964495785.1 uncultured Saprospiraceae bacterium | reverse complement strand
TCCTACAACTCCTACATTTACACCACTGAATACTCTAAAATCTATTCCTGCTTCTACACCTGCATTAAGTAGAAGTCTATTCTCGTCAACGAGTCCTGCTTCATTTGAAAATAATGTCCAGTTAGGAGTTATTCTAAAATCTGTAGAGAAAACACCTTTACCATAGAAAGAAAATCTATCAGACTGCATCAGGTCATATCTTAGTGCTAATGGGGTAGTGAGTAATTTTTGATTTTTCAATATAGCAAATTGTTCAATTGGTGAAACAAAAGTAAATTCAGATAACTCTACGCCAAATTCAAAAGCCAACTTTTGATTTATATAGTGTCCAATTTGTAAGCTTTGATATTTATTAGCATGTTGATTTACTAATTCTTTACTTAGGTCATCACTCAACATATAGTTTTTAGTACCATAACGGATGCTGGCATACCATGGAGCCTTAGGAGATGGTCTTCTTAATTTCTTTTTGCTCCACGGAAATTTTTTCAATCCAAATCCATAAGTCATTTGTACTTTGAAGCCGGAAGGATTAGCTCTGAGATTACCCGATACTCGAGCTTCTTCTGATGCCTGAATCAATGAATATCTACCTTCATTAACATCATTTATTTCGTGCATATACGCTATTCCTATGCCGACGTTATTGAGCTTATTAGTTAAGAAATTATAATTAACTCCTAACTTGATTCTACCACCATTAAAAATATCTGAAGTTCCGCTTCCACTCGTCCTTAATAATGTTATGTCGTTATTGTTGTAGATTGAACGAGTACTTGCCCCTCCACTCCATCCACCAGGACTACTTAGTGGATTGAGGGCGTAGAAGCCTCCATATATATCTAATTCTGATCGTTGATTGAGCGGTAAGAAGAAATGAATGTTAGAAAATAGCTCATATTTACCCTCATATGAAGTAACCTTAGTTCTACCATATTCTGATACTTCAAAGTCAAACTCTCCAGCTTCAAAGTAATGTGCTATGTGTTGAAACTGAGCTGCAGCTTGAGCACCTACTTCCATGCCCCAATTACGATGCACTCTATGTAGATAAGAAAGAGAAAAGAACATTTCTTGATTAATGATTGCTGTAGGCGTAATATCTCCTACAAAAGGATCATCGATATCGAGTTGTGTCATACCTCCACCAAATGTCATATTAATCTGACTCGTTGGACGATCTATTTTATCTTCTATATCAACTATATTGATAGCTGAAGGAATACCTCTATCATAAGCTAAAGAAGAATTTTCTAAACTTTCAATAGTCGATACGACGTTGACTTCTTCTACAGTTAGGCCTATCTTTTCTGCTATAGAAGTAGAGTTATCTAAGGGCTCGCTTTTTGTAATCTGAGTTGTATTAGTTTTTTCTATTAAGTATTGGTTTACACCGGTCGTTGTAGTTATATAGTTTTCGTTCCTTTTCGAATCTTCCTTTTCTATAATCGTATTAATGATTACAGATTTTCTATTAGTTCTATTTTTTGTGTTTTTAGAATTTATAGTATTTACAGGAGTTGAAATATTTTGAGTAGTATTGATTGATGATGGCTTTACATTTTTTTCAGATACTGTTGTCGACTTTTCGACAGACTGATTAGCTGTATTGGTAGAGATCTCAGAAGTAGTACTTTTATTTGAAATAGTA
>CAZBXL010000176.1:0-1663 GCA_964495785.1 uncultured Saprospiraceae bacterium | reverse complement strand
TACTATTTCAAATAAAAGTACTACTTCTGAGATCTCTACCAATACAGCTAATCAGCCTGTCGAAAAGTCGACAACAGTATCTGATAAAAATGTAAAGCCATCATCAGTCAGTACTACTCAAAATAATTCCACGCCTGTAAATACTATAAATTATAAAATCACAAAAAATAGAAATTATAGAAATTATAGAAAATCTATCATCAATAATACGATTATAGAAAAGGAAGTTTCAAAAAGGAACGAAAACTATATAACTACAACGACCGGTGCAAACCAAAACTTAATAGAAAAAACTAATGAAACTCAGATTAAGAAAAGCGAGCCCTTAGATAACGCTGCATCCATTGCAGAAAAGATAGGCCTAACTATAGAAGAAGTCAACGTCGTATCGACTATTGAAAGTTTAGAAACTTCTTCTTTAGCTTATAATAGAGATATTCCTTCAGCTATCAATATAGTTGATATAGAACAAAAAATTGATCGTCCAACGAGTCAGATTAATATGACAATTGGTGGCGGTATGACACAGCTCGATATCGATGATCCTTTTATAGGAGATATTACGCCTACAGCAGTGACTAATCAAGAAATTTATTTTTCATTATCATATCTCTATCGATTACAACGCAATTGGGGTATAGAGATAGGTGCTCAGGCAGCAGGTCAATCACATGAGATAGCCCATTATTTCGAGGCAGGAGATTATGACTTATCAGAATCAGAATATGGTAGGACAAGTTTCAATGCCTATCAAGGTAAGTATGAACTGTTTTCTAATATTCATTTTTTCTTACCTCTAAATCAAAGATCAGAAATTGATATATATGGAGGATTCTACGCAACCAATCCATTAAGTGAAGCACCAGGATCAGGTGGATCAGGAAGTCGTTCTACTATTAATAATGACGTCACATTAATAAGGACAAATGCGACACAAACAACTAGCTCATTTAATGGTGGTAGGGTTAAGATAGGTCTCAATTATAACTTCTTAACGAATAGACTCAACAATGTAGGAATCGGGATAGCGTACACACATGAGGTTAATGACGTCACCGAAGGCACCTATTCTTTAATTCAAGTATCAGAAGAAGCTCGAGTATCAGGAAATGCAAGGGCTAATCCATCTGGCTTCAAAGTACAAATGACGTATGGATTTGGTTTGAAGAGATTCCCGTGGGATAAAACTAAATTAAGAAGATCATCTATTAGGACACCTTGGTATCTCAGCATACGATACGGCTTTACAAGCTATAAATTTAACGATGATCTCACCAAAGATCTAGTCAAAGCTAATTACCAACGTACTCAGAGTTTTTATGTTGGTCATTACATCACTCAAAAAATGGCTTATGAATTTGGTTTACAATCCTCTGAATTTGTTTTTTCGACTCCATCAGTATCAAACAACAACTTCTCATTGCAGAGACAAAGATTACTCTCTGTTCCTTTTGCCATGAGATATGATCTCATTCAGACTGATAGACTAACATTATACGGCAAAGGCATATTCAGTACAGACTTTAGATTAAAACCTGCAAGCCCATTTAATACATCTGGAACTGGATTCATAACTGATAATAATAACTTACTTCTAAGTGCAGGTGCAGAAGCAGGAATAGATTTTAGAGTATTCAGTGGTGTAAATGTAGGAGTTGTAGGA
>CAZBXL010000175.1:0-1702 GCA_964495785.1 uncultured Saprospiraceae bacterium | reverse complement strand
ACTAAATCATCTAAACTAATTTGATTCAAAATAAAATCGAATGTGTTCATTAGTACATGGAGTACATTTTTTGAACTTGGATTTTCTTTTATTTTTTTGGCAGGCCGTAATGCCACGACATCAATCCAACATGCGCCTTCATTAATTGCTTTTTGGATAGGTATTGCTGAACCAAATGCACCATCGCCATACTCTTTACCATCCTTGACGAACAAACTCATAAATGGAAGCGCATTAGCTGAAGCCCACATCCAATCACAAAATTCTTCATAAGTGTAATCGTCGCTGGATTTATACTCTACTGACTCATTAGTTAAGTTAGATACTGTGACTATCGCTTTTTTGCCAGAATCTTTTATTCTTTTAAAGTCATCTTCAAAAAAACAACTTCGTATCATCTTACGTAAGTTGCTGCTATCGCCTACTGTTCTCTTACCCATGAGAAATAGCTTCAATATTCCGAGATGATTAACCGAAGTCACAAATTCTTGTGGCCCAATTTTCTTAATACGAAAAGGACAGGTTTTAAAAATACTTTTTTGAGTAACTGTCGTAAATACCTGCTTGGCGACGTCTAATTTATTAGCTGCCAAAAGGGGAGCCAACAAACTCCCTGTAGAAGTTCCAATAAATAAATCATATTCTCTTCCACAATCATCCATTAGATACTCAGTCAGTCCTCCTGCATAGGCACCTTTACTACCCCCTCCTGATATAACTAATGCATTCATAAAACGATCATTTAATCTAAAAATAAAAAATACTGTGATTGATCTTACAAATAATCCTGTATTTCTGAATTTGAAATATAATTCTGTCTTATATCAGACGATGTAGATCAAATACCAAATCAAGGCATATACTCCCAAAACTATTTGTTATTCAGATCAAGTAATAAAACATCATTTTTACTGAACCTATAGCAAGGACATTACAAAAGAAAATTTACGAGGAAGCAATTTATTCTTCTCATTTTTTTATGCAATACTTATTCTACCTTTGCCTTCTTAATAGAAAATAAGTAGAAACAAAAAGAAATTATGGTGATAGATATGCAGAACCCTTGGCACAAGGTAGACATCGGAGAAAATGCACCAGACATCGTCAATAGCATCATAGAAATACCGAAAAATACGCGTGCAAAATATGAGTTAGATAAGAAGTCGGGCATGCTACTCATGGATAGAGTGATATATTCTTCTATGTACTATCCCGCTAATTATGGATTTATCCCTAAGACCTATTGCGATGATAAAGATCCCTTAGACATATTGGTGCTTTCGCAAATAGCGATCGTCCCCATGTGTATCGTATCCGCTAAGGTTATAGGCGTCATGAGAATGATAGATAATGGAGAAATGGACGACAAGATTATTGCCGTTGCAGAAAATGATATGGGTGTCAATCACTTCAATGATATCTCTGGATTACACAATCATTTTATAGATGAATTGAAAAACTTTTTTGAAGACTATAAAAAACTGGAGAATAAAAAAGTCGATATTGAAGATTTTCAAGATGCAAATGTTGCCAAGCAAATCATCAAGCAAAGCATGATTGATTATGATGATTATGTGCTTTCGCTTAGCTAAGGCAGAAAATTATAAATTTCTTTCTCTAAGAGTTAGAAGGTAATCAAAAAGCGAAAACACCAACTACAAATTCAATAACTCTTCAGGATGTATTACTTCAATCGAAGAAT
>CAZBXL010000174.1:0-1841 GCA_964495785.1 uncultured Saprospiraceae bacterium | reverse complement strand
CACCAGCAGATAATGCAACACCAGATGATACTGCTAATGACGATGACGTTGCAGATACCAATGGTGGTGATGATCAAGATCCAGCAGAGATTACAGTAGAATACCTCAGCGTAGGATCTTCAGTATTCTCTGATGATAATGATAACGGTATTCAAGATGCAGGAGAATTATCGATAGGAGCAAAAGGTAAATCTGTATCAATTGATTTAATAGATGCAGCTACAGGTATGGTAGTAGCAACAACAACGACAGATGCCAATGGTGATTATCTATTTGAAGGATTATTACCGGGTGATTATATCATTCAGTTTACGCCACCTACAAGTTTACCGATCTCATCAACAGGAGGATCAGTAGCAGATGATAATGTAGATGGTGATGATAATGGAACTCAAGCAGATACTGACGGTAACGGTGTTACGGACGGCGTGATCACATCACCTGTATTTACATTAGCAGCAGGAACTGAGCCAGTAGGAGAGACAGGTACTGGAGGAGCCCAAGATGATGCAGCAGATACGAATGGAGATATGACAATAGATTTCGGTTTATTGCCAGGAGTATATGACTTAGCTATAGACAAAGTGGTGACAAGTATGATGCCTTACACACAAGGCAGTACAGTAACTTATGAAGTAACTGTTACCAATGAAGGAAACTTAGATGCAGCAGGTGTAGAATTTGTAGATACACCAGATGCAGGTTTAATATATGTAGGAAGTAACGCAACTGGAAATGTTACAGAAACAAGTCCGCTGGCATTTGCAATAGCAACATTACCGGTAGGAGCAACTGAGACGATAGAGTTGACATTTACAATAGATGCTGCCTTTATGGGTACGAGCTTAGTTAACAATGTAGAGATCACGACAGACGATGGAGACGATGTTGATAGTGATCCAGATACAAGTGATGATGTAGACGAAGATGGAGATGGTAATGGAGACGATGATGACGAAGATGAGGTGATAATACCAATAGGTCAAGTCTACGACTTAGCGATAGATAAAGTTGTAACAAGCTCAGGACCTTATACACCAGGTAGTACAGTAACTTATGCAGTGACTGTAGAAAATCAAGGGTCTATAGATGCGGCTATGGTACAATTTACTGATATGCCAGATTCAGGATTAAATTATGTGATGAGTGATGCTTCTTCAAATGCCAATGTTACAGAAGCTGTGATGCTTGGATTTGAAATAGCAAGCCTACCAGCAGGAGCGACAGAGACTGTAAATCTTACTTTCACTATCGATGCTGCCTTTACAGGTACAAGCTTAGCAAACGATGCCTTCATAGTACAAGATGATGGAGATGACGTAGATAGTGATCCAGCTACAGATGATACAGTAGATGAGGATGGAGACGGTAATGGAGACGATGATGATGAAGATACTGTAGTGATAGAAATAGCAGATGAATATGACTTAGCCATCACTAAGGTTATTACAACGCAAGGCCCATACACACCAGGTATGACTGTAAATTATGGAGTCGTAGTCACTAATCAAGGTGATGTCGACGCAAATAATATTCAGGTAACAGATACACCATCAGCAGGATTGATCTATCAGATGAGTACAGCTGGAGCGAATGTTACGGAATTGAGTCCTTTATTATTTGAATTAGCATCATTACCAGCTGGACAAAGTGAGGCGATAGTATTGACATTTACAATAGATCCTAACACCACAGCATCTACTCTAACTAATGATGTACAGATTACATTAGACGATGGAGATGATGTAGACAGTGATCCAGCTACTGATAATACAGTAGATGAAGATGGAGACGGAGATGCAGATGACGATGATGAAGATCAAGTTGTCATCGATATAGAT
>CAZBXL010000173.1:0-1921 GCA_964495785.1 uncultured Saprospiraceae bacterium | reverse complement strand
ATCTCCAGTTAGTTTCTGACTGAGGTTCTACACCTGATACAGCACAGAATAAGAATACAAGACCGTCCAAGACTCTAAGAGATCTGTTAACTTCAACCGTAAAATCAACGTGACCCGGAGTATCAATTATATTCATAGGAAAATCCTGTCCTTTCCAATTCCAGTTGGTCTTAGTAGCAGCTGAGGTAATTGTAATACCTCTTTCTTGTTCTTGCTCCATCCAGTCCATCGTCGCAGCACCATCGTGTACTTCACCTATTTTATGGCTCATACCCGTATAGTAAAGAACTCTCTCTGTTGTAGTTGTTTTACCTGCATCGATGTGTGCAGCAATCCCGATGTTTCTTAAGAATCTTAAGTCTTTAGACATGATATACTATTCTCTTATCTTATAAATAAATTAAAAATAAATCCTACTATCTGAAGTGAGCAAATGCTCTATTGGCTTCAGCCATTTTATGAGTGTCTTCTCTTTTCTTAACTGCAGCACCTTCACCTTTGCTTGCAGCCATTATTTCAGCAGCTAATTTTTCTGCAACTCCCTTACCATTTCTTGCACGAGAGTACTTGATTAACCACTTCATACCTACAGATAGTTTTCTGGCAGGTCTTATTTCAGTAGGTATCTGAAATGTTGCTCCTCCTATTCTCTTACTTCTTACTTCTACTCCTGGAGTTATATTCTGAAGTGCTTTCTTCCATGTATCATGGGGATCTTCTCCAGTTTTTTCCTGGATAATATCCATAGCCTCATAGAATAATGCGTAAGCTGTAGATTTCTTACCGCTGAACATTAGGTTGTTCACAAATTGAGTCACCATAGGAGTACCGTATTTAGATCTTGATTGTAATCTTTTATCTACACCAGCTGTATCCAATGCACCTCTGACTATAGTATATCTAACTCCTGGAAGGTCTTTTACCCTACCTCCTCTCAATAATACAATTGAGTGTTCTTGTAGGTTGTGGCCTTCACCTGGGATGTAGGCAATAACCTCGATTCCATTGGTCAATCTTACTTTGGCCACTTTTCTGAGTGCTGAATTTGGCTTCTTAGGGGTTGTTGTATATACTCTGGTACATACACCTCTTTTTTGAGGAGAACCGTTTAGAGCCCTTGACTTGCTCGCTTCTACGATTTTCTTTCTACCCTTTTTGACCAACTGATTAATAGTAGGCATAAATTAGTTTAATTTCGAATTTTCAAAAATGATTGCAAAGGTATGATTATTTATTCGCTTTGCAAAGCATGAAATTCAACAAAATCAAGGTTTTTATATGAAAAATGATATCCAAATTAGATTTGCACAAAAGACCGATATTCAAGCAATTAGAGAACTTGTCATAGAATTAGCCATATTTGAAAAAGCTCCAGAGGCTGTAACTGCGACAATATTTGATTATGAATCGGCTTTCGATTCAAAATTAATTGGAATACTGGTTGCCGAGATAGATCATGCAATCGTGGGCATGACACTATACTACGATACTTTTTCGACTTGGAAAGGCAAAATGCTCTATTTAGAAGATTTTGTTGTCAAAGCAAACTATCGAAGTCAAGGTATAGGGGATCTCCTCTTTGATGCTACAGTCCAAGAGGCCAAAGACAGAAAATGTAAACTTATGAAATGGCAAGTACTGGATTGGAACAAAGGAGCCGTTAAATTCTACAAGAGAAAAAAAGCAGAAATAGAAACCGAATGGTGGAATGGGAAGATTTTTTTTGAAAAGGATTAAGGGTGTAAAGGTGTAAAGGTGTAAAGGTGTAAAGGTGTAAAGGTGTAAAACTAAGGAATTGATATTCTCTGTTTATCTGTAAGAGTATCGATGATCAAAAGCAGCTATTTTTCGAAATTCTGCTACCTCATTTTGGTTTAAGCTATTTACTGCATCAAGATTCTCTACCCATTAACTCTTCTGC
>CAZBXL010000172.1:0-1929 GCA_964495785.1 uncultured Saprospiraceae bacterium | reverse complement strand
ACTTGCACATGGTGCTGTTATACCCGCATCAATATTATTATCACTATCTCCATCACTATCACTTGGGTCATGACATGCTGATGTACCCGTCGTCGGATCTACATCATCAGAATCTCCTGCCACTGCACATGCGCCAGATGCTGTACCTTCTGTAAATTCAAATCCATCTAATACTTCGCCTGCTCCCATCGGGATATCGAATGCCACAAAGTATTCCTTGCCTGCCTCAAGACAAACATCTGCTCCTGGATCATCACTATCTACTCCAAATTCGTACTCACCATCTGATACAGTTGTACTCGCTACTGGCTGATCAAGTCCTGGTGTATCTCCACACTGATAAAGTGTGACCTCAATATCTTCCATTACTAAACTTTCTTCAGAATCGTGGCAACCATTTTCATTCATATCATAGAATATCTCTCCTCCTAATGACTCACATGGTGCTGTTATACCTACATCTACATTCTCATCACTATCGCCATCTGTTCCATCATCATTATTAGGATCATAACATCCTGATGCTCCCGTCGTCGGATCTGTATCATTAGAACCTCCTGCTGCTTCACATGCTGGTGACGCAGTACCTGTTGTAATTTCAAATCCGTCTAATACTTCACCTGCTCCCATAGGAATATCAAATACTACAAAGTATTCTGTCCCTGCTTCAAGACATACATCTGCTCCTGGATCATCACTACCCATTCCAAACATATACTCTCCATCATTTACACTTGTAGAAGCTACCGGTGTATCTGTACCTGGTGTCGCTCCACATTCGTATAGTGTTACGTTAATCGCTTCCATGACAAGACTCTCTGATCCGTCCTGGCAACCATTAGCATTATTATCATAGAATATCTCTCCTGATAAACTCTCACATGGTGCTGTTATTCCTGCATCTACATTGTTATCATCATCGCCGTCACTTGCATCATCATCTGATGGATTGACACAAGCTGAACCTCCTGTCGTCGGATCTACGTCATCAGACTCTCCTGACGTTGCACAATCTCCACTTGCTGTCGCATCTGTAAATCCATAGTCTTCTAATGCTTCACCTACACCGTTAGGAATATCAAATACTACAAAGTATTCTGTATTTGCATCTAAACAAATATCTGCGCCTGGATCATCACTATCAATTCCAAATTCATATTCTCCATCTGATACAGTTGTAGAAGCTGCAGGCTGATCTAAGCCTGGTGTGTCTCCACACTCATAAAGTGAAACTCCTATATCTTCCATCACAAGTGACTCAGTTGAATCTTCACAGCCGTTACCATTGGTATCATAGAATATCTCTCCTGAGATAGACTCACACATTTGAGTAATACCTGCGTCTACATTATTGTCATCATTGCCATCAGATCCGTCATTGTCAGATGGATCTACACAAGCCGAACCTCCTGTCGTCGGATCTACATCATCAGAATCTCCTGATGTTGCACATGCTCCTGAAGCTTCTCCTTCTGTAAAGTCAAAGTTCTCTAATGCCTCGCCTGCTGCATTTGGAATATCAAATACTACAAAGTATTCTGTTCCTGCTTCCAAACAAACATCTGCTCCAGCATCATCACTATCTACTCCAAATTCATATTCTCCATCTGATACAGTCGTACTTGCTACTGGCTGATCTAATCCTGGTGTGTCTCCACACTCATATAATGTTACATTTACCGCTTCCATAACAAGACCCTCTGATCCGTCTTGGCAACCATCTGCATTATCGTCGAAGAAAATCTCTCCTGATATAGACTCACATGGTGCTGTTATACCTACATCTACATTCTCATCACTATCGCCATCTGTTCCATCATCATTATTAGGATCATAACATCCTGATGCTCCCGTCGTCGGATCTGTATCATTAGAACCTCCTGCTGCTTCACATGCTGGTGACGCAGTACCTGTTGTAATTTCAAATCC
>CAZBXL010000171.1:0-1957 GCA_964495785.1 uncultured Saprospiraceae bacterium | reverse complement strand
TTGGCTATGTATTTTACAATTTACACTGCTTTTTTCTTTGTATCTAATATTATGTGGAATGAAAAAATTACTTGGGTATGTGCAGTTTTGTCAGTTCTATTCACTTTGCTAACATATAAGTTTATAAAGAAACTTTAGTCTTAGAAATTGATAATCTATTTCAAGAGTATGTGTTAATTTCATACTCCTGAAACTTTTTAATAACTTATAATTCTATATTTCACTTTTCTATATCTTCCATAAAAAATATTACTATCACGCCCCAAAAATATTCTTATGAAGAATTGTATTCTTATTGTTGGGTTTTTGATTATAACTATATCTCAAGCTTTTTGTCAGAAATTAGGTCATAATTTTGGCAGACAACTACAAGTAATCGAGACAGTCAGTGCTGGAGATTGGTATAAATTTGATCGCTTCTGTTATCAACCATATAGATCTATATATTTCGAATATCCAATTGTAAGTAATAAACTAAATATTCATATTGATCATTCATGGTATAAAGGCTGGACTAAATTTTCGTTAAATGAATTGGCGGAGGTAGAACGTGGTTTTAGAGGTCATGGATCAAGCAGAATAAAACTCTTCCGATATGGCTTGGGTCTTAATTATGAAACTGTAAATGTTGGAAATATATTAAAAGTAGTACCATTTTTTAAAATTGAATATGAAAGATCAAGTAATAACTCTGACAAAGTACTACAAGTCGTCAACTCACCTGATCCAACGGATTCATCTATTTTCAGTAGTTGGTTAGTAAGTGTTGAAACGTTTCCTGGTAATCAATGGATCCCTCATGTTGGAGTAAGATTTGATTTGAAGATAATATGGAGAATATATGCTCATTTAGAATATGGCTGGTCTTTTGGCAACAGACCTTATCAACGACTTTATTTTGATAACGCAATTGATGGAATGCCACAACAAAGGGGAGAATGGCTAAGCAAAGGTACACTAAGAATTAGAACATTAGGTTTTTCTTTTAAGTTCTTGGGACCACCAGAAAAATTTGAAAAAATAATAGATATTTTCTGATTGTGTAAACTGATGCTAACACACGATAATGATAGAAGTCAGGCTCACGCCTGACCTCTACATATCGCATTACCGTTAAGTATAAAATAAAACATATACCCTTAAAAGTTACTATTCAGTACTTCAGATTATTAGTCAGAAGATATATCAGACTATTAAGCTGTTTACTATTGTTTATGTGGCAATATTATAATAACTCTAAGACTTCCTCCCACAGCTGCTCATAGGGTATGATTTCTATGCTCATTGCTTGTTCTGAAAAATCTAAAGGAGTTGATAGAAGTTTTTGTTGTAGATATCTCGTCTTTTTAATTATAGTCGACAAGTCGTAATTGCAAGCTGGAATTTTTAGGAGCATCTTAATAAAGCAATTCGCTCTGTCATATTCTTGAGATCTTAGATGTCTGTAACTGTACTGCTTAAGGGAAAGTATTTTATTTAGAGCTTGATCATATTTACCCTCAATAATAAGAAAAAGCATGTGGATGATATGGATTGTTATGTTGTAGCCTTTTGAGTCTTTGGAGAGTTCTGGAATTTCATTCAAAAATCTGTTTATTCTAAATTGTCTAAGAACCTTGTTATTTACTGAATTAAGATTAACTCTTCCGTTTTTTAAGAGTATAAACATGAATGCCTCTTTGATATACCAGTGCTGCCTATATATAGGTAATAATCTATCAAAGTTATCATGATTCATGACCTTACTAATAATTTCATAACATTGATCGTAGTCATTTCTAAGCACATTACAGATGAATAAATAGTTGTGTATCGATTGCCATGCAATACCTCCTTCTTTTAATTTAAACTTAAGGCAGCTCAAAAATATAGAATATGCTTCTTTACTTCTTTTAAGTGCAAGAAGTGCAATCCCCTTTTTTTGGAGGAAAGAAAATGTAGCAGTTTTTTTAAAATT
>CAZBXL010000170.1:0-1968 GCA_964495785.1 uncultured Saprospiraceae bacterium | reverse complement strand
TCATCGTGAGATTTGTAGTCGATAAAGAGGGAAAGGTAGCAGATATTAAAGTCGTTAGAGATGTTGGAATACAATGTGGCAAAGAAGCAGAACGAGTCGTCAGATTAATGAACGAAATGGAAGAACGTTGGACCCCAGGCAAGCAAAGAGGAAGGGCTGTTAATGTCCAGTTTACTTTACCTATAAAGTTTAAGTTGATGTGATATCAGTTTTATAAGCTGTCGGCGGAGATGCTAACGGCCACCAGTGTGGTAAAAAATTAATAACTAAATTAGTGAGCCGATACAATTGATTGTATCGGCTCTTTTTATTAAGATATCATTATGAAATCATGAGAATTACAAGTTTTATAATTTTATTATTAATAGTGACGACCTGCGTAGGTCAACGAGGGTTTAAAGAACAGATTGCTATAGAATTAGATGAGCCTAACCAAG
The DNA here is from genome assembly GCA_964495785.1 of uncultured Saprospiraceae bacterium. Classification (GTDB taxonomy): domain Bacteria; phylum Bacteroidota; class Bacteroidia; order Chitinophagales; family Saprospiraceae; genus RFSX01. The sequence continues at coordinate 1,531 of CAZBXL010000170.1, read as the reverse complement.
GATTCAATGTTGTAGAGGATACCATCAATAAGCAATTTTTAGTAAGTGGTGTTTATTTTGATCAGACAATAGGAAGATGGACTGCATCAGTAAGTGCTTATAGGTATAATGGAGATCTCACCGGAGTGCACACACTACAAAGTGATACTATACCTCTCTCCGGCTTTTCAGATCAATCTTTATTGATAAATAACGAGTATTATATTTATGGAGCTGGTTCAACAACCAATAATATACTGTGTTTTAACACGATTGATCAAGCTTTTACTGTGCCTTTTTCTCATGAAAGATTCGATAATATATTCAATAAAAACTTAGGAGTATGGAGCTTCCTACTTGATGAGAATCAAAGAACAGGCGTATTTGTTGGTGCTGTAGGTTTAGATAGAAATGGAGTAAGAAGAGGTGCCGTGTTCTATAGAATGGGAGATAGAAATCAAATTTATGTTGATACCAGCGAATCAAAAAATCTAATAGCACTTAACACAAGAAGAAATAGTTCAGGTTATATAGTAGCTGCTGCACTCAGTTCTGTCATTCCTTTAGACGCATCTCAAGACACCAGTTTTATATATATATTGGATAATGAATTGAACCTTATAAGAAACACCATTGATTACAACGATAATCCCAACTTTAGGTTGGGTAAGGGTATGGCTATAGACAGTGAAGATAATATTGTAGTGAAAGGAGCGAAACGATCTCCAGGAGGAGGTACTGTAAGTGGTCTTAATTTACAAGGTGTTGTAAAGTTTGATAGAGAAGGACGTTACTTATGGACAAGTTATATAAGCAATAGTATCAATAATGTAAGCGGATGGGGTAAGTGGCATAGCATCGTAGAATCTCATGATAGAGATGGTTATGTATCAGCTGGCTCAGAATCATACCAAACCGAGGCTCAAGATACAATGGTATCAAAAGCAGCCATTGCAAAAATATCAAACGATGGAGATAGTTTATGGATGCATACATTTAGCTATAGAGAAGGGCTACTGCTCAGAGAAGAATTTCACGATATTGCGACAACTAGTGATGGGGGATATATAGCTGTAGGTACCTCTGCGCATTTTGAACCTTTTGATGAAATTCTCTTACCGTGGGTAAGAACCATTGTACTCAAAGTAGACAAAGACGGATTGTTAGATACTACTTTAGTTTCAGTATTAGATATAAGCTCCGAAGAAAATAACTTAAGTATCTATCCTAATCCTGTAATAGGCGACCACCTCTATATCACTCAAAGCCTTGATCAAGATCTCCGTATTACAGTCTACAATACACAAGGTCAGCTTGTGGATAATTACAGATCAGATAATGCACAGCATACTATAATCTTAGATGTAGCAGCTTATGATCCAGGAATGTATATTGTTACTGCTACGAATGATAAGGGAGATAAGTATAGTCGCAAGTTTGTAGTAGAGTGAGAATAATATTGAGTAAGCCAACAGCTAAGAACGCTAACAGCAACCGACCATGCCGTCAGCGAGCACGCTATCTGCAACCATAATGTTCTTGGTGGCGTCCC
>CAZBXL010000169.1:0-2006 GCA_964495785.1 uncultured Saprospiraceae bacterium | reverse complement strand
TCCGGCGAGGAAAATGCAGAAAACAACAAAAGTCAATTAGTTATTAATCTCAAATTCTTAAGAATGGAAAGTGCACTCTCGAGTAATAACGACAATAACGTACAATGTTAAATATAACTTTCATTTATATTGTAATCTTAGAATTACAACTAAGTAATACTTAGTTTTTGTTGTGCAACTTATAAGCGCTATTCAGTAACTCTATTCTAAGTTAAAGAGAATCCTTACAGAGCCTTATTTAAATCTTCTTTGACTAACTGATACAGCTCATATTCGGATGGCATATCTGCAATACGGGGCATAACACCTGTTATGGAATTAATTTTGGAAGCCGTAGATTGACCTATAGCATACAATTTTTGACCATTATATGGGTAATTATTGAAGTAGGCTTGGACATTGAGTGGACTTGTAAAAACTAAATATTTGCAAGTCATTAAATTGATGTCATTTCTTATTTTGTTACGGTAGGCAATCAATTCATAAGTATCCATTTCTTTTTCTAATAATCGTTGTACACTATCCATAGAGTTCTGTGCCTTTACGAATAATATGGACTTACCCGCTTCATAGGTTATGAAATTATCAGCCACATCCTTAGGGATACCGTTACCTGTATACTTGGGAGAATGTCCAGTAAGGCTATAGAAAACATTAGCTGTGGCAGGTCCTATAACAGCGTACTGATTATATGTAGAATACTCTTGCGAGTCAAAAAAATGTTTTACACCGTTAGAGCTATAAAAAAAGATCCAGTCTGTCTTCGGGTATGTGCTTATGTCGACTCCCTGTATGTCGATAAGAGATTCAGCTATGATCTGCTCACCTTGCATTTTTAGCTTATGAAAACCCGAGGAGTCACTTATTTCTCTGGATATAAATATTGCCATGAGAAGATGCAATTAGTCCTCATCAAATAAGTCATCAAGTTGTCCTCCCATCATCAGAGCTTTGAAGCATCTCGTTGCCGCAATCACATCAGCTCGAGCATTGTTAGGCGGAGAGTAAGCTTTCTTAAATATTATAGCATGTAACTCAGTCAACGTCGGCCATTTATATCCTTGCCCTTTACCTTTTAACTTACAGAAAAAAGTACTCTCTTGCATAAGACATATTCTTTCTTTTAAGAATAGAGAATGCCTTATGCCTTTGCGCAAGAATTCTGCAGCCAGCACATTTTCATTAAAGTTCATATTATGGGCTATGACGTACTCCACGGTTTGTAGAGATTTTTCAAATGCTTCTAATACATCACTTAGTGGGGCTCCTTTATTATCAATGTCCTCTTGGTCAAGGCTACATTTCTTTTGAATCTTTTCATCAAATGTAAAACCCTCAGGAATAATTATCTGATCATAATCATCCATCGGCTTAAGCTCCTTGTCAAGTATAATCCAGGATAAGTGTATTACTCTGGGCCAATTAAATGTATCTGAAAATGGTGCTTTCCAGCTTTTAGGTTTGTCGATTCCAGAACAGTCAAATATTAGATACATTAATTATTGATTTTCATGTTGATGAGTTAATTGATTGACGACTTTCTCTGCAAGGCCATGTGAGGTACTTTGAGAAATCGTCATTCTTACAGGTTTAGCATCTTTAGTCTGAGCATAGCTGGCCCATACGTGGTAGTATCCTTGTGCATCTACTTCGGCGTAGACTCCTAGAGGAATATGGCAACCGCCATCCATCAGACTGAGCACTTTTCGTTCTACGTTTGTCTGTTGCGCAGTATTCTTATTATGGATTGCTGAGAGGATTTTCCTCATTTCTATATCACTCTCTCTGCATTGGTATCCTATGACACCCTGTCCTGGAGCTGGCACAAATTCCTTAGGATTTAACTTAATGACATGATACTCACCTAAGTCTATATTTAGTCTATTGATCCCTGCACTTGCAAGAATGATAGCATCATATTGTCCATTTTTTAATTTTTCTATCCGAGTAGGTACATTGCCTCTCAGTTCTTTTATATTGATGTGTGGCGCCAGATCCTTGGCTAT
>CAZBXL010000168.1:0-2008 GCA_964495785.1 uncultured Saprospiraceae bacterium | reverse complement strand
ACGGAATCCAGCAAGATACAGATGGCGATGGATTAACTGATGGATTGATACAATCACCAGTTATCACATTAGCACCAGCTTCAGAACCTACGGGTGATGATGGTATCGAGCAGATGACAGATGATAACAATACTGATAATACAGTTGATTTTGGTTTAGTACCGTTAATGAGTATTGGTTCAACTGTTTTCTCTGATGACAATAATAATGGTGTCAGAGATGCAGGAGAAGATGATATTGCAGCTAAAGGAAAAACAGTGACACTTCAATTATTTGATGCTGCTACTGGTGATCTTGTTGCAACAACTACTACAAATACAACTGGGCAGTACATATTTGATAATTTACTTCCGGGAGACTACTTTATCGAATTGACTCCACCAGCAAGTGTTCCAGTAAGTTCTACTGCTACAGACGGTGCTGATGACGGAGTTGATAATGACGATAATGGTTCTCAGCAAGATACAGATGGTGATGGATTAACGGATGGTGTAATTACATCTACAGTGATCAGTCTTGTTCCAGGTACAGAGCCATTAGGTGATGCTGGTAAAGACACTGATACAGCTGATGAGAATAATGATAATACTATTGACTTTGGTCTTGTGCCATTAATGGCTATCGGTTCAGAACTATTCTCTGATATTAATAATAATGGTGTCAGAGATGCGGGAGAAGACGATATCGCAGCTAAAGGAAAAACAGTGACACTTGAATTGTTTGATGCTGCTACTGGCGATCTTGTAGCAACAACAACAACCAATGCAACAGGAGGATACATATTTGATAACCTATTGCCAGGAGATTACTTTATTGAGTTTACACCACCAGCAACAAGCCCAGTTTCAAGTGATGGTGCTGCTGGAGATGATGGTGTTGATGGAGATGATAATGGATCACAAGCGGACACAGATGGTGATGGTCTTACTGATGGAACGATCACATCGCCTGTGATAAGTTTAGCTCCTGGAACAGAGCCTACAGGAGATACAGGTAAGGCTACAGATACAGATGATGATAATAATGACTTCACGATTGACTTTGGTCTTAGACCAGCAGCTGATATCAGCTTGATTAAGACTGTGAGTAATAGTACTCCTTCAGTGGGTGATGTAATTACATTTACAATTACTGTGACGAATGATGGACCAAGTCCGATCACTAATGCAGAAGTTGAAGATTTATTACCAAGTGGATATTCTAATCCAACTAATATAAGTGGAGGAGGATCTGCTGCTGCAGGATCAATAAATTGGGCTGGAATTAATATTCCATTCCCAGGAAGCGTGGATCTCACTTTCGATGTGACAGTTAATGCACCTTCAGCAGGTGGAGATTATAATAACATCGCGGAAGTAACTGCAATGGATCAAGTAGATCTTGATTCTGAAGAAGGAAATGGAGCTGATACAGACGGAGACGGAGATATAGGACCAAGTGATGATGATGGATCTCAAGATGCTGATGATGAAGACGATGGTGATGATGAGTGTGTTCTTGTTATTGAATGTCCAGCGGATGAAGTTGTAGAATGTTTAGAGAATTGGACGCCTTCAGATGTGACATCAAGTGGATGTTGCGCTATTACCGTGACTAACGCTGATCCAGTATTAGTTTCTGGTGATGCTGATTGTGATGGAGCTGTTTATACTGTAGAGTATACAGTAGAAGATTGTTTCCGAACTACAACTTGTACTCAGACAATTACAATAGAAAATGTAGGTCCTACAATCTTATGTGCAGACGATGAAACTGTTGAGTGTGCAGAAGATATATCTGAAACGGCACCTATCGTTACGACTTCATGTGGTCTGACTTCTGAAGTAGTTACATCGGGACCAACTTTACTTACTGGAGCTGCTGATTGTGACGGAGCTACTTACGGTATAACATATGTTGTTACTGATGCTTGTGGAAGAACAGCTGAGTGTACGCAGATATTTACAATAAGTAATTCAGGGCCATCAATAGTATGTCCGGCGGATGCAGTAGTAGAGTGTGCAGAAGA
>CAZBXL010000167.1:0-2012 GCA_964495785.1 uncultured Saprospiraceae bacterium | reverse complement strand
GACGACAGTTACATTTACTGTGACAGATGCATGTGGTAATAGCAGTACAGATACAAGAACAATCACAATAGAAGATACGACTGATCCAGAGATAGTGACACCTGCGGAGGATTTAGTATTGGAGTGTGGAGATGATAATTCAGATGCTATTAGTGCATGGGAAGCTAACTTTGGTGGAGCGACGGCAGCAGATATTTGTAGCGACGAAGAATTAGTATTCAGTATTTTAAGTACAGTGGAGTTGCCTGGTTGCGGTACATCTGGAACTACAATTTATACATTCCTTATCGAAGATAATTGTGGTAATACAAGTACGACATCAGCCAGTGTGATTATTAATGATACAACAGCTCCAACGTTTGATAGATTACCTCAGAATCAAATGTTAGAATGTTATCCTTCAGGTAATGACATTGCATTAATATCATGGTTAAATAGTCATGGGGGAGCTGTGGCTTCAGATAATTGTACTTCTATTTTTGAGTGGGACTACGATCTTATCAATGTGACATTTGATTGTGATGATAATGGTACAAGAACTTATAGATTTTATGTTACTGATGAATGTGGCAACACTTCATCAGCTGATGCAGATTTTATAATATTTGATAGTACGCCGCCAGAGATTACTAAAGAAGCTGAGCCATTCTTAGCGGAATGTAATGGAGCAAGTAATGCTATTGATATTTTAAATTGGCTCAATAATAATGGATTTGCAGAAGCAACTGATATCTGTGGAACAGTGACGTGGACGAATGATTATGGATCTATAGAAGGTGATTGTGGAACGACAGGGGATGTGGTAGTTGTATTTACAGCTACTGACGAATGTGGTAACGCTTCGAGTACATCAGCTACATTTACAATAAATGATAATACTGCACCTGTTTGGGAAATTCAACCTCAAAATTTAGAAGTTAATTGTGATGGTAATACTGATCCGATGGGTAGAGTAGAAGCGTGGTTAAATACAAGTGGTGGAGGAGAAGCAGAGGACGATTGTAGTTTAATTGTGTACTCTAACAATTTTGAAAACATCGAGTTAGAATGTGATATGCAGGGTGGAGTAGAGGTGACATTTGTTGCAACGGACGCTTGTGGAAACTTTACAACTGCGACCGCGATGTTGACATTGACTGATGATATTGCTCCTGAGATTACAACACCAGCGACAAATGATATCGTAGAATGTGATGGTAGTGGTAATACAGCTCAGCTTCAACTATGGTTAGATAATCATGGTGATGCTACTGCAGCTGATTTATGTAGTTCTACTTTAGTATGGTCTTATAGACTTGTAGAAACTATAGAGTCTTGTGGCTTGACGCTGACACATACGTATGCATTTGCAGCGACTGATGCATGTGGTAATACATCACTTGAGACTATTGCAGACTTTATAATTATAGATGAAACAGCACCAGAGTTTTCAAGTTTACCTATCGCAGAAGTTGTAGAATGTGACGGTTCAGGTAATGATGCAGAACTCGATGCTTGGTTGACTTCATTTGGAGGAGCTACATCTACAGATATATGTAGTGATGATATTATTTTTGAATATGACTTAGTGACTGAAGAAGATAGCTGTGGCATTACAGGCATACATCTATATAGATTTACAATAACAGATGAATGTGGTAATACGGCTACAGCAGAAGCAACATTTACGATAGAAGATACCACAGTGCCAACTATAGTTGGAGGAGAGGATATGCTTGCAGAAGAATGTGATCTGACCGTTGTAGGTAACTTTGCAGACTTTGATTTCTGGAGAGAGAATCATGCAGGTGCTACAGCCACTGATCTGTGTGGTAATATAACATGGACTGATAATTACGACCCTGATAATTGGGTAACGATATGTGGGAATACACGCGTAGTCGATGTGACATTTACAGCGACTGATGATTGTGGTAACAGTTCTGAGATAACAAATAGATTTGGAATAGGTGATGTAACGCCACCATCATTTGTTAATTGTCCAAGGCCGCCAGTTGTGGTAGATGCACCAG
>CAZBXL010000166.1:0-2105 GCA_964495785.1 uncultured Saprospiraceae bacterium | reverse complement strand
ATTAAAGTGTAAACTATGTACCCGAAGAACTGTAAACTATGTACCTTATAATACAGCAGGAAAAAAAGATGAGTGGAAAAAAAATACAAATAGGTAATAATATAATCGAGATTGGAAATAATTGGGTAGGTGTACAAACAATACTTTTCAATGGAAGAATAGTATCTAAAAAATTTTCTTTTTCAGGAACCTACCACTACTTTTCGATACAGGATAATGGACACGAAAAAAAATATACCTTAACTACAAAAGTAAGTTCAAAAAAATACCTATTAAGAAGTAATCAGATATTAATAGATTTAAGATGTGATGGAACGATAATAAAAGAGGATTTATTAATCGAATTTGGAACTGACCAAAAGAGAGAAGTAAATGAGAAAAAAGGTGCAGGAATAAAGTACTTAAAAGAATATCAAATCAAAAGTGCAATTAAAGCACTTAATTGGGGGTTAGAATTTGATAAAAACGACCCTGAAATATATTTTTATTTGGCTTGTTGTTATTCTTTAGAAGAAAAAACAAAAGATGCTTTTGAGTGTATTAAAAAAGCTTTTGAGAATAATTTAAACGATAAAGAGATGATTCTTAATCATGAAATGTTAGCATTCATAAGAATTCAAGATGGGTTTGAAGATTTTCTAAATTCTAATTTCACCAAATATGAAAAATAAATAAAGCATGTGCATAACAATGCATAAGACGGTCATGTCGGCAATGCGCCACCACGCCACGTATACGAGTCCATTGTATGCCATAAAATTTATAAACCATGAAACAAATAATTATACTTGCTACCATTTTCTTAAGTGGATGTTCGGTATTAAACAATAATACTTATAACAGCAAACCAGTCATCAATGCAAATTCTGAAATAATAGATTACCGAATAGGTGATGATTGGTATATTGGCGAATGGAGCATAGCTCCTGAAATCGAGAATGATACTTTGGAGGTAATTTGCTACGAATCGAAAGAATTATTTGAATTTAAAACTGATATTGATAATATAGAATTTCAAATAACTCCCAACACAACAAAAAGTTTCTATGTCAAAAAGAATGGTGAAAATCATGCTCACACAATCATCCATGGTGTTCCTTTTCAACAGAAACAATTGAGATTTGACGACACAAAAACAGACGACATAAATATCGTTTACCAAATTGAAGAAAATCAGTATTTAAAAAGTCTTAAAGAAAAATATCCTCTGAATTTTATAAAAGATGACATGAGTGATACCGATGTGATACTTTCTGTTCTAGATTGGACGAATAAACGCTGGACTCATAATGGCAATAATTCTCCTACCAAAAATGATGCTATAACAATTCTAAAAGAGGCTGAAGAAGGAAAACAATTTCCTTGTTTTGCTTATGCCATTGTCCTTAAAGACCAATTAACTGCTATCGGCTATAATTCAAGAATTGTTTATTTAAAAACAGAAGATGCAGCCGAAAGACAAAGTCCTCCAGGACACGTTGCTACAGAGGTGTATTTAGAAGACTTAAAAAAATGGGTTTTCTTAGATGCCCAATTCAATCTTATGCCAACTTTAGGTGGGATACCTTTAAATGCAGTTGAGTTACAAGATGCTATAAGCAACGACTACGCGAAATTAGTCTTTGAATCATTAGCTCCAATTTCGAGCTCAAAGAAAAACTACGTAAGTTTTGTATATGACTATTTATATTATTTTGATACAAGTTTAGACAATAGGTATGATGAAGTTGTGAAAAATTCAGTTGATAGTAAAGTTTCTTTAATGTTAGTGCCGAAAGGTGCTGAAAATTTAATGCATATCGACTTTTGGGATTTGGATATAGATTATTGCATTTATACTAATTCGTTAAATGATTTTTATGCAAAACCAGAATAATTACGGCATACAACAATACAGGCTGTTGACAAACTATTGACGTATGTTTACTTACGTTAGACTAATATTTTGTATCTTTCTAGTATGCAAAGTCCTGCCCCGCTATCGGGGGAAAGAAAAAATACACGCCTAAATTGTTTGTAAACTTCCGCTTAGACCAACAAATTCCACCAGACAACTTCTATAAAATACTTAAGCAAGTATTAGATCTCAATTTCATCTACGAAGA
>CAZBXL010000165.1:0-2168 GCA_964495785.1 uncultured Saprospiraceae bacterium | reverse complement strand
GGAAGCAACGATGGTGAAGCAACTGCCTCTGGATCCGGTGGATCAGGAAATTATACTTACCTGTGGAATGACTCTAATAGTCAAACTACAACGACAGCAACTGGACTTGCTCCAGGATCATATATGGTTACAGTAACAGATACTAATGATGGATGTACAGGCACTGCAAGTATAACAATAGCTGCAGGACCGACTCCTTCTATATGGTACGCAGATACAGATGGAGACGGATATGGAAGCCCAACTAATACCTTAAGTGACTGCACTCAACCACCAGGGTACTTAAGTGACAACTCAGACTGTAATGATAATAACCCTAATGTCAATCCTGCAGCTACAGAGGTATGCAATGGCATCGATGATGACTGCGATACTTTCATAGATAATATAGCGGGCTGTTGCAGCAGTTATCCGACTAATACTTTTGTAGGAAATACGAATGCTTGGACGAATGTCAGCAACTGGTCATTAGGTACACTGCCGACGACCTGTGATCATGTCGTCATACCTGCTGGTTCTACAGTAGTACTTTTGTCATCAGAAATCGGGGAATGTTACACACTGGATGTACACAACTCTGCCGTATTTGAAGTAGAGCAAGGAGCTGTTCTGGAAGTTGTGGCACCTGATTAAAAAGAGAATATATGTCGAAACAAGAGTAAATAGTCATATTAAAATGCACTATTAAGATTCCACCTCCTAATCTACGCCATCGGAGGAAATGACAATTTCTTGCATGTACTAAAAACTTACTAAAAGTTTTGAATTAGGAAAATCTTGAAGCTTATATTATAGAACACTAAAGTTCTCAATAACATATGTAAATTTCTCCCTCAGAAGGGAGATTAAAGAGGGAGGAGAATTCGAAATTTTGTGTCTAAAGAAATTCTTATTATCATTTTGTGATCAGGTGTAGCCATATTAATTATTAGCCGATAGACATGTAAATATTACTGTCTGAAGCAGAATGATTAGAATTTCTTAATTTTACGAAGTGTTTATTATCAGTCAATATATCTTTAATATGAAGACTTTCACGATTCTAATTCTTACAATCAGTATTGTATTATTTTCTTCTTGCGAAGATAAATTTGATGAAGCCCTCCTCCACGGGGATTGGAAAACAACGGACTGGTATATCACTGATTCTGGAAAGAAAATAAATAATCAGATGGATTTCAGTTTTGATGCAGATAGACGCTATACGATAGACTACGGTACAGAAAAAGAAAATGGCAGATATTGGATAGCAGTCGATTATCTCCACACTGTAGAAGATGGCAAAGCTGAGAAAAAAGTAAAGATTATTAAACTGACTGCAGATTCTCTTGATATGGAAATGAATAGAGGAGGACGCCTTGAGAGATTGGTTTTGACAAAATGATAGGTCCTATGCTTTTATAACTATGGTTTATGTCGATTCCCATTGGCGAGAAATTTCTTCTGTTGGTGGGGTTTGGGATATGGTTGAGGTTTCCGCCAGATGACGGGCAGGTTCAACCTCGATCCCATATACTCATCATTATTGCCCACCTTCGATGCCCTCCCTATTGTCTGAACCTTGATTTATAGGATTATAGGATTAAGATCAACCCTCAGATCCTTGATGGTCGAGGTATTTTACCTCGATCCTATACACGCATCATATATGCCCGCCTCGATATTGTCAAGCCTATTTTGCTGTAGAGCAAAAGAGCTAAGTGAACTATGATTGATCTGTAATCAGGATTTTATCATGAGTTTTACTTAACACAATTCTCTTTTTCCTTAGATGAAAAAGAGACAAAAAATCAAGTCAAATCAAAGGCTATACTCTGTGCCGCTCCCGCCACCCACTGAGATTTGACAAGGCTCTGCTTCATCATTCCACCTTACAAATTTACTTCATATAAGTTTGGTGCTCTAAAATCATATGTCACTGCCCCGATGGTCGAGGTTTCTCCCAGAGGACGGACAGGTGCAACCTCGATCCCATGCACTCATCCAGTTATGCTGTATTCGTAAGCCTCCTTTTTATCAGAATTAGGATCAGCCTGCGGCAGACAGGTTTTCAGGATTTATATTTTTTCATGTCGACCTATCTTCTGTGTATCAGCATAATGGTCTTGTTTATCCTAAAATCTTCTAAATCCTGATTCCAACAGTTGAGCCATATGTGATCACAATCA
>CAZBXL010000164.1:0-2280 GCA_964495785.1 uncultured Saprospiraceae bacterium | reverse complement strand
AGTTTTTTAGTCCCGATTGATTTAATATAAAGCGATATCCCGCTTATTCTTTTATAATTTTAATTTTTTGACTTTCTTCATATCTATCCCCAGTCACTGTGATTATATATATCCCATTTTGTAGATTATCAATATCTAAATGGTACACTTCTGTTGGCAGACTCATCTCTTTATGAATAATTTCTTGACCCAGGATAGATCGTAATATAAGTCTATTAAACTTACTTTCTGATAGTATATTTAAGTTATTTGATGCTGGATTAGGATAGAGAGAGAGTTGCTGTAATTTACCTACTTCGGAATTTGATGTCATGCAATTTTGGGTGTCGCCACTTATATCCCAATCTTTAACTATCAAAGCTAACCGACCTGTGTTATCACAAAATTCTAATCCTGCTGCTCCAAATCTCAAGTCAGAAGGAGTATTCGGGTTATCAGCCCATCCATTGAGAGTAGCTTCATAATTAGCTATTGAAAGTTCAGTTCCATTCAACATATAAAGCATATCTTCTATGGATGATAAATCCCAACTTCCTATATCTTGATTGAAACTATTAGCCGAAGAAAACATAGATTCCATATTAGAGACATTGGAAACATTCCAAGTACTTAAATCTTGATTAAAATTCTTAGCACGAGAAAACATATGATTCATATCTGTCACATTAGAAACGTCCCATGTACCTATATCTTGATTAAAATTCTTAGCCTGAGTAAACATACCATTCATACCTGTCACATTAGAAACGTCCCATGTACCTATATCTTGATTAAAATTTGTAGCCCCGTAGAACATAACTCCCATTCTCGTCACTGAAGATACATCCCAACTCCCTATATCTTGATTAAAATTTGTAGCATAATAGAACATACTTGACATTCTTGTCACTGAAGATACATCCCAACTCCCTATATCTTGATTAAAATTTGTAGCCCTGCCGAACATATTTGACATTGTCGTCACTGAAGATACATCCCAACTCCCAATATCTTGATTGAAGTTTGGAGCAAATAAAAACATTTCATACATTGTTGTCACTGAAGATACATCCCAACTCCCTATATCCTGATTAAAAAAAGTCGCGTAAGAAAACATATATTCCATATTTAATACATTTTTCACATCCCAGCTTCCTATGTTTTGATTGAAGTTTCTAGCTCCTGCAAACATACTACTCATACTAGACACTGAGGATACATCCCATGAACTTATATCTTGATTAAAGGACCATGCGACTTCAAACATAGATGACATATCTGTTACATTAGATACATCCCATGAACTTAAATCTTGATTGAAGAACCCTGCGTTTTCAAACATAGATGACATATCTGTTACATTAGATACATCCCATGAGCTAATATTACTATTAAAATTAGTAACTAATCTAGCAGAGACATTATTTGTAAAGCCAGAGAACATATATGACATATCTGTTACATTAGATACATCCCATGAGCTAAAATCGCCATTAACCAATATAGCACCTTCAAACATAGAAGCAGTAGATCTTACATTAGATAAATCAGGAGCATCAGAGCCTACTGTAATTAGTTCTCCGCAATGCTTAAAAGCTCTAAACATAGAAGTCCATTCTATATCACCCCACTGTTCGATTCCTATTATTTTATAACTATCTGTATATATAGATATTTCTAAGCCAAGAGCGATATCTCCGTCGAAATATATTCTTGGAAACACACCTCTTATCGCTACTGTATAAGTACCAGCTGTACCATAATCATGAGTAATATCTCCAGCAACTCCTATATCCTCATACAGCCCATCATTATCCCAATCTACATCATAATTATATGTCTCTCCGGGGAAAGTAGGTATAGTAATACATGAAGAACAAGTTATTCCTGGATTATCAGTTTTCCAAGTCGTAATAAATGGTCGCTGGGCTACGACTAAGGAAAGAGTATATACATATATGCATAATATAAATAAGATACGTTGCATGAATATTGGTTGTTTTATAATCTATAATGTAGCAAAGCTTTACAGCTTATTTCTATATAAATATAACCAAAAAATGCTTTGACTACAAAGAAACCCAATCTAAAGAATAATGGTCTCCCTTTTATATCGCAAGAGAACACATTCCCTTGGAGTCAGTATAGATTGTGATCTATTATTATTTTGAGAAGATTGCAATATATACTACCTCTTACTACCACCTGAACGGCCACCGCCGCCAGATCCCTTTTTACTACCTCTGCCTGATCGTCCTCCTCCTGAGCGTCGACTACCACCTGATCTTCCGCCACCAGAAC
>CAZBXL010000163.1:0-2290 GCA_964495785.1 uncultured Saprospiraceae bacterium | reverse complement strand
TAAGCATTTATTAATTATCAAAACATTGAGATGAAAGCTTGATTATAAAGGTCTTATGAAGAATAATAGATGTTGGGATCTAATATTACTTGTAAAAAGCATGATTATCGAGAACAATATATAGGGTATAAAAGTTGGAGTAATATCAATAATAACATTCGTATAAAAATTAACAAACAATGAAAAACATTATTTTTTTAGCCTTTTTATTTGTAGGCTTTTCTTTAAATGCTCAAATTAAGACTCCGGCACCGAGCCCTTCAGCGAAAGTTGAGCAAATGGTTGGCTTAACAACTGTTTCATTAGAATATTCTAGACCTGCTGTCAAAGACAGAGACATCTTTTCAGCGAATGGTTTAGTGCCTTTCGGCAAAGTATGGAGAACTGGTGCAAATCAAGCAACAAAAATAACATTTGATACAGCAGTGAAAATAGATGGAAATGAAGTACCTGCAGGAAGCTATGCGGTACTATCTATACCTTCAGCTACAAGTTGGGCTGTACACTTCTATAATTATGACAAATCAAGTTTTAGTTCTTACTTAGATGCAGATCCTGCACTTATAGTTAAAACTAAGCCTATGAAATTGAATAACTCTATTGAGTCATTTACAATAGCAATAGATAATATCAGCAGTGGAGGTGCACACCTTACAATGGCATGGGATAAAACTAAAGTTGCAATCCCTATGACTGTGGATTCAGACGGTACTGTGATGGCTAATATCGAAAGAGTAATGGCTGGACCATCTAAAGGTGATTACTATAATGCTGCTGCATACTACCAATCAACAGGTAAGGATATGAACAAAGCATTAGAGTGGATTAATATAGCAACTGCTGGAGACGATCCTAAATTTTGGCAAGTAAGAAGAAAGGCACTCATTCTTGCCGATCTTGGTAAGACGAAAGAAGCTATCGCAGCAGCACAAATGTCTTTAGATTTAGCTAAGAAAGCTGGTAATGATGATTACGTTAGTCTCAACGAGAAATCAATTAAGGAATGGAAGATGATGAAGAAGTAATCTTCATTTCTTAACTATCAGATAAATAAAAAAGACCGAAGCATTTTGCTTCGGTCTTTTCTGTTTTTAGGCGCAATTAGAACAAAAACTTAGCTCTAATAACTTAGATAAATTTTATTTGCATTTAGAGTTGATGTCATCTAAAGAGTCTTCAAATTTTTCTAATCTATAATCCAATTTTTTAATCGATTTAGCGTACGATGGACAATAGTCTTTCAGGTACTTAGCTAATATTTTTTTATAGATTGTGTCAAAGGCTTTTGGTACATCAGATCGATCCCACCACAGTTCTATCGGAAAAAATACGACATAGTCATTTTCTGTCATCTTGATTCCATACTGCACAGTCAAGAACTTACCACCGGCAAACATCGGTCCTCCGAATGCATTTGTACCGACGTGTCCGCCGCCTTCATAGATAATCATATTATACCCTGACACACGATCTGTCTCATATATTTTCTGCATCCATTTATCACCTTGATCACTTTTAAATTTTCCTAAGGCGCTATAAGTTGCGGATTTGTATTTATTGAGAATGACTGTAGAGTCTCCCATCTCAAGGACGATTTCCTGAAGCTCAGTACTTTTGAGTGTTTTACCTTTTTTATCTCTTTCAGATGTTTTGTAAGTAATCTTGTCAGCATCAAACATGAATAATCTTACTAAGCACTCTATCTTCTCTCCGTCGTTTTTAATAAGCCAACCATTAACATAGTCGTTTTTATCCTTAGTAGATACTGAATATGCTAAGATCATCGAAAGTAAAGAACCTGTTATAAATTGAGTAAGAAGTTTGTAATTCATGGTTGTTGTTTTGTTGATTAGAAGTAATTCGTTTTATCTGTTGATGGTAAACCGTTCTCGGTAGATCTTAGACTTACTTTTGTTATGAATATCTACATAGTAAACTCCTTCGCTGAGATCAGATATCTGTATTGTATTTTTATCCATGCTTCCTGTTTTCATTCTTTGACCGCTATAGCTGTATATTGTATAGATATGCTCTTCGCTACCTAAGCCATCTATGTTAATATAGTTGGCTGCTGGATTTGGATATATTTTAATAGGATCAGTTTCTTCTTCATTTTCGAGCCTTGACGTAAAATCAAAAGTGAATTTAGCAATTCGATTTCCTAATAGTCCGACCATCATTATAGTATCTTGATGTTCTATCATTTTAAAAACTTGAGATGGAATGCCTTCAACAGTGTCTCTGTTGACTTCGATTATATTCTCATTATTTCTTACTAATAAAAAATCAT
>CAZBXL010000162.1:0-2293 GCA_964495785.1 uncultured Saprospiraceae bacterium | reverse complement strand
CATCTACACGCCACCGAGGAAAATTAGGATAACTTCCAGTAGAAGATGCTTGCGGTAATCGCAATCCTCTCTCTACAAAGTCACACGCCAGACCCTTCTCATTTGGTTTATTGACCACATGCATGATGTTAGATCCACTGCCAGGACGGATATAGATCTTACAGTCAGGCGCCAATGCACTGACAAAAAAAGTAGTACCAAATGGATCTTGCACACCATCATAGGTATCGATTAGGACCTTACCATCTTCCAAGTCATTCTCCCATAAGTCCACCTGATAGAGAGAGTCAGTAGCAGATAGATACACGAATCGAGAATTAGGGCTGAATTCTACACTGGAAAACTTTACATTTTCAGGAGGGGTAAATGCCAAACTTTTAAAATTAGAAAATTGTCCTGTGGCTCTATCAAAATCATATACCCAGAGACCATTGTATAAAGAAAAAAAAGCATATTTAGTGCCATCAGGAGAGAACTTAGCATCTCCACTTGCAGATGTATTAGGCATAAAGTCAGTATCACCTAATATTGTAGAATCTACTAACTCAAATCCATCTTCTGATAATAAGTAAGAATAAAAAATATTATCAATATCTTTAGGTTGTACAATCCACCAATCCTTGTGATTGCTATGGCTTATGACAGCCATATATCCTATCAAATAACCAATTGAATCAAATCTTTCATTCTTTTCTGAAACTTCCCCTAACCCTCCTTCCAAACTCAAATCTACATAAGTGTATTTAAGATATTTCATAAATGTACTGGGATTACTATCTGGAACGAACTCCACGGTCTTATGGATAATATAATACCCTAAGTCATAACCAGGATCAGGTAATATTGTAATGTCTTGTCCACCAGGATATCCAAACTTACAATCACCCCTCCAAACCATATCAAAGAAATTCCCTGAATTGATACTATCTCCATTGGGCATGATTTGATGATTTCTGTTGGCTACTGCACAACCATTAGTATAGAATAATAGGTTACCATACTTATCACATATAGAGGCGTTATTCTGATCAAAACTTAATCCTTGATCTGCGCTAATTGGTCTAAATGGTCTATCATTAAAATCAAACCTGATTCCTTGTATGCCCTCTTCTTGTATGACTTGATCATTACCAAATAACCAGACATAATCTTGCTTTGATTGAGCCAAAGAAATGCTCAAAAAAGTACTCAATAGAAAATATATAAGGCCAATCTTTTTCACATTGTTTTTTTTGATAAGAGAGCAAGCAAAGACTTGCTCTCTTTTTATACAAAAATTATAGTTTAATAAATTTAACTAATTCTGACGTACTGACATCTTTTATAAAGTATATGCCGCTGTTATATTCACTTATGTCGTAGTTGTAGCTGTAACCGTTGAAATTAATTTTATCGATTACTCTCCCGTCTATCCCAATAAGTAATAAATCATGTTCCTCATCGAAATTAGATTTGATAGTAATAACACCACTTGCAGGATTTGGTGTTATACTTAGATCCTTTATTTTATATATGGTCGATTTTCTGGATCTACTATCTGTTTCAGTTTCGCAACTTTCATCGTATTGCGTATAATCTATATCATCATATTCCGATACTAATGCCCTTGCCCAATGCACTGCATCACCGTATTCTGTACTACATTGCTGTGCTATATCAGATAATCGATTTTTCTCAGATTGAGTTAGTGTATCACCATTGATCTTCTTAAGTATAAATCGATAGGCGTCATGCCATAGAAGATATAATTCCTTAGTACATTCTACCTCTTCCGTTTCATTAAGTTCTTCAGTGCTTACTTCTTTGCGGTGATCGCCATCAGATTGTTCCCCGTCAGAATAGACTTGATCAATATTACTTTTTTCATTTATCTCATTATCTTCAGAAGATAGACTACGTTACACTAATTGTGAACCCTGCACAGACTTCTCAAAGGATTCTAAAACTCCGAGGAAGTATAATGGCAATTTAGATTTTAGAGAAGCTTACTTTAATGATTATAACCACTTACTGAAACTTGGATTCCTTATTTTCCAAGTTGTCCGAGAATAACTAATAGATTATCTTTGCCCCATGAGTAAGAAAGGTCGTGTATTAGTAGCTATGAGCGGAGGTATAGATAGTACCGTTACGGCGATGATGCTGCATGATGAAGGCTACGAGATAGTAGGTATTACAATGAAAACTTGGGATTACGCCTCATCGGGAGGATCAACTAAAGAGACTGGTTGTTGCAGTTTAGATTCTATAAATGATGCTCGTCAGATTGCCGTAGAAAAAGGGTTTCATCACT
>CAZBXL010000161.1:0-2352 GCA_964495785.1 uncultured Saprospiraceae bacterium | reverse complement strand
CAGTCTGGGCCTAATGCACTCTTAAAGAAACGTGTACCGAACTGATCCAATGGATTATCCCTATAAGTATCTATAAGAATCTTACCATCTTCAAGGTCCGGCTCCCAGAGGTCTACTTGAAATAATGAATCAGCATCACAAAGGTATATAAATCTGGAATTAGGGCTAAACTCCAATCCAGAAAAAGTAGAATTAGGGTCTTGCGCTACGATTAAAGATCTTTCGTTAGAAAAAGTACCTGTACTTCTGTCAAAATCATAGACCCATAAGCCTTCTTCCATATTATAATAGGCATATAACTTGCCATCAGGAGAAAACGTAGAAGCTCCAGATGCTGAAGAGTTCCGACCAAAATCAATTCCGACTAATCGTGTAGAATCTACAAGACTAAATCCATCACTGTCTAATAAGAAAGTATAAAATAGATTACCGTCAAAGTCAGGTTGTACAATCCACCAATCCGCTTGGTTACTATGAGCGATAGTGCTGAGGTAAGACCATAGATACCCTTTCTCGCTTTTGCTTTCCGCGAAAGGAACATTCTTTACTGTAACATCACCTAAGCCACTATTTAGTGAGATATCGACATAGCTGAATTTAAGTTGACGCATCGTTCTTGATGGGTCATTACCAGGGATATAATCTCTGGTCTTATGTATAATGTAGTAACCATCATCATATGCAGGATCTTTTAGTATAGTAATATCTTGTACTCCGGGATAACCATTCTTGCAATCTCCCAACCATAAAACATCAAAGTAGAGACCAGCATTAATACTATCTCCATTGGGCATAATCTGATGCTCACGATTAGCTACAGCACATCCATTGGTGTAGAATAACAATTCTCCTTCAGGTGTACATATAGAAGCATTATTTTGATCATATGACAAGCCATTCGTCGCCACATAGGGCTGGAATGGCTTGTCATTAAAATCAAATCTTATGCCTTGTATGCCTTCTTCGTTTATATTTTGATCTTTGCCAAAAAACCAAATGTAGTCTTGCTTAGACTGACCTGATATAGAGGTAGGACTTAGTATTATGACTAAGGCTGTACATAGCGTATGAATATTTATATATCTAATCAAGATTATTTTTTCATTACTTTTATCGTAGTCACCTTTTGAAAGTTATCTTCTATTTCAAATATATAAATTCCTTCCTTTAGGTTTTTTGAATTGTGGATTTATGTGTTTTATAAAACATTACTAAAGTTTTTATACAACAAGTTAATAACGTGAGTAACGTATTTGTTAATTTGGCATAAGAACAATGCAATCCAAGGGAACATGTTCCCTTGTAATGAGACATTACTCCACCCTCACAATCAAAGAAGTATAGATCGTCCTACCCTCATTATCATCAGGAATATATTCTACACTATAAGTACCAGAACTTAAGAACGAGACATCGAGCTGGGTCTTAGGATTATTATTATCTCCTGACCAGACGATCTGTCCTTGCATATCTATGATGTAGACATGACCACGATGCCCCTCAGGAAACTGTATCGTCAAATTATCTCTGACGGGATTGGGATAGACGTCGAGATCACGCCTATAGAAAATATCATCACCGAATAGACTCGTAATAGTAGGATCACAGACCTCATCCTCATCTATGCGATATCTCGGAAAGTTAGGAAAGCTGCCCGTCGAGATAAATTGTGGAAACACAATACCTCTCATCTCAAAATCACAAGCCAGACCTTTCTCATCGGGCTTATGAATGACATGCATAAACTTAGATCCACTGCCACCTCTGATATAGACTCTACAGTCTGGGCCTAATGCACTCTTAAAGAAACGTGTACCGAACTGATCCAATGGATCATCTCTGTAAGTATCTATAAGTATCATACCATCTTCAAGGTCCGACTCCCATAGGTCTACTTGGAATAATGAATCAGTGTTAGATAGATATATGAATCTTGAGTTAGGACTGAATTCCACACTTGTAAACCTTAAATCTTCAGACTTAAGTGAAAGTAATGACCGAGGATTAGAAAAATGACCAGTAGACCTATCGAAATCATGCAACCAAAGTCCATCACTTAAACTATAGTAGGCATATAAGTTTCCATCTGGAGAAAATTTTGCATCGCCACCTGCAGAAGAATTTATTCCAAAATCTGGACCTACAAGCCTGGTTGAATCTACGATACTGAAACCTTCAGAATCTAACAAAAAAGTATAAAACAAATTACCATCAAAGTCAGGTTGTACAATCCACCAATCCTCTTGGTTACTATGAGCGATGGAACTTAGATAAGATAATAAATATCCATTTTCACTTTTACTTTCCGCGAAAGGAATATTCTTTAATGTAACATCACCTAAGCCATTATTT
>CAZBXL010000160.1:0-2438 GCA_964495785.1 uncultured Saprospiraceae bacterium | reverse complement strand
TTGTTGAATTAAATCCTTTTGGACCAACATTTTATACTTATAACTGGGAAGGGCCTACAGGAGTATCATTAATAAGTAACGAACCTAATCCTACTGTCACATTAACTGAAGACGGTGACTTTTTCGTCACGGTATCAACAAGTCCTGGAAGCCTTTGTTTTTTCATAGATACAGTGAGTGTTGATGTAGAACCTCTTCCGGAGTTTAATATTATTCCATCATCACAATTTGTATATTGTGAGGGATCAGAAGTGACAGTGGCATTAGATAGGACATTCTCTTCGATCGTTTGGACAGATGCTGCCACAGGTTTTGTTCTTGGAGCTGGACAGAGTCTTATTTTATCTAATCTCCAAGTGAGTACTATGCTGGAAGTAGTTGTGATTGACGATTCTGGATGCACTTCAAGCGAATTTGTGGATATTCAATTTATAGAAGCACCAGATTTTATGTTTGACAGCAATAGTGATTTTAATGTGTGTTCAGGTGAGTCTGCTACACTTATAGCGAATAGTCTAGATGCTATTGTATGGACTGATACAAATGGAAATATATTAGCGAATGGTAACACACTTACGTTGAATAATGTGACTGCAATAACTAATGTCATAGCTACTGCGACTAATGATTTAGGGTGTACTTCAAATCAGCAATTGACAGTTGGTGTATTCCAAAATCCTGTTGTTGACTTTAACCCTTTAGATAATGTAAGTATATGTGAAAATCAGGTTTTTGATTTAAGTATTAATACGACTGATGCTGTAAGTTGGACAGATGCTAATGGTAATGTAATAGCGACAGGTTCTACTATACAGTTAATGGATATTACCACAGATACAAGTTTCAATGTCTCGGTGACGAATCAGTTCGGCTGTACAACGACTGAGGTTTTTGCTATCAGTATTGATGATATGATACTTCCTGAGATTGACTTATCTGCATTAGATAATGTAAGTACGTGTATAGGTAATGGGGTAGAAGTAATCTTAGACATGGATTTCACTGTTACATATTCAGATATGATGGGTAATGTTCTTTCTAATACTAATGTATTAATTTTAGATAACCTAATTGATGAACAATTAATTGAAGTCACCATTGTGGATGATCGTAATTGTACTTTAGTAGATACGTTTCCCATTAATATTTTTGAAGATATCGGATTGAGCATAGAGAATGGACTTGATACGTTAATCTATTGTCAAGGCAGTACTATAGATATCACGAGTAGTTCAGATGTGAGTGCAGACATATTGTGGACAACGCCAGATGGTACTACAGTAGGTTCTAACCCTACATTACAGTCATATATGCCGCAGGGTAATTTCCAATTGACAGCAACAGCTTCTGACCAATTCGGTTGTACTGATGTAGATACTTTGTTTCTTATCGAATCTGTAATTGAAGGTCAAATATCAGGTGATGCGATGATCTGTTTGGGAGAATCTACTATTCTGACTTTTACACCGGAATCTAACTTAGATTTCACATTAGATTGGTCGCCTGAGAGTTCTATAATTTCTGAGACAGAGAACACTGTCACCGTTCAGCCAGAAACAACAACAGCATATACAATGATTTATATTAATGAGGACGGATGTGAGGCAGAGTATATTTTTGAAGTTGTTGTAGATGGTTTTTTTAATGGAATTGAAGCATTTGCAGATCCTCAAGAGATATTATTTGGCCAGAGTACGACGCTTTCTACGGATCAAGATGATAGTTTTCAATACCAGTGGTCGCCTATGGAAGAGTTGGACGATCCCAATTCCAGTATGCCAGAGGCAACACCATCTGAGACGGTAACGTATACTGTTACCGTCACTGAGGATAATGGATGTACGGATACTGAATCTGTCACTGTCAATGTAACTCAGCCTAACTGTGATGATTCAGATATATTTGTCCCCAATATGTTTACGCCTAATGCTGATATGATTAATGACACTTGGCGTATAGAGTCTAACTTTATAGATACTTATGAGCTCATAGTTTATAACCGGTGGGGTGAGGAAGTTTTTACCAGTAATGATCAAGATATTGAGTGGGATGGGACCTTTAGGAATAAGGAATTAGAACCTGATGTCTACGGCTATTATCTTACTGCGACTTGTACTAATGGATTTGAATATCAGAAGCAGGGCAATGTGACGTTGGTGAAGTAGGGGGCTTCAAAAAGATTATTTTTGTTTTGGACGATATATTGCAAAATTTAACAATTTTTATAATTAAGGTTCCTTACTTTTATAATGGTATCCTATCGTCACTTAGATAAGTCAGTTTATTCATAGAGACATATTCGATTCTAAATGTACTAATCAAAATATGTCAACTGGCTCATATAAGTGTAATTAGTCCATCACTATGAAGAACCTAGTACCAGTACAAAAAACTTTGAATAATTTAGTGCAATATATCCCTATTGAGTATTTTCAATG
>CAZBXL010000159.1:0-2472 GCA_964495785.1 uncultured Saprospiraceae bacterium | reverse complement strand
CGACAAATGAGCTAAGGAGTGATATATGTTGCTATGATTAGCAACTTACATCTCAGAGTAATTTTGTCTTGGAGAATGTTCGATTGCAGCTTTTAATTCTGTGGCGTTTCCATATATAATAAAACTATGTTGAAGTTTTGTACTTACTTCAAATAGTGAATGTTTTCCAAGAATTAAGTTCGTTTTAGTTTTAAAATATTCATCAGAGCTCGTAGTTGTTTCATATTCAACGCTTAAAGTTTGTTCCTCCTTAATTGTTATGCTGGTTATCTCTGAGCACGTTAACCCCGTGTTTATTTTAAAATAACTTCTATCTTGATAATCCTGAATCCATCCATTCTGTAATTTAAATGCCGCGTTTATCATGTATTCATTGTAACCAGAAATTGGTTCTATTAGAATTAAAACAAACTCATTATTTCCATATGAATCTATTGTTCGTATTTGATTTTCCTTAAATCTTGTTCTAAGATTAATCATCTCTCCATCATTAAATTTAACAATGAGATTTGCACCAATCTTTTGATTTACAACAGTTACTTGGCAAATTGAATTTTGGCTGATCATCCCAGTTGAAGCAGAACAAACCAAGAATAGAAATAAAAAAACTTTTTTCATAAGCCATTTTTTTGGATGACGAATTATCGTCATCTTTTAGTGATTATAACGGATCATTGGTATGCTGCATCTCTGCGACGAAGGAAGCAGATATACTGTGATCACTTGAAGTCATAGGTCATTAATCATTTCCCATGAATAACAGAATATTCAATATCGTTATATGGATTTAAATTGCTTTGTACTTTAATTTTTTGCCCGGCGCTGTTATACACATAGGAAAGAATTTCCCCATCTATACTTTTAATCACAGAGGCTATTTCTTCTGTATTAGTAAAGTTAATATTAGTTGGCTGACAGATTCTTCGGAAACTTGGTAATATCGAATTTCTGTTGTCAACTTCTTGAATTAGAACTGAATTACCATTTGCTTTAGTACAGTAAAATATTTGTGGGTCAGAAACATATTTTCCAATTTGATTAACAATCAGATTTAATAGTATTGTATCCTTTTTAGTTGACAATTCATATGTCCAATCTTCTTTAGTTTCCCTATCACTAAATACAGATAACATCCTATTCCTTTCATATTTCTGAAGCGTTAAATAATTTAAAATATGAACTATCTTATTTTTTGATATTGAATCGTAAAAAGAATCAATTGGCGTTGTAATATTATACTTTATAATTACAGTGTCCATTGATTCAGTTTTTTCATCTTTCATATTTTTAGAAAATATTTGAGATATATATCCAAATGAATTATAAACAAAAGAATCGAGTTCTGATTTTGTGTAATGCTTCGAAGCATCTTTAGTGAGAACTAATGACTTCGCTTCTCTGGAGGTTATTCTTCCTTTACAATATGTTTCTGATATAGTCTGATTCCAATTTGTTTTATCGGAAGATACTTCAACTGAATAACAATCACTTTCTTGACTATAAATTGAAGACACTAAAAATAAAATTATAAAAACGAGTTGGAAGCCTAATTTCATAATTTACATTATTTGTTATTCATTTTCTAAACGCTTTAATTCTATTTTTAGTGTTCGTGACCTATAACGGTAAGGTGGTATCGAGAGTCGTGAGGAAGGAGCGATTCCCTGATCGCAGCTTGTCATCGATTTTTCTCATTTCTATATAAATTCAATCCAGTACTCAAATTGATGTTAGTAAAACGACTCATGTATTTTCCTTTTTCCCCACAATAGAAGCTGTAATATCAATTTTATATTGTCCCATCAATTTTTCTGGTACTGGAATTATACAAGTTACATTTAAGACAGATTCATTTCTAATTACTGTATAATTACTATTTTGCCATGAAGAATATCCATAATCCAATATGTTTCCTAAGTAACTAAATCTAAATTTGTGTGGTCCATCTCCCCAATTGAAAGTTATAAGATCTCCATTTTCTATTCCTTCCCATTGTTCCTTTGATTCTTTTTTCATTACATCTTCTTGCATTAATCTATTGTAATCTCTCGATTGAAATACTTCATATAGATCAGCACAAACATTTCCATTTAAACTTGGAAGATATATATCCAGATGAGAATTGTTAGAAATTGTGAGCTCTAATTCAAGAAATTCAATTGTATCTGTTTTCCAACCTCTTTCAATCAGGTGTTTGTTTTTTGAGATAAGGTAATTACAGTCAATAGTAATTGAATCTGTTGCATTTATTTTTTTAACAGGAAACCTATTATGTTCTTCCCAATATGCTTGATAAGATTTAGCACTCCAATATTCAGTGACTGCTACTGTTTGTGAATTGCCATTTGTTATGATAAAATTGAATAGTAGAATTGTGATTGCAATATTTATAGCTTGATATTGAGTTTTCATTATTTTGACTTCAATATATTATTATTAGATCTTGATATATATTAAAATTATTGATAGCGG
>CAZBXL010000158.1:0-2481 GCA_964495785.1 uncultured Saprospiraceae bacterium | reverse complement strand
CAGCTCCAAAAAGAGCAACTGCTAAAAAAGCAGCACCTAAGAAAAGAACTGCAGCTAAGAAGACAACTGCCAGAAAGACAACTGCTAGAAAGACGACTGCAAAGAAAGCAGCTCCAAAAAGAGCAACTGCTAAAAAAGCAGCACCTAAGAAAAGAACTGCAGCTAAGAAGACAACTGCCAGAAAGACAACTGCTAGAAAGACGACTGCAAAGAAAGCAGCTCCAAAAAGAGCAACTGCTAAAAAAGCAGCACCTAAGAAAAGAACTGCAGCAAAGAAGACAACTGCAAGAAAAACAACTGCAAAGAAAGCAGCTCCAAAGAGAGCAACTGCTAAGAAGACAACTGCAAGAAAAGCAGCCCCGAGAAAGACGGCTTCAAAAAGAACTGCGGTAAAAAAAAAGTAGATATATCGAATAATGTTATAAGCCAGAAGAGCTTAATAAGTAAGATTAGCAAATCAGCTAAAATTACTTCAGCACAGGCTCAGCTGGCTTATAACTGTTTTCTTGGTGAAAGAGCTGTATTTAGACTTGAAGGTGTTACTCCTGTCAAACTAAAACAACAAGTTCCTCAAGCCATCATCAAAGAAATCATCAGACCAGTTACGGTCATCAAGGAAGTTCCCGTACCAGTTTACAAAGAAATCACAGTACTACAAGAGGTCGTTAAAGAGGTCCCTGTTGTCAAAACGGTAACCAAAAAAGTACCTGACTTAAAAGCGATTGATGATTTAAATTCTAAAATTTCTAAATTAGAAAAGGCACTTGCAAATGCTAAGACGAAGCTTAAGGAGAAGCCAAAGACTATAACCAAAGAAGTTATAAAAGAGGTTGTCAAAGAGGTTCCTGTTGAGATCATTAAGGAAGTTGAGGTAGTGAGATCTCTCAATATGGCAACACTACAGAAGATGGTAGCAAAGATGGGAACTGTTCAAGTTTCTAAGAAAGTAGTAGGTGAATCAAGAACTCGTGGAGAAGGAAAAATAGTTGAGAGAAAAGAAATTAAGCCAGGAATGAGTAAATCTGTCGTTACAGCTAAGGCGACTAAAAGTACATCTTCTAAATCATCTAGTACATCGACACAAAAGAAATCTGCGGGCAAAACTGCCAAAGGAGACGATCTAACAAAGGTTGAAGGTATAGGTCCGGCTATTGCCAAATTACTAAATGCAGCTAAAATCTATACGTTCAAAGAATTGTCAGATACAAAGATATCTCAATTACAAGCCATCTTAACAAAAGCGGGACCTCGATTCCAAATGCATACGCCAGGATCATGGCCTAAGCAAGCGAGTCTAGCTTCAGATGGACGATGGGACGATCTTAAGAAATTGCAAGACGTTCTGACTGGAGGTAAGTAGATAATTTCGGAGAATTATATAAAATAAGAATGGGGTATGACTTAACTGTCGTATCCCTTTTTTTATTCATGCAATTATTGTAATCCTTAATGTTATCATAATATTTTAAACACTTAAACAATTTACTGTGTCATTTCATTATCTCTATAACTTTCATAAATCTTAAATAAATATTCTATGACATCTTACTTCATAATCTTATTGACGTCTTTTAGCTTATTGACGCAGTGTAATGCATCTAAGGAAACAAGCAATAAAGGTCAGGAAGTCTTGGCGCCTCAGAGTAATAAAAAAATAAAAAAGGATACATATCCTGTAGCTGAATACACTAAAGAGAATAAGTTAGATAAGTGGAGTACAGCTATATTTGCTGGTGGTTGTTTCTGGTGTACTGAAGCTGCATTTGAACGTATAGATGGAGTAGTGGACGTTATAAGTGGCTATGCAGGAGGAGAAGAGGAGTACCCAGATTACTATGGTGTAGGAAGAGGACAGACAGGTCATACCGAGGCAATTTATATCTATTATGATCCCGAAATCATAAATTATGAAACACTCTTAAATGTACTATGGGTTGCTCATGATCCAACGACTCTCAATAGACAAGGTCCTGATCGAGGAACACAATATAGATCAGCTATCTATTACCAAACAGATGCAGAAAAAATGGCAATTGATAAATCAATTGAAGAGTTAAATGAAAGTAAAAAATATGCTGATCCAGTGGTAACAGAAGTGGCTCCTTATACTGAATTTTGGGTAGCTGAAGAATATCATCAAAACTTCTATGAACTCAACCCTAATCAAGGTTACGTGAGAAATGTAAGTAAACCTAAGGTCAAAAAAGTATTAAAAGCATTTCCAGAGTTGATCAAAGAAAGATATAAATCATAGAAGTGACTTAATAGTTTTCTTTAGAATCAAGTCAACAAAATTTATGAATTGATCAAACTCTTAAATCGAGGACGCTTAGGTGTAATATCTCCTTGTTCTTCTTTTTTCTTAGCTTCATAAGCGCTGAAGTTGCCTTCAAAGAATCTTACTTTGGCTTCATCTTCAAATGCTAATATGTGAGTCGCTAATCTATCTATAAACCATCTATCGTGAGAGATGACGAGAAC
>CAZBXL010000157.1:0-2482 GCA_964495785.1 uncultured Saprospiraceae bacterium | reverse complement strand
TTAGGATTTTTATTTGGTAAGAAAGATAGAGATAAGGATGGCGTAGCGGATGATAAAGATGCTTGTCCTGATACACCAGGTCTTAAAGAATATATGGGATGCCCTGACACTGATGGTGATACAGTTATAGATAAAGAAGATGATTGTCCTGAAGTAGCTGGTCTTGTTAAGTTTAGAGGATGTCCAGATACAGATGGTGATGGTGTTATTGATAAAAACGATGCTTGTCCAGATGTAGCAGGTGAGGAAAGATATATGGGATGTCCAGATACTGATGGTGACGGTATAGCGGATAACAAAGATAAGTGTCCAGAAGAATCAGGTGTAAGCAAGTATGATGGTTGCCCTATTCCAGATACAGACGGTGATGGATTTAATGATGATGACGATGAATGTCCTACAGTAGCTGGTACTCTAAGAGGATGTCCAGATACTGATGGTGACGGATTCCAAGATAGAAACGATAATTGTCCAGAAGTAGCTGGTACAGTTAAAGGTTGTCCAGATAGAGATAATGATGGTGTAGCTGACAAAGATGATAAGTGTCCAGATGAAGCTGGTGTTCCAGAAATGGATGGTTGTCCTAAGGTTAGAAAGCCGTCAAGATCAGAAATAATCAATAGATACTGTGCACCTTCTATCCAGTTTAAGTCTGGAACTACAACTGACGAGACCTATGACGGTATCGTAAGAGGTATAGCTGAATGGTCTAAATCGTACCCTGAGGCATTCTTCAATGTATCAGGATACTCTGACAGTCAAGGAGCACCAAGTGCTAACCAAGCGCTTTCTAAGAGAAGAGCTAAGAAAGTATACGAAGGCTTAATCAGAGCTGGTGTACCTGCTGAAAGAATCACTTACGAAGGTTATGGTGCTACCAACCCTATAGCAGATAATGCAACTAAGGAAGGTAGAGAAATGAACAGAAGAGTACAAGTATGTGCAAGCACTACTAAGAGAATTATAGAAACTACTAACACTAAGAGATAATTTCACTTAGTAGGTAATAATATAAATTCGAAAGCCCTTGATGATCTTCATCAAGGGCTTTCTTTTTGCATATAAACCATTCCTAATTCAAGAATGGCGTATTAATAGAGCATAATTTATATGCTCTATTACATCACTCTATCCTACTTAGCAGCATCCAATGGGACAGCAAGGTAGATCACAACATGAAAGCATTACGCTTGATGCGATTTCAATTAATGTCAATAATTTCATAATTATTTGATTTTTAAAAAAGTTAAGAAATATAATAATATCGTAATATTACGATGGCTATAGCCAAAAAAATATCAGCAACACTTATTCATCTTCGAGAATAACTTACTGATTGTGGTCATGAGTTCTCTGCAATTACCTTCATCTATACAGTAGCACTGAAAATTACCATTGATATCTCCCTTGATAATCCCAGCATCTTTCATGGATTTGAGATGTTGTGATACTGTAGACTGTGCTAATGGTAACTCCCCTACAACATCCCCACACATACAAGACCCATTCTTAATTAGAGTTTCTAATATAGCAATACGTGCAGGATGGCTAAGGGCTTTAGCCATTTTAGCTAATTGATTTTGAAAATCTGAGAATAATTCTGTTTTAGAAGAACCCATATCGCAATATTACGATAAATGTAGATTCTATGCAAGTCATAACTATTAGTTGAATATTCTTAGTTAGCCTTTACTTAGTTTCAGAAATTATAATTGATCCCTGAGCTCAGTCAGATTGCTTTTAACCTTCAATAGCTCCTTTCGGATTTCTTTGAGCTTTTCGAGATCTCGTACATAGTGAGGCACATCAGATACTTGGTAGTTCTTATCGGCTAAAGCTAATTTAGCACCATCGAGTTTATATCCTTTGACTTTAACAAGATCATATATCTTATCTATAATAAGAACGTCTTCTTTCAAGAATCTTCTTACGCCCTTATTATTCTTTTGTGGTCTCAATTCGTTAAACTCCCCTTCCCAATATCTAATCAAAGAGGTTGCCACGCCAAACATCTTAGCGACTTCACCTATCTTATAGTATCTCTTGGTTAAAGAATCTGGATTTACCATATTCTAAAGTTAATCAATCTTCCTTAAAATTTATAAAGGCAAGAGATTTGGATCTAATGCACCTAAAACTTTATAAATAGTAAATAGACGCTACAGTCATGGCTTAAACTATCTGGAATACGGCGATTCCCATATGATCTAATTATGATAAAGATCAAATCCAATACTTACCATACCATGAATACTCTATGTAGAATATAATGCGCTTATCGCCAAAGTCTGAACTGAGCATCTTGTAAGTAATAGAAGGATCGAATCATATATGCAATCATTATGATTGTAATCAAAGCCTATCTCCTACATATACACCTAAGAATAATTCTGAATAAAGCTAACATATTACAAATTGGTATAATGTTTGAATGTATACCCTATGTATTATGAAAAGTTTGAATATAAACTTGTTTAAAAGT
>CAZBXL010000156.1:0-2583 GCA_964495785.1 uncultured Saprospiraceae bacterium | reverse complement strand
ATCCTGGATTTGATTGTCCAAGTGATGGACACATTGATTGTAATTCTGCTCGTTCGGCAGGAAGTGCTCTATGTGCAGATCAGATAGATTGTGATGATGTGGCAACTAATAATTATGAGCAACTACTTGGTTTAGCTTTTGATTTAATAGATGGACCTAATTATAACCCACTTTGTGATGAAGGTGAGTCTCCAGTTAATTTTACTTTAGCTTATGTTGTATGTCATCACGGACAATCTGATTATGAGGCAGGATGCGATAAGATTGCACCTGGAGAAAGTGGAGCAGTTGACATTACCCCTGATGCGATAACTAATATTTTAGTAGGTAGTACTTTAGTTACTACTTTAGAAGCAAGAGGTGGTACGGTGGATAATTTTGTAGTAACCAATCCAGGTATGAATCAATATTTGGATATAGATCCTAATTGGGATGGTACAAACGCTAATCGAAGAATAACATTGGCATCAAGTACGATACCTCCAGGAGTCGAAGAGGATATTGACGCATGTACGCCATCGGTTCCAGAATGTGATACAATTCATATTTATGTAGAATGGTCACCTAATGATTTAGAAGATATGTTTACTTCTAATACAGGCATGACAGATTGTGATGATACAGGTAATATTAGCGGGCCTGGAGTTAGTTTAGGTAATTGTAGATCTTATTTTAATAAGCCCTTTGTTATAAGTTACGAACCACTTAATGGGTACCAGAATGCAGGCACAGCAGGTGCCCCAGAAGGTGCCCCAGAAGAAGAGGGTTCCGCGGGATTAGATCCAGATCCAGAATTTGGTGATTGTCCACAAACAGCGATGACTACTTGTGCTGCAGGTCCAGCAGAAGATTGTAGTGGTATGGGTATTCCTATGTGTTACTTTGCAGATATTATGGTGGAAAAAACAACAACCATGGTGACGCCTAACTTAGGTAATGCAGATTGGTTCGATGTACAATTCTGTTTAGAATATACTAACGTAGGAAGCACTAAGCTTGTTAATCCTCAATTGACGGATGATCTCGTTGCCACTTTTGGTACGACGTCTGCTTATTTTCTTCCATTTGTTATGGAGCCTACTATTGATCCTCTTATTATTCCAGCACCTTCAGAACCTGACGGAGGATTCCCTAATATAAATCCTAATTATGATGGAGATTCTGATATCAACTTATTTGATGGTGTAAGTGGTTCCATAGATCCCGGAGAGATGATGAGAGTTTGTTTTACAGTTACGATTGATAGAAGTGTAGTAGGTAATAATTCTTATACAAATACGACAACTGTAAGTGCTCCAGATTGTGCCGGAATATTCTGTGTTTCCGATCAAGATCCATCAGAAGTAATGCTTCTTTCAATAGACGTAGCTCTACAGAAAACAACTAATCCTTCTACGCCTGGTCCTTATGCAGTAGGTCAGACTGTGATTTTTGACATAGAGGTCATTAATCAGGGGATGGAAGATTTGCAGAATGTAGAAGTGACAGATTATATTCCTTGTGGATACCAGTTTGTACAAGCTAACAATCCTTTATGGTCAGCAAGTGGTTCTAATGCAGTAACAGAAATCGCCTCATTACCTGTAGGAAGTTCAGAAGTGATTCCTATTGAGTTAGTGATTGCAAGTTGCAATATGACAGATGCATATGTAAATGTCGCTGAGGTCAGTTACATGGAAGACCAATTTGGCAGAGATGTAAGTATGTCCGATTTTGATAGTATGGCAGATAGTAACCCTAGTAATGATGTAGGAGGTACACCTGGTACCAATGAAGATAACCATGTAGATGATGATAGTATGGATGGAGATGGAGATGGTATTACAGATGAAGATGACTCCGACCCAGAAGAAATAGAAGTACCAGCTTGTCCTACGATGGGAGGAGAGGTATTCGTAGATGTAAATAATAATGGATGTCAGGATACAGATGAGACAGAGATGGTACCTGGAGCCGAAGTAACGATATGGGAATGTGATCCTGCTACGGGCGATCTAACTTCTATAGTAGGTACTACAACAACAGGAGTAGATGGACAGTGGAATTTCGGAGGGGCAAGTGAAGATGGATTAAGCTGTCTCCTTGATCCTAATAATCAGTATACAGCAAGTTTTGATATTCCTAACCAACCTGGAGATTTACCAGGTGACCCATATGAAGGGTATACATTTAGTGGAGGTTCAGCGCCTGCAGGATGTGCAGCTGGGCAGGACGATAATGTAGATGCAGCTACTGGACTTACTGAGTCTTGTTTTGACCCAGATGACGATGATGCTATAGATGGAGACGATGATGAAAATATAGATGCAGGTATTACGCCTCCATGTGAGAGTATAGGAGGAGCTGTATTTATAGATAGTAATAATAATGGTTGCCAAGATGTAACTGAAACAATGATGGCTGAAGGTGTAGAAGTAACGATATGGGCATGTGATCCAGTTACTGGAATGCCGTCTATGGAAGTAGGAACAGTGACAACAGGTGCCGATGGGACATGGTCGTTTGGAGGACCAGACCCAGCGACTGGTATATGTTTGTTAGATCAAAATCAGACGTATACAGCGAGTTTTGATATTCCTAATC
>CAZBXL010000155.1:0-2592 GCA_964495785.1 uncultured Saprospiraceae bacterium | reverse complement strand
GGCTAAAAGTACGGTGCCATCTTCTCTCGTAAGTCATCAGGAATAGAGACACGATTATTCGTCTTCATATCGATGAAAAAGAGTTTTACGGTGGCAGTATTCAGTAGTTTTTTCTCTTCGTTAAATAGCTCGTGATGAAATGTAATCATCTTCGTGGGCATTTCTTTGACGATAGTGACGATTTCGATATTATCATCATAGTGAGCAGGTCTCAGAAATCGTGATTCCATATGGACGACGGGTAACATGATACCGGATATCTCCTCCATATCACGATATGTCATACCGGCTTGGCGTAGAGTTTCCGTCCTACCTATCTCATAGAACTTAGCATAATGACCATAATATAGATAGCCCATCTTGTCGGTGTCCGCATATCTGACACGTTGGTATACACTGTGCTTATACATGAGATACAGTTCTAAGGATGGGGCATGTCATGCAATGGCTACCTCCACGAGCTCGTGATAATTCTCCCGAGGGTATAGCAATAATTGTTTTAGATAAGTTGCGAGCATACTCAGAATCTTTGCTGCAGTTATCCAGAAAGTCTTTGGCGCTTAGGATCTGATATCCCGCTTTTTCAAATGCCTTAGCTGTCATCGTATTTCTATCATAGGTAATGCCGACACCGGGCTTGACACAGACGAGGTTACATCCGTCTGTCCATTGTTCTCTTTCCTGATAAGGCGTCTCACCCATACCAGAAAAAATGAAATTCATATTAGGGTTAATTTCATTGAGGAAAAAGTCTTTGACAGAGGCGTAAGTTTGTTTTAATCCTGAGGCATCATAGACAAGAACATTAGAACCTAATCCATCATAGATGATGGGCTTATAGCATACAACATCATCTTTATTTACACGTGTGAATAACGTATCGATATGCATAAAAGAACGATCAGGTGGTATGTTGATCTGAACGACATTTTTAATGATCTTTTTGTCGAGCAGGTAATTCTTAATAGAATCAAAAGCGTGTGCCGATGTTCTCTCGCTACATCCTATGAGAAGATAATCTTTCTCTATCATCATGATGTCACCACCTTCTATAGACACACGTTCTCCGCGTCGTGATGGCGGAAACAGATCTACGTTATTGAGATTAATCAATTTTTCTCTTTGGTCTTTAAATAGGGGATGAGCTCTGAATACAAATCTTGTGAGAAAATTCTCTCTCTGTCTCGCTTCTTTATTGGCCTTAGTGATGAGTATGTGGTCCTTAACAGTGACGGCGATATCTCTTGTAAAAATAAAATTTGGAATAGGATCGAATAGTATATGATCAGACTTAGTAAGATATCCTGTGACAAGAACTTCAGATAATTTTTCATCTGACAAGTCCATCAGCAAATCAAATGTTGATGCAGGAAGTTCTTCAAAATCTATGATCATCTTAAGCATATTTTCTTTCAACTTATGATCATGACCTAATGCTTCTTGGAGTAGTTCTTTTATCTCAATGACATTCTCCTCTCCCATAAATGCCTCTAACACATGTCTGAAGGTGTCATGCTCTTCTACCATCTTAGGCAGATATACGATATCATCAAACAGTAATTCTTCTGCTCGCTTAGGTGTAATCCGTTCTATACCAGAATCTGGACTATGGACGATAACCTTTAATAAATCATTGATTTCAGTATCTACAAGAATCATAAAGTATAAACTAATTTAGGCTCGAAATTAGCTAATTTGCTCGAAACAAAAGGACTGTCTCATGAGCTATGCTTCTGAGGATCTAATAAAAGCCGATTATCGTTAAATTCAATATCTTTGCGCTAAGAAATAAAGTTTTATATGTTTGATAAACTCAAGTCCCTGTTCATAGAAGAAGATGAGAATGCAAAGAAAGCCACTCCTAAATCTTCAAGCCAACAAAACACTCCTCAGCCTACGCCAGCAAAGGCGGCGCCTAAAGGGATGGTCACACCTAAGGAAGACAACTACGTACCACCTACCTCTGGCAAACCCAATGAGAAATTTGTCAATATATTAATGGGAGCTTTAGAAAAGAATAATCTTCAGGGATTTGATTATTTGGAGTTTAAGCAAGCTCTACAGAACCTCGGCAGTGTCCAGATGGATGAAGCAACAAGATACAAGTCCGCTATGGCTATGGCGCAGACAATGGGAGCGACTCCACAGATATTGCACTCAAGTGCTGATAAATACATAAGCGTATTAAAAGAAGAAGAGAGAAAATTTCTCGAGTCATTTAATAAGCAGCAAAGTGCCAGACTAAATGCTCAGACATCAGCTATACAGTCATTAGAAAAAAGCATCTCCGATAAAACAAAAAGAATAGAGCAACTTAAAACGGAAATAGAAGCCGAAAAGAAAAGCTTGGAGTCCAAAAAACAAACGTCCAATAAAGCTGCTGCTAAAGTCACGGCTACCAAAGATGGATTCTATATAGCCTACAACATCGTCGTTAATCAAATCAAAGAAGACCTCGTTAATATCAAGAAATACCTGTAGATGTTAGTTACTATTTACTAGTTAAGAGTTAAGAGTTAAGAGTTAAGAGTTACGATTTATGAGTTAAGAGTTTGAATTATGAATTATGAATTATGAATTATGAGTTATGAG
>CAZBXL010000154.1:0-2601 GCA_964495785.1 uncultured Saprospiraceae bacterium | reverse complement strand
GGTTATGGAGGTTCGTGCTTTCCTAAGGATGTACAAGCATTGTATAAAACAAGCAAGCAGAATGACTATGAATTCAAAATCTTAGATGCTGTAATGAAAGTTAATGCATCTCAGAAACTCAAGATAGCTGATCAGATATTAGAATATTTCAATAGTCCAAAAACGGTAGCTCTATGGGGGTTAGCCTTTAAGCCGAATACAGATGATATCAGAGAAGCACCAGCATTATATACAATTGATAAATTACTTGATAAAGGTTACAAAATACAAGCCTACGATCCTGAAGCTATGAGCAATATCAAAGAAATCTATGGCGACAAAGTAACATTATCTCATGATATGTATTCCTGCTTAGAAGGTGCTGATGCATTGGCTATTATGACTGAGTGGAATGTATTTAGGACTCCAGATTTTGATAAAATAGACTCATTACTATCCGAAAAAATCATCTTCGATGGAAGAAACTTATATGATCTTGAGAATATGAAAGAGAGGAATTACAAATACTATTCAATAGGAAGAAAGGACATCGTCTAAAATTTTTTATATACATAATGGAACGAATGAAAAGAGTATTAATAACTGGAGCAGCAGGATTTTTAGGATCTCACTTGTGTGATAAATTTTTGGCAGAAGAGTATGAAGTTATCGGGATGGATAACTTGCTCACAGGTAGTATGGATAATATTGCCCATCTAATGCCTAATCGATACTTCTCATTCTATCATCATGATGTAACAAAGTTTGTACATGTGCCGGGAGAGATAGACTACGTTATGCATTTTGCTTCCCCTGCATCTCCTATTGATTATCTCAAAATGCCCATTCAGACTTTAAAAGTAGGTTCATTAGGTACACATAATCTTCTTGGACTTTCAAAATCTAAGGGTGCACGGATGCTTATCGCTTCTACTTCAGAAGTCTATGGTGACCCACTTATACACCCTCAGCACGAAGAATATTGGGGTAACGTTAATCCGATCGGTCCAAGAGGGGTATATGACGAAGCGAAGCGATTCATGGAAGCCATGACGATGGCTTATCATACCTACCATGGCTTAGAAACAAGAATAGTAAGAATATTTAACACATATGGTCCGAGAATGAGAATGGATGATGGAAGAGCATTACCTACGTTTTTCTCACAAGCAATGGACGGTGATGATATTACTGTATTTGGCGATGGGTCACAGACCAGATCATTTTGCTACGTTAGTGACTTGGTAGAGGGGATATATAGACTATTGTTAAGTGATTACACCCAACCTGTTAATATAGGTAATCCAGTAGAAATAACAATAAAGCAAGCGGCAGAGGAGGTCGTTAACCTGACCGGATCATCATCTAAAATTATATACACTGCACTACCTAAAGACGATCCTAAAATAAGACAACCAGATATTACCAAGGCTAAAGATATCTTAGGATGGGAACCTAAAATAGATAGAAAAGAAGGCTTAGCTAAAACATATGAATTTTTTAAAACTGTAAAAAGATAGAGGTTAAAACTATATTAAAGCCCTACATTTGTTGATACATCCATTAGTCGTTACTTGTTAATAGCGTATAACTTAATAAATCATGAAAATCAGAACGATACAACAATTAGCTATTCTATTATGTGTGTTTTTTTCTCAAAATTCCATTAGTCAGACACTTTATTCTAAGACAGGGCATATCAATGTCGTATCTGAGAATAATATTAAAAAAGTAGAAGCTGACAATTATCAAGTCTATTCAACTGTAGATCTTTCGACAGGTGACGTCAAATTTGAAGGCCTCTTAAAATCTTTTGAGTTTAAACTTGGAGCAGCGGATCGAGTATTTAGTAGTGAGAAAGTAAATATCAAACAATATCCTAAAATCAGATTTGAAGGAACAATTCCACCTGTAGATTTGGACTTAGATAGCTATAGTGAAGTCACCGTAGAGGTAGATGGTATGCTTTACATCTGGGATGAAAAGAGAAGAACAAAGGCTGAGGTTCAGATTACAAGCGTGGGTGATGGTAAACAAGTATTTGCCTATTCTTCTTTTCTGATGCGTATAGAAGAGGGATCTATGAAAAAACTCAACGAAATAATGAAAGAAAAGCTACCTGACGTACTCAATATTAATACGAATACGCTCGGTATAAGTAGAGATATTATTGTCAATCTTGATGCAACTTATAAAGTAAAAAAATAGTGTAATGAAAAAGTTCTTATACATTCTAATCACATTAATCATAATCGTGATCATAGGGTATTTTGTGGTCATGAATTTGCCTAAAGCAAGTATTAAGGGCAAGGAGGCAGCATTTTCTATTTCCTCAATAGAATTATTTAATGAATTTGCAAAAAATGAAAATCAAGCCAACAGAAAATATATAGGAAAAACTGTAGAAGTGGAAGGCACTATTGAAGAAATAGACAAAGATAAAAATGGCGCTACGGTTCTATTTTTAAGTTCTTCAGACGCTATGAATGGGATACTATGTACATTAGAACCAGGACAAAAAGACAATTATCTTGTAGGTAAAAGTATCAAAGTTAAAGGTCTATGTACTGGCTTCCTGCAGGATGTTGTTCTAAATAAATGTATCGTTATCGATTAAATATT
>CAZBXL010000153.1:0-2715 GCA_964495785.1 uncultured Saprospiraceae bacterium | reverse complement strand
CGTCACCCGGCATCTACAATAAGATGTATCCTGTAATTAATGATTATCTGGGGTAAGAAGCATAGACCTATATATATGAGCCATAGCTATAATAAAGTTCTATACGGAAGATGAAGATCCAATAAACTTAACATCACATCTTAATTACCTTGCGAGTAACTCGCTGACCATCATCCAATACAACACTCATAATATACACGCCTGTATTCCATGATGATATATCTACTAGATCTGCACGCTTAGATACATAAACAGATCTCCCTTGACTATCCATTATGTCTATATGCTTGATGTCATTCTCTGATTGGATATGCAATATATCCGAAGTAGGATTAGGATAGATACGTAATGATGTCTGTGATTCTCTGATCTCCTCTATAGTATTCGTAATACCATCTGTGATAAAGAAAAAGCCCGACTCACTGGCCACAATCATACGACTATCACTGGTATACTTCAGATACTCTATAGGTGGCAGATCGGGTGAGACATTGATTTCTACATAAGGCTGCGTCACATCATATCTCACATAGAACTTCGTCCCCAGCTTACCCTCAGGATCATTTTGTATGACGATTGTACCTGTGCTATCAGGTGTCGGGTATATGCGTCCCGTAGGTGAGTCAGCTGTCTCTATCCATGTCTCGCCTCTATCCAGTGAGTGGTAGCCTGAGACATTTTCCTTAAGAGGATTCATATAGAAGATCTCATCGGGACTGACATAGAAGGAGACGTTGTCATTAAAAAACTGATTAGGCGATGTCGCTACAAAAGGTAATGTAGGATCTGGCTCTATCATAACAAACTCTTTCTCTACTCTGTCGTAATAACCGAACCAAGAGTAGATGGCATTACCAGGACTGAGTGCATAGGACTGATCACGATCATAGACATACACTCGGTCCTGTGTAATGGTCGTGAATCGTTGCTCAAAGCAAGGCGGTGACTCTATGATATCCGTATCCCAAGTCATACCACCATCTGTGGTTCTACCTGATATAGATGCATTGCTAAATTCACTACAATTTTGCCTACCTGTGACAAGTGTGGTGTCATTATAATTAATCATTTTAGTGGTAATGGTAAAGTCTATTGGTAGTTTATCAAAGGAGATCGCATTGTCAGTAGAATACCATATCTCATCAGGTCCTGTATCAGGACCATCTACTAACACATTACCTGCATGATCGACTTCAAATCGCAAACCTCCTTGTTGTCTTTGTACCCATTCATCGTTCTCTAAAACATAGAATGCATTATCCGTCTGTACATATATGTTATTTTTATAAGTTTTCAGATCATTTATTTTTGTCGCAGTCGCTTCTGGCCTTATGGTATCGAATTGAAGAGGATTTAGAAAAATTGGTTTGAGCCAGTAAGTCCCTAAAAAGTCGTATAGATAAAACTCATTACCAAAAAAATTATTTCTTAAACCAATATCTTCTAAAGCATAATTTTCGATATGAGATAAATCTGTGCTTATTACTTGAATAGTTTTATCATTAAATTCATATCCTACAATTGTATCATTATGGATATTCAAACTTGTCCTATCTCCAAAAGATTCTATTTCAATAAATGAAAATTCTTCATTTGCTACCACACCAAAATAGATACCCAAATTTGTTGACAAATAAAGTTCATCTCTTATTATAACAAAGTCTGTTGGAGTAAAACTTAAGTCATAATTATTTATCAAATTCCAATCTTCATCTCTTTGTTCTATCCAAAATTTTAAATCATCGGTTATCAATAAAAAATGATAGTCATTAAATATTTTAGCTTTAATAAGTCTATTGTCTTGATTCCAAACGTGTATTGAATTGAAAGATTCACCTCTATCTTGTGAGACATAAACATTCTCATTAGTCGAGATGTAGATATTATTGTTTAGACAATGTAGGTATCCATTATATCCTTCATTATTTGAGTCAGAAAATATAATTTCAACTCCATCAATACTAATTAGAAAATAATCAATCGCATTTGTAGCAACTAAATCCTCTTGATTTAACTCTGAAAAGAAAAAAGGTCTTCTTTCATCAATGAAAAAATTTTGAAAGTTATTATCTCTATTAGAATATGATACAAAACCATTAATCAATGCATGTGTATATGCTTCATGATTATTACCATCTAAAAATGCATTCCCAATTATATACTCTGGCACATGATCCATCTCAGAAAAATCCAAAAGTTGAGCATTACCTATTACTGTAAAAACTATAAGTATAGAGCATAAAACTGTTTTAATCATAACCTAATTTTTTTCTTAAATGTAAAGCGAAAACGTTGTATATTCTAAAACATATTGTCTCAATACTTGGAAAACATAGCATTATATATAGGCACTAATTCAATTTAAAATATAAATTAGAGTATATAGTTCAAAACGCATTTGCTTTGATTTCCATATCAAGCAAGATAAGCAAACAATAAATCCTTACTACAATCAAATCATAATTAGAGATTCTTTCTATTGTTTACATACTTTGATTGGTTATATTCTCTATTTCCTCTCTGCTCTGATTTATGTTTTATCTATTACTTCTCCTTATAAATTCTCTATCTTGAAAGTTACCTAAGTTGATATGAGAAGTCATGAGTTAGAATAAATGTCATAGTATCAGTATCTCAGCAACTATTATCACTTTACACCCTCCCCATCGATTTCAAAGTTTTAATACCATTCTTGCTTTATTTGGATATCACAGT
>CAZBXL010000152.1:472-2762 GCA_964495785.1 uncultured Saprospiraceae bacterium | reverse complement strand
TGTAACCTTTTATCATTTATTGTCGTATTAATACAAAACAAAAAATCATGAAAAACTTATTTCCATTACTTCTTAGTGTCTTTCTTTTCAATAATGTTTCTGGACAGGATAAGACAATCGATCTTTCATCATATACTTCTATCGCTGCATCAGCTGGTATAGAAGTAGAACTTGTACCAGGAAGTCCTAAGGCCGAGATTACAATTAAGAAAGGAGAAATTGATGATGTTGAAATTAAGCAAAGTGGGAATAGTGTCAGTGTTGGCTTTAAGAGTCAAGGTTGGATGGGGACGAAATCTAAGAATCGTAAAGCATACGTCAAGCTGTATTATGATAAGGACATAAGTAAGGTAGATGTAAGTTCTGGTGCATCTGTGAATTGTAACGAGACGATGAAAGTCAATACATTCAGATCTCAAGTTTCTAGCGGAGGTTCTGTCACTATGATGATTGATTCTGAGAATACAGATGTTGATGTGAGCTCTGGAGGATCATTAAAGTTAGAAGGCGAGTCAGACAAATTATCTGTAGATGTAAGTTCTGGAGGTAGTTTTTCAGGTGGTGAGCTTAAGTCTGATAATGTAGATGCCGACGCATCAAGTGGAGGTAGCGCAAAAGTATGGGCTGTCAAAGAAATAGATGCTGGCGCCAGTTCTGGTGGATCAGTAAAGTATAAAGGCGATCCAGAAAAAGAAGATATCGATGTAGGAAAATGGTCAGGAGGATCAGTAAGAAAGATGTAATACTAATCTATGGATATAGGATGCATCAAGGTCAGGAGACCTGGATGCATCCGAGCTATATATCTTGGATTCCTTGTTCAATAAAAACAATTCTGTACGATTCAGCTCTAATTTTCAAGTAAGCTTTCTTTATCTGATCCTCGTCAAGGATATTAAAGTATATGTATCTTTCGCCTAATTCCCAGAAATCACCTTTATTAATTTCTATTGATAAATTGGATCTGTACACATAACTATCGCGGTACATCTCTATAGAATCAGCTCTAAAAGTCAATCCCTCAAATAACGATGAATCCAAATCGACGAAAGATGCAACCTTAGTATTAATTCTACTACTCATAGTCAATTCTGCGATAGTCGTATCACAATCATGCAGCTCTTCAGTATTGTAAGTAAGAGTGAAACCATCGGTAAAATAGCTACAGTTAAAAATTGAATCTTGATAGTTTTCTGCTGCAAAGGTAGATCCGCTATGCAAGGATTTTAGAGAAGCAGTTGCTAGGTCATTATGTTCAGCTGTATGTAAATGTATAATGACATCATCTACATCATCAAAATTTAAATCTATAGTTTTATAATTTGTCGATCCATAAATACTTCCTGGCGTATACAATGTTTCTTGTATGGCCAATTCTAAAAATCCATCATTGTTTTGATCCGAGGGTATGGGGGTGATAATCTCAGGTTCTGTTATCTCAGGTTCTGTTATGTCAGGCTCTGTCATGTCAGGCTCTGAAATTATGTTTTTTTCAGTACATTGCGCCAGAAATAAAAATGCTATTAAGCATAGTAAGAAGAACTTAAGATGAAGCTGAAAGTTTGATCTCATTTTACTAATGTAAGTTTTAATGCTAATAAAATCAAGTTGTTAGGAATAGTCATTTACCTCAACTTATTGGAAGTCTCAAGGGAGACATATGAAAATATTGAACGGAGGAGATCTCTATCAGTGGACGGACAGGTTTGCCTTTCTATATGCACACGAAACTTTGGCAATTAGAATTCAGGTGAATGAACCTTAATAGAATTATCCGATTTTTGAAGTTGTAAACCTCAGATAGTGCAGACAAAATTTATAAATACTATATAGTAGTCGTTACAAAAAAAGGCCGTGATAGAATCACAGCCTTTTTAAATTATAGTATTATATATTTTATTAACTACACAGCAAAACTCTCTCCACATCCACATGTTCTTGCAGCGTTAGGATTGTTAAAGAAAAACCCTTTGCCATTAAGACCACCAGAGAACTCTAATGTAGTGTTACACAAATAGAGAAAGCTCTTAAGATCAGTAACGACTT
The DNA here is from genome assembly GCA_964495785.1 of uncultured Saprospiraceae bacterium. Lineage (GTDB taxonomy): Bacteria > Bacteroidota > Bacteroidia > Chitinophagales > Saprospiraceae > RFSX01. The sequence continues at coordinate 716 of CAZBXL010000152.1, read as the reverse complement.
TGACACCGTTATCTTCAAATACTTGATCATCTGGTAGTGAGGTGTCGTCAAAATCAAGATTGTAAGATAGTCCAGAGCAACCACCGCTTGTGACACTTACACGAACGAAGTGCTCATTAGAAAGATTTGTTTCTTTCTTGAGTTCCGATATTTTTTCTTTGGCGCTATCTGCTACGAATAACATAGTACTTTACTTTATGCTGGCTCTTCTACGCCATTCTTCTTCTTGTAATCAGTGATGGCA
>CAZBXL010000152.1:0-462 GCA_964495785.1 uncultured Saprospiraceae bacterium | reverse complement strand
CTCTTAATAGCATCCTCTGCAAGAACTGAGCAGTGTATCTTAACTGGAGGTAATGCTAATTCTTCGACGATGGCCATGTTATCTATAGCTAAGGCTTCGTCTATGGTTTTTCCTTTGAGCCACTCTGTCGCTAAAGAAGAAGAAGCTATCGCAGATCCGCAACCAAAAGTCTTAAACTTAGCATCTTTGATCACCTTAGATTCATCATCAACCTCAATTTGTAATCTCATAACATCTCCACATTCTGGAGCTCCTACAAGACCTGTACCGACGTTCTTAGCATCTTTATCAAGTGTACCTACATTTTTAGGAGTCTTGAAGTGCTCTAAAAGTTTTTCTGAATATGCCATTTTATTATATTGTTTGTATCGTAAAAACGAAAATCTTTGATTTATAGTTCAATAATTATTTAGTGTGCTGCCCATTCTAAAGAATCGAGATCTACACCTTCTTTGTACATTT
>CAZBXL010000151.1:0-2767 GCA_964495785.1 uncultured Saprospiraceae bacterium | reverse complement strand
GACTAATACAATCAACTATAGTACTGAAGTGCCATTGGCGCAGGGTATTAAATTTAATCTATAAAAAGATAAATTTTTTCTTGATATCAAAAGCCTCGATTTTAAAATCGAGGCTTTTTTATTTATATATATTAAGTAATCTTCTTATTCTAATCTATAACTCCCATTGATATACTTTCAAAACTAAGTAGTAACTTAGGGTCAAGCATTATATAAAATTATTTCACACCAAAATCATCGAAAACAAAATGTGCTTTAAGTCCTTGATACCCACTTTCAGTTTTTTCTATTTACTAATAGTAAGCTGCACACAACAACACAGTAATATAAGTCCAAGTGATAAAAAAGATGATGCATCTACCAAGGTTGTCAATCCAGAAGACTGGCCCATCATCAAGCCTCTTCCTTTAGACCCAACCATAGAGGCGCAGATAGATGAAATTATACCCAAACTAACATTAGAGCAAAAAGTCGGTCAGGTCATACAAGCAGATAACGGATCGATAACACCTGAAGAGGTCAAAAAATATCGTTTAGGCTCTGTTCTAAGTGGAGGTAATTCTGCACCAGGACCACTACCCTACGCAGATACTAAGACATGGCTCGACATGGCTGACCAATATTATAATGCCTCGATAGATACTGAAGGTGTAGAAGTCGCCATCCCTTGTATATGGGGAATAGATGCCGTACATGGTCATGCTAATCTCAAGGGTGCTATTGTGTTTCCTCATAATGTGGGCCTTGGTGCTATGAATAATCCAGATCTAATAGAAAAAATTGCTGCCGTGACTGCTCAGGAACTGGCTGTCTCTGGTCATGACTGGACATTTGCTCCTACGCTGGCTGTACCTCAGGACATTCGTTGGGGCAGAAGCTATGAGGGCTTTTCTGAAGATAGCAAAATAATCAAGTCCTATGGAGATCGTATAGTGTACGGCTTACAAGGTCACTTTGACAGAGAAGATTTCATGGGAGAAGGACGTGTTATTTCTTGTGCTAAACACTTCTTAGGAGATGGTGCAACCGAAAATGGTGTGGATCAAGGAAATGCACTTATTAGTGAAAAAGAATTACGAGACGTACATGCATCAGGTTACTATAGCGCTATACCAGCCGGTGTACAGACAGTAATGGCTTCTTTCTCTAGTTGGAACAATAGAAAACTCCATGCTGACAAGGAGTTACTGACAGATGTACTCAAGGGTCGTATGGGCTTTAACGGATTTGTAGTAGGTGACTGGAATGGGCATGGTCAGGTCCCTGGCTGTACTAATACAGATTGTCCTCAAGCGATTAATGCTGGACTGGATATGTACATGGCTCCTGACAGTTGGAAAGGTCTATATGAAAGTACTCTTAAGCATGCAAAGAATGGAACCATTCCTATGTCAAGATTAGATGATGCCGTACGTCGTATTCTGAGGGTAAAAATTGCTTCAGGAATATTTACCAAAGGTGCTCCGAGTACTCGTCAATATGCAGGTCAAGAAAACCATCTTGCAAGTACTGAACATCGAGCAATTGCAAGACAAGCCGTACGTGAGTCTATGGTTCTTCTTAAAAATAATAATGCAACATTACCCATTGATGCTTCCAAGACGATAATGGTGGTAGGCGACGGCGCAGATAATATGTCGAAGGCTTGCGGAGGATGGACATTGTCTTGGCAAGGTACAGGCCACACCAACCTGGAGTTTCCTAATGGCGAAACTATTCTTGATGGAATAAGAGAAGCCATCAATGAAGCTGGTGGCAAATTAATATTCTCTGCCGAAGGAGACATTGATGATAATGTTGACATTGTCATCGCTATATACGGTGAGGATCCATATGCAGAATTTCAAGGAGATAGAGCGAATCTTAAATTTACGCCGAATGGTTTCAATACAGAAAAATTAGCTGAATATAAAAATAAAGGCATTCCTGTTGTTTCTGTTTTCTTATCAGGTCGTCCACTATGGACCAACCCTCAACTGAATCAATCAGATGCATTTGTTGCAGCTTGGCTTCCAGGTAGTGAGGGAGGTGGTATCTCTGATCTGCTATTCCAGAGAGATCCTTCCTTTGACTTTAAGGGACGTCTATCATTCTCATGGCCATCGAGTGCCCTCGCGAGTAAGGATATACAACCGTTATTTAATTTAGGATATGGCTTGGATTACAATGATTCCAAAACGATAGAAGCACTTTCAGAGAGATCTGGATTAGAGAGCACAGACGTCGTCTCGACTGGTGAGTTCTTTATTAAAGGTGCAGCTGTGGCCCCTTGGGGTCTTTGGTTAAACTCTGACGACTTAGAAAAACAGATCGCTAGCTACCCCACTTCTGTAGGTGGCTTGATCGTCAGCAAGACAGATGATAAAGCTCAAGAAGATGCCCTTCGAATTAAATGGACAAAGCCCGATAAAGATCAACTACGCTTATCTACACCTAAACCAGATGATATGTCACGTCAGTCTAATGGAGCTATGGAACTAGCCTTCTCAGCAAAGTCATTTACTTCCGATATCTCAAAAGTACAAATAGGAATGTGTGGACAAGACGGCCTATGCAATAATGTATTAGACATTAACATCACTGGCAATCAGTGGAATGAATATAGAATAAGCCTAAGTTGCTTCGAAAAATTAGGGCTTGACATGACTAAGATTATGTCTGCATTTATGATCACTGGAGAGGCCGGAGTTGATATAGGCTTAAGCAATATTCGATTAGAATCAGACACTGATGCCAAACCAGGATGTGATGGGAAATAGGATATGAG
>CAZBXL010000150.1:0-2901 GCA_964495785.1 uncultured Saprospiraceae bacterium | reverse complement strand
ATTTAAAACTTAATTTCTGATCTGGATAGATACGCTTAAATGCCGACTGCACCATTAGGGTCGCTTCATGAAAACCACAGAGAATCAACTTAAGTTTCCCCTCATAAGTATTAATATCTCCTATTGCATATATCCCCGGGACATCAGTACTATAATCTAATGTATTAACTTCTACTGCACTCCTATGAATGCCTAATCCCCAATGAGCAATAGGACCTAACTTTGGTGTTAGGCCAAACAGGGGAATGAAATAATCTACTGCAATATTTGACTCACCATCAGCTTTCGATTTGATAACCACTTCTGAGAGACGATCTTCTCCCTTGATACCTGTAGCTTGTGCTTCAGTTATCAGATTGACTTTACCATCTTGTGCCAGTTTCATAACTTTCTCTACACTATCGAGGGCTCCACGAAAAGAAGTTCTTCTATGTATTAAAGTGACCTCTTTGGCTATACCCGCTAATTCTATCGTCCAGTCCAGTGCTGAATCTCCGCCACCTGCAATTAGAATTTTTTTACCGCGATATTTTTCTGGTTCTCTGACCATATAATCTACGCCATTATCCTCATAGTTTTGGAGTCCTTCTATAGGCGGCTTGCGGGGTTCAAAACTTCCAAGACCTCCAGCTATTGCGATCACAGGTGCTTGTACTTTTGTACCCTTATTCGTTGTCATTAAAAAAAGATTGTCATCTACTTTCTCTATCTTCTCCGCTCTCTCCCCTAATGTAAATGTCGGCTTAAAAGGATCTATCTGTTGCATCAAATTATCTACAAGATCACCTGCTAAAATACCCGGGCAGCCAGGTATGTCATAGATAGGTTTCTTAGGATATATTTCAGATAATTGACCCCCCACTTGCGGTAGAGCATCAACAAGATGACACTTTAACTTTAATAAGCCAGCCTCAAACACTGTAAAGAGTCCACAAGGACCAGCTCCTACTATGAGTATATCCGTTTTTATCATATGCCTGCAAAAGTATTTTTATTTATTTATAAATACTAAACATTGAAACGGTACAATTATGACTTAGTTGTAAAAACTTACATCAAGCTCAACACACGAGTAATAACATACTTACAGAATGACTATAATTTGATAATTTTCTTAGTCAGAAAACCTACAGAAGTGATGATATGCAATACATAAGTACCATCTGTTAGGTTATCTGTCAAGATATAATTTTGATCAGAAACTGAGTGTAAGATTCTCCCATCTATTCCTATTATCCTGAGCAACTTGATATCAGAGTCAGCTTCTACTTCTACGGAAGTATTGAATGGATTAGGATACACTCTAATACTGTTGTCTATGTTATCTTCTACACTGTCTATGATAGGATTGAAATCACAGCTAGGATGAGAAGGAGCAAACACATTAGTTGTCACATAATCAATAGATCCATTATTATAGCAGATCAGTTCTCCATCACATCCATTAGCTGTATAAAAGAAATAGTCTCCAGGAAGTGATTGAGACAAACTACCTACGCCTTCTAATATTCTATCATCAGGATACAAGTAGTAAGGATCAAGACTTGAAACTGTTTGAACCTTTAAAATTTGTCCATCCACTACAGTTTCAAATACTTGAGAAACAAATTGAATCATCTCTCTTATTGTCGTATCTGATTCTTCATAAAAGGTTCCAGAAAAAACACCACGTCTGTAAGGATCATATCTGATAATTGTGTCTCCCAGTTCAGCACCAAAATCAAATAATAACAGAAACAAACTATCCTGTTGAAAATAAACTTTGTTCTCGTTCTCCCATACGATAAGACTATCTCCAGTATACCTCCATACAGTATCAAGATTAGTCGAGCGATATGCTCTTATCAGAGAACAATCTCTACCCTCTACCATCAATTCTTCTTCTACTACATAATTAAGATGATTACCAGAACAACCTATCTCAACTGAATGGAACTCAGACTTTCCTTCATAATTCCACTCTGCACCGAGAGGGGCATATGATTTTTGCGAGAAACAAATGACAGGTATGGCGATAAGAATAAAGCAAAGTTGTCTCATGGTATTCTATTTTGATTTATATAAAAATAATAATAATGTCTCAGAGTAATTCATTATGATAATGTGTTCACCGACATTTGATTAGCCAACTACTAACTCTCGCTTATCTGACTATATGTTTAAATTCCATATTTAAATAAATGGAATTGGTATATTGAGACTTCAATAATCAGACGATAATGCTTGTAAAAACATATGCTGCTGCTGTGCAAGGTGTAGAAGCTCAGACAATAACCGTAGAAGTAAATGCAGGAGGAACGGTCGCTGCAGGTAAACAAATGTTTTTTATGGTCGGCCTTCCCGATAAGGCTGTCACTGAGGGATTCCAAAGGATAGAAGCGGCGACAAAAAATGTAGGATATAAAATGCCACGCCTTAAGCTCGTTGTTAATTTGGCTCCAGCTAATATCAGAAAAGAAGGATCAGCATATGACTTGCCTATCGCCTTAGGTATACTAGCAGCTACTAAGCAGATCATAGAAAATGCTTTGGAAGATTATATGATCATCGGAGAGCTTGCATTAGATGGCAGTCTACGACCTATAAAAGGTGCTCTACCGATAGCTATCCTTGCCCGACAAAAGAAAATGAAAGGACTCATTCTACCATTTCAGAATGCCAGAGAAGCAGCCATCGTCAGTGATCTACAAGTATTCGGTGTAAAAAATCTACTTGAAGCAGTATCCATACTCGAAGGTGAGGACAGAGTAAAAAGATATGAATACGATACGAGAGAAACATTCTATGAAACTGAGAATGTTTATAAAGTAGACTTCTCTGATGTAAAAGGTCAGGAGAATATTAAAAGATCACTTGAGATCGCTGCAGCCGGTGGACACAATGCGATTCTTATAGGACCAC
>CAZBXL010000149.1:0-2985 GCA_964495785.1 uncultured Saprospiraceae bacterium | reverse complement strand
ACCTCAGTTTTAGGAATATCCAGATCATTGCACTTTAGTAGGTTTGTGTCTAAGATGACGATATCCGCATATTTTCCAACTTCAATAGATCCTTTGGCATCCTCTTCGAATGCTCCATATGCTGCATCGATGGTGTAGGACCTTAAGGCTTGTTCTCGACTCATTCTATTCTCTACAAAGAACTCCATTCCGTTATCTAATCGCTTGCGTGTCACTGAGGCATAGAAGTTGTCTATAGGGCTTATGTCTTCGACGGGTACATCAGTACCGTTGACAATGATGACTCCTTGATTCAGTAAGGCCTTCCAGGCATAAGCACCAATCTTAGATCTTAGTAATCCCAATCTCCTCTGCACGAATGGAGCATCAGAAGTACAATGAACTCCTTGCATAGAGGCGATGGCTCCAGTGGATTTAAAACGTTGTATATCTCCTGGGCTTAAGTGCTGAGCATGTTCTACTCTCCATCTTAAATTTTTCTCAGATTTGCTACTGTATGATTCTATGATGTCCAGTGTTTCTGTATTTGCTCTATCACCTATGGCGTGGACACACAATTGCATTTCATTTTCATAGGCAACTTCTGCGAGATTTTCTACAGCTGATATTTCAGTTGTGTTCTGACCATAGAAGTTGGGCTTATCAGCATAAGGTTCTATGAGCCATGCTCCATGTGCTCCGAGAGCACCATCGATTTCAGATTTGATAGCTCGACATGTGAAGTGTCCACTGCCAATATTTATTTTTCTGTATTCGGACACGGGTTTTGGGATATTTGATATACTGTCTCGCATCATCGCCCATAGTCTGATGTCTAACTTTCCTTTTTCTGCCATTTCAACATATCGATCAAGTTCATAGAAGAGGCTGCCTGCATCTTGAAAACTTGTTATACCATTTTCAAGACATTCTTTTTGCGCAAGTTCTATGGCTTCATACCAAATTTTTTCTTGACTTTCTGAATCAAGATTGTCGAGATAAGAATTGAATGCCTCTTTGATAGGTGTCATGGCTCTTTCTTCGAATACACCCACGATATTTCCATTTTTATTTCTTACAATTTCTCCTCCCTTAGGACTTGGACTTTCTATTGAGATTCCTGCTTGATTCATAGCCGCTTCATTGGCGATAAGAGAGTGTCCAGATGCATGTACAAGTATAGCTGGATTATCAGGTGATAGCTCACTCAGGCTATAATGCATAGGGTAGGCTCCATAACTTTCTTCAGGTTGTTCTACCCACTTTTCTTGATGCCATCCTCTACCATATATCCATTCTCCTTTCTGTAAAGTCTTCGCCTTTTTTTCGATCTTATCAAGGATAGCATTCCATGATGTATCTTTTAAGAAATTAAGATTCTGTAGGGAGCTTCCCATACCAGAAAAATGCCCATGCCCCTCTATGAATCCCGGCATGACGAACTGCCCTGTAGCATCTATCTTTTTTGTTTCACTATTTATCCGAGAATCAATATTCTTTTGGGTACCAATATAGGCGATTCTATCACCGATAATTCCTATAGCTTCGATTACAGTAGAATCTGTTGAGGCTGTATAGATCGCATCACCTACTATAAGGACATCAAACGCTTCTTCAGTCTGACACTGAAAAAATAGAGATATAATAATTAGATAAATGACAGCTCTCATATTTTAATTTTTTTCTTTACCGAAGTTAAAGCAAATCCCCAAAACCAAAGAATACCACTACTCCTCAATACTCAATGCCTTAAACCACGTACCCTATCAGTACCAAAAACCTCAAACCGTCAAAATCCCTTAATCCTTGCTCCTTATCTTACCGCAAACTGCAAACTGCAAACCGCAAACCGTAAACCGTAAACCGCAAACCGCAAACCGTTAAAATCCCTTAATCCCTTAATCCCTTAATCCCTTAATCCCTCAATCCATAGTCTACAGCCCCTCTTCCCTCAAATCAATTCGTAATTAATCATTAGCCATTAATAATTATTCAACCCATTTAATAATTAAAATTTAGTTTTACATCAGAACTATAATTTATGCGTCCTATCTCTGAATTAGTAAAGAATTTCACTGAGCAACTGAGCCTATATAAATGGCCAGAATCTCCATCGGCATTATATGACCCAGTACGATATATACTTGGTTTAGGCGGCAAGCGTCTGCGTCCGGCGATGGTATTAGCAGGATATAATCTTTATAAGGAGGATTTGGATCAGCCATTTGAGGCGGCGCTGGCGGTAGAAGTATTCCACAATTTTTCTTTGTTGCATGATGACATTATGGATGATGCGGATATCAGAAGAGGAAAGCCATCGGCACACATCAAGTATGATGTTAATGCAGCTATTCTTTCAGGTGATGTCATGCTGATTTATGTGTATAAGTTACTTGAAAAATACCAAGATCATCTCGGTTCTATAAATGCTGTGATGACACAGACGGCCATAGAAGTCTGTGAAGGACAGCGCTATGATATGGATTATGAAACAACTGATAAGGTTACTGTAGATGAGTATATACAGATGATCACATATAAGACGGCTGTCCTTGTAGCCTGTGGACTAAAAATGGGGGCTATCGTTGGTGGTGCAACTGAGCAGGATCAGTTTCATCTTTATAATTTTGGAAAGAATCTGGGTATCGCTTTTCAGGTGCAAGATGATTGGTTAGATTGTTTTGGTGATCAGGAGCAAGTAGGTAAAAAAATTGGTGGCGATATACTTCATAATAAAAAAACCTATCTCTATCTGAAGTCATTAGAGTTGTTATCTGCGAGTCAAGCAGAAAGATTACGTTCTTTGTATAGTGATAAACTTGATATCTCTGGAGATGAAAAAATTAAAGAAGTTATTGATCTATTTAAGGCTTCTCATGTCAGTGTACATTGCGATGAGCTCAAGTTAGTCTATCGACAGTTGGCATTTTCTCACTTAGATGCAGTATCAGTAAGTGATGATAAGAAATTAATCCTGAGGACATTCGCAGAAGAGTTAATGGGTAG
>CAZBXL010000148.1:0-3101 GCA_964495785.1 uncultured Saprospiraceae bacterium | reverse complement strand
TACTTTTCTATATTCTCCGCGATAGAATACAGTATGTCTCTACGCTCCTTGTGTGGGATAGACTTCCATTTGCTAAAAGCTTTTTTAGAAGACTTAGCTGCCTTATTTATATCTCTTTTATCTCCTGAAGCGACTTTAGAAATTAGTTCTCCATTCACAGGAGAGTGATTGTCAAAGAATGTTTTATTTGCAGACTGAATTTCCTTGCCATCGATAATATTTAGAATTCCAGCTTTCTTTATTTTTTTAATTTCTGCTTTGAGTGTCTTCTCGTATTTAGCTAACATATGTTATTAATAGTTTATGTTGATGATATATTAAAGTGACATTGTAGGGATACTAATTGTTCATACAACATCTTCTTCTTAAATCTGTAGTAAAAGTAATAGCTTTGTTAGATAATAAAAGAGATAGTACCAATGCTTACTGAAGATCAATATAAAAAAGAGGCTCAGCGCTTACATAATGCTGAAAAAGATAGGAAGCAAGTAGATGCGACGACTATTACATATCCTGATATGGATATACAAGATGCTTACAATATCCAGTCGACTTGGATGGATATTAAAAAAGAAGAGGGCAGAAAGCTTGTAGGTCACAAAATCGGTCTGACTTCTAAAACGATGCAAAAGGTCATGTCTATAGATGAACCAGATTTTGGCTGTCTATTGGATGATATGGTTTTTGAAGAAGGGAGTGAGATAGAAGCGGCTCAGTTTCTCGATCCCAAAATAGAAGTAGAACTTGCATTTATACTTAAGGATAGACTGGAAGGAGAAAATGTGTCGATAATCGATGTTCTTAACGCAACAGATTATGTTATGCCAGCCTTAGAACTAATAGCAGCGAGATCATATAGAGTGCATCCTGAGACTGGATATAAAAGAACAGTGAGGGACACGATCTCAGATAATGCAGCTAATGCAGGTATTATTCTCGGGGGGTTACCGATGAAGCCAGATGCGATAGATCTAAGATGGGTAGCAGCGATGATGTATCGCAATGGTGTCATAGAAGAAAGCGGCGTTTCTGGAGCCGTACTCAATCATCCCGCTAAAGGTATCTCTTGGTTGACTAAAAAATACGCAACTTATAATATTGCTTTAGAGCCTGGTCAGATTATTCTTGCAGGAAGCTTTACTCGTCCTGTAGATGTAAGAGCGGGGGATACTTTTACTGTAGATTATGATGTAATGGGTTCTATATCTGTATATTTTAAATAGTTAGAGACGATGTCAATAAAAAATAAATTCAAAGCGGCTATATACCAAGGTGAGAAGCAGTACGGTATTTGGAATGGCATACCACACTCTTATGCTGCAGAGATATTGGCAGGAGCAGGATTTGATTGGGTTCTCATAGATGCAGAACATGGTCCATTTGATATCAATCAAATTATTATACAGATCCAAGCCATGTCGCGATATGATGTGACACCCATTCTTCGTATACCAACTGCGGATCAAGCCTATATGAAAACACTAATGGATGCAGGTGTACAATCTTTTATTGTTCCTATGGTGGAGTCAGCAGAACAGGCAGAATATATTGTAGAATCAGTATTATATCCTCCTGATGGTAAGCGAGGAGTAGGTACTGCTCTTGCAAGGGCAGCCCAATGGAATCGAGTTAATAATTATTTTCATATCGCTAATGACGAAATGTGTGTCATTGCACAAATAGAATCTGTTGCAGGGGTAGATGCCTTAGACAGTATATTAAAAGTAGAAGGTCTAGATGTTGTATTCTTAGGCCCGGCAGACCTTGCAGCTTCAATGGGACTTATAGGACAACCAGGGCATGCAGATGTTGTCAAAGCTGTAGACAATTGTCTACAGAAAATAAATGAAAGTGGAAAGGTGGCTGGAGTCCTTACCTCATCTAAAGAACTTATTTCCGATTATTCTGACAAAGGGGCACAAATGTTAGGCGTTGGATTAGATACAATATTATTAGCCAATGCGACAAAACAACTTGCTGAGTACTACAAGCCTTCCCTAAAAGATAACCAGAGTAATACCCAATACTAAATATGATTAAGGAGCATTATTGAAGCCCCGGAAGTATTGCAATTATAAAGTACATCAAGGCTAAGAATGAAAGTATTGGAATCAGGAATGTTTTTAATACTGCTAAGCCTGTAAAAGTTTCTTCACTTTTCTGCATTGAAATAATTTTGAACAACGATCTAAAAAGTGAAATCATAAAAATTAATCCTAACACTAAAAATACTAAGGCAACAATATTGTTATTGCTCATAATTCTATCGATTTATATAAAACTTTAAAAATAAATATACCGTTGCCGATCATAACAGTTAAAAATTAAGTTGAAATACAAGATTTTAACTATAATAAGAAAGCTACATTACATATTATTAAGCTAAATTGATACTTTTACGCAAAATCAAAAAAACTTTAAAATGAATAGACACATACTCATATGTTTTTTGGCTATTATGGGATTTGCCATCTCTCTTAACGCTCAGACTGAAGATAGTAAGTGGGGACTAATGTTAAGTGGTGGTAAGATGGAATACAATGGTGACATCGGAAGTAACATGGTGTTTGGTACTCCATTTCAAGGTCATATCGGAGCGAGAGTCTCAAGATACCTTTCGCCTTCTTTTGATATCGTACTCGCAGGATCGTCTGGTCGTCACGGTGTTGACTTTTCTACTGATTCTGGAAACACTAACGTAGATCAGTTTTTATCTAATGTCTTTCAAGCTAACTTGGGAGTACATTACAAAATTCTAAAAGGAAAGAAATTTACTCCATTCCTATCTGCAGGTGGAGGATACATAAGCTACAGTCCAGAAAATGGAGTTGGTGGATTTGCTAACAGAGGAGAAGAAGAGTCAGGATGGCATGTTCCTGTAGGTTTAGGTGTTAAATATCAAATTACTGATAAGTTTGGTTTATTCTATCATTCACAATATGGATTTACAGGTCAAGATCAATATGACGGAGCTTATCCAAATGCACCACTTAATCCAATTGCTGATGGTGATGGTAATGATAATTATTTATTACACGAATTAGGATTAGGATTTTTATTTGGTAAGAAAGATAGAGATAAGGATGGCGTAGCGGATGATA
>CAZBXL010000147.1:0-3102 GCA_964495785.1 uncultured Saprospiraceae bacterium | reverse complement strand
AAGACCATTACTTCTCTGATGGAGCAGATGCTTCTTGTCAAGGAGGTCCAGATGCGGATGACGTACATCCTGATACAGGAATATCAGCGTGTTATAATCCGAATAATGATGATGACGACGTTAACATAGATGCAGGTATTACACCTTGTGAAGAAATATCAGGATCAGTATTCTATGATTGGAATGCGAATGGCTGTCAAGACGATGCAGCAGAAACTCCAGTAGAAGGAGTGGATGTATACATCTTTGAATGTGGAGAAACTAATCCTACACCAGCTAATGCTTTAGCATCAACGACAACTGATGTTGATGGAGAGTATAAGTTTGGTCCAGAAGAAGAAGGTACAGCGGAAGTATGTCTGCATCCTGATTTTGAATATTTCGTTTCATTCGATATACCAAACGGAGATGGAGAGCTTCATGAAGATTTCTTCTTGACAGATGGTGATAGCTCAACTTGTGCAGGAGAGGATAACGCAGATGTAGTAGATCCTGAGACAGGTAATAGTATGTGTTTTGATCCAGATGATGACGATGATGATAGTAATGCAAATGCAGGTATCACACCATGTGAGGAAATGTCAGGTGAGGTATTCTATGATAATAATGCAGATGGCTGTAGAGATGATGCGACAGAAGGTCCAGTTGCCGGAGTTAATGTAACTGTATTTGAATGTGGTACAGCGGATACTTCACCAGCTAATGCACTTGCAAGTGCTATTACTGATGCTGATGGAGAATATAAGTTCGGCCCAGAAGAAGAGGGTAGCTCTCATATATGTCTTGATCCAGCTAAGGAGTACTTTGTAGTATTTGATCTACCAAATGCTTCAGGTGAGACATTTGATGATTATGCATTAACAGATGGAGATGGCGCATCTTGTGCTGCAGGAGGTAATAACAGTACCGCTGATCCTATAACTGGGGCATCAGGATGTTATGATCCAGACGAAGATGATGATGATACGAATATCAATGCAGGTATCATGCCTTGTGAAGAATTAGAAGGACAAGTGTTCTATGATGAAGATGTAGATGGATGTCAAGACGAAGATGGAGAAGAAGGTGTGCCAGGTGTAGATGTTTACCTATTCGAATGTGGTACGACAGACACTTCGCCAGCGAATGCATTAGCAAGTACAACGACTAATGATGATGGAGAATATAAATTTGGATCAGGAGAAGCAGGTGATGCTGATATATGTCTTGATGCGGATACAGAATATTTTGTAATCTTCGATTTACCAAATGATTCAGGTGAGTCACTTGAAGGATTTGAATTTACAGATGGTGATAGTTCGACTTGTACAGCAGGAGAGAATACTAATAATATAGATCCTATAACAGGAGGATCAGATTGTACTAATCCGACAGGTAATGATGGTGATGTAAATGCGGGTATAATGAGACCGGTAGATATAGCATTGTCTAAAACAACCACAACTGCAGGACCATACAGATTTGGTGACCCGATTACATTTGATATCGAGATATACAATGAAGGTTCGTTAGATCTTTATAATGTCAAAGTCAATGATTTTCTACCTTGTGGTTACAAGTATTTGACTTCTAATGATGGTACTTGGACTTTTGATCCTATTAATGAGGTTGCGACGACAACTATTCCTGGACCAATAGCAGGAAATACAAGTACAGTTGTTTCTATTACATTAGAGATAGCGTCTTGTAGTGCTTCTGATGCTTATGTGAATGTAGCAGAAGTAGAAAGTATGACGGATGTCAATGGTGTTGATGTGACAGGTGATGATGTAGATAGTACAGGAGATAATAATGATCCTGATGAAGATGATACAGATATAGCAAGTATTGAAGTATTTGACTTGGCATTAACTAAGGAGATTGTTACACCACCTATGTATGAACCAGGTGATGTATTAGAATTCCTTATCACTGTTACTAATGAGGGTACGATTGCAGCAACTAACATACAAGTTGCAGATCACTTGCCTATTGGATTTAGTTATGAAGCAAGTTTAAATCCTGGATGGGATGATGCAGCAGCACCAACTTACTTCTATACTATTCCTGGTATACTTGAGCCAAAAGCTACAGCAACTGTTTCATTCTTTGGCACTATAGAATTTGTAGATCAGGATCCAGCTAACTATTCTAATGTTGCTGAGATAAGTGGATCAACAGATGCTGATGGTAATAGTGTTGTGGATGCAGATAGTAATCCAGATACTAATCCTAATAATGATGGAGTCGCTGAGGATGATCATGATACGTCAACTATAGACTTAACGGAAGAGTTTATAGTACCGTGTTCAAGCAACTGTGAGATAGCATGTATTAGTCAGATTAATGTAAGTTTAGATGAGGATTGTATGGCGGAGATCACACCAGCGATGGGTGGTATCGGAATCGAGCCTGCATGTAATGATTTCTATCTTACTCCATCTGGAGATGGATTAATTGTCTATGATGGTTTTGGAAATGCAATACCAAATAGAATTGTAGGAATAGATCACATAGGTCAAAACTTAACTTATCAAATAACGGAGCCAGAATGTGGCAATAGATGTTGGGGTAATATCTTGGTGGAGTACAAGCTACCTCCTCAGATAGAATGTCCAGCTGACGTTACCTTAACATGTGCAGGAGCAGATGCATTAGGCTTACCGATAGCAACAGGTGGTTGTTTAGGTCTGACATTCGATGTATTCTTAGTAAATGAAGTTACAGATAGATTAGAATGTGATCCAGATTTCACGCAGAGAATTGTAAGAACGTATAGAGCGGAAGATGAGTTAGGTAATTTTGTAGAGTGTAGTCATGAGATATTGGTAGAGAGAGTAGATCTGAGCCAAGTTGTGTTCCCTGATAATGCAGTGATCTCTTGTAGTGCAGAAGGTTTCCAGTTTTTACCTAATGGAGCACCGGTGCCATTTATATCATCTGTATTCCCTACGGGATCAGGTTCGGCAGGAGTACCAGTTGTGTGTGATCCAGGATTGACAAGCGGCTTGTTGTGTCCATCAACTACAGGTTCAGGTAGCTTTGCGGCACCATTGATTCCAGTAGGCGGAGCGACAATAGTAGATAGCTTAGGTAATATCACGCTTGTACAAGGTGAGACCA
>CAZBXL010000146.1:0-3107 GCA_964495785.1 uncultured Saprospiraceae bacterium | reverse complement strand
ATGATAGATTTCTTCTAATATGACCTATAGATTGAGTAAATAATTCTTCTAAACGGCCTATTTTACTCATATCAATCAATTTTGTCATCTTTTCCGCTACTATAATCTCTTCTTCTGTTAATTTGACCTTATCAGATGTATTCTGAGCGATCAGCTGATGCATCTCTCTTAGAAAATGGAGGCCATAATTAAAAAAATTGATATTCTCTTGTTTTCCATTTCTGACCATAGACTCTACAAATCCTACAACTTCTTCAGGATCAGCCTTGTAGCAACACCTGAACCAGTTCATAATATCCTCAGAATAGTTAAGCTGTGCCGAATTAATAGACTGGATAGCTAATCTAAGGTCCCCATCTACTAAATGTACCAATTTTTGTTTATCCTGGTCAGGTAGACTACTATGGGTGTCAAGATATGTCATGATATCATCATCAGCAAATGGAGGTACGAGGATACTCTGACAGCGAGACTTTAGAGTATTTAATATTGCATTGCTGTTATTTAAGATCAATATGATTATTGTATTCTCAGCTGGCTCTTCTATAAGCTTGAGGATACGATTTCCCTCCTTGCCCAAATAATCGGCGTACCAGATAATCTGAATCTTATATTGACCCTCATAGGTCATAAGACCTAGATTCTTAATAATCTCGTTACACTCCGCTACATTAATATTAGCTTGCTTGTCTGCAGCCCCTAAGAAAGTGAGCCAGTCTGATATATTGCCATATGGATGTTCTGTGAGAAACTCTCTCCACTCTTTAAGAAAGTAAGTACTCGTAGTATCTTGTCTCTTTATATTATCCTTCTTGATCACTGGAAAAGTGAAATGTATATCAGGATGTATGTTTTTCTGAGCTTTGTGACATGAGGAGCAGTTACCACATGCACCATCAGAGGTTCGATTTTTGCACTCTAAAAGTACGGCTAATCCTATAGCCAAGGACAATTTACCATACCCATCGCCACCAGTCATCATGATAGCATGAGGTACGCGATTAGAGTCTATGATCTTTAGAAAATAGTCTTTAAGTTCTTTGTGACCTGGTATATCAGATAATTGCATATAACTGTAGAAATCCTGTATATAAAGTGATGAGCTAAGGTACGGAAATTATAAATCTATTTTTAGACGATAGCGGCTGCAGTCTAATGCTGTACTGGTAGAAAATGTCATCTTATACGATACATATTAAGAGTTTATTCAACTAACTTGCATTGCTATTGTTGTTTAGTAATAAGATAAATAAATATGAATATATCTATATATAGAAGAGCCCACTTTAATGCTGCACATAGATTGCATACAGATGCATGGTCAGATGAGAAAAATAAAGCCGTATACGGCAAGTGCAATAATCCGAATTATCACGGGCATAACTATGACTTAGAAGTGAGACTCACAGGAGAAGTAGATCCTGTGACGGGATACTTATTTGATCTATCAGTTCTGGCAGATATTATCAAAGAGAAGATAGAAAATAGATACGATCACAAAAACCTAAATCTCGACTGTCCAGAATTCAAAGAGCAAAATCCAACTGCAGAATTAATTGCTTACGAAATATGGAAAATACTCAGAGAAAACATAGACGAGAAATATGATATCGGAGTAAAGCTGTGGGAGACACCAAGAAACTACGTGGAATATCCTGCTCGATGATCAATGGAATAGTGTAGTTGGTTTTGAAAATTTACCTTTTTATATAGACTTAAAAACCAGTCATTCTAACATCATATTCTACTCTTTTGAGTTTATGTGAACTTAAACTAACACAAGAATATCTTAATTCTTTTTACAAATACAGCGATGTGATTACTTAAGTACTATTAAACAATAAGAAATATCTACCAAAGTAATGATGAGCATGTGATGATTAGGATACGCCTTATAAAGGTGAATCTTTTATCAGTTTATGTTTACAATATGAAAAAAGGTCTACTTTTGCCGAAAAATAAAAAACATGTCAGCATTAGATAAAATAGATCCAGCATTGATTAATATGTCAATGGAGACAGCATCTTTTGAGAAAGATACTGAAGTATGTATCCATACGAACAAAGGAGATATCAACCTTACTTTATTTGGTACTAAAACGCCAAAGACTGTTCATAATTTTTTAGAATTAGCTAAGGCAGGATATTATGATGGCCTCAAATGGCATAGAGTTATACCTGACTTTATGATTCAAGGTGGCTGTCCTTTAGGCACGGGTACAGGAGGTCCTGGCTACAAGTTTGCTGACGAGTTTCACCCAGAATTAAAGCATGATAGCCCTGGTATATTATCTATGGCCAATGCAGGACCTGGAACAAACGGTAGTCAATTTTTTATCACTCATATACCTACAGATTGGCTCGATGGTAAGCATACTGTATTTGGTAAGGTCATGTCTGAGAAAGATCAAGAAACGGTGAACGACATCAGAGGCGGCGATGAGATTATTTCAATAGAGATAAAGTAATTATTCTTCTTATTTCTTTTCCATTTGTAATCATCATATAGTTTATGATATCAGTCAACGGTGTCGGTGTAGAATTTAGTGGTCACACTTTATTCAAGGATATATCTTTTATTATCAATGATAAAGATAAGATTGCACTCATGGGTAAAAATGGGGCGGGTAAGTCTACACTCATGAAAATCATGGCGGGTATTAATAAGCCTACCAAAGGGCATGTACAGTTTCCGCCTGATGCAGTGATAGCGTATCTGCCACAGCACCTATTGACTGAGGATGATTGCACGGTATTCGAGGAGACGTCCAAGGCGTTCTCCAAAGTCAATGACATGAAGTCTGAGATGGAGAGACTCAATAAGGAGTTAGAGACAAGGACCGATTACGAGTCTAAGGCATATATGGATATCATCAATAAAGTCACAGAGCTCGGTGAGATCTACTATGCTATCGAAGAAGTTAATTATGATGCTGAAGTAGAGAAAACTTTATTGGGGCTGGGATTCAAGAGAGAAGACTTCACACAGCCGACTAAAGAATTTAGTGGTGGATGGAGAATGCGTATTGAGTTAGCAAAGATATTATTACAAAAACCTGATCTTATTCTCCTCGATGAGCCGACCAATCATATAGATATAGAATCAG
>CAZBXL010000145.1:0-3215 GCA_964495785.1 uncultured Saprospiraceae bacterium | reverse complement strand
AAATAATAGTGTTGTAAAAAGTGATATTAGATATTTCATTAAATGTCTATTTGTTTTGTTTGGGTATGGTCATTGCTTGATTTTTGACCCTTAACGTTCATTTGATAGTATGTGCAAAAATTAGTCTGGTTGTCTATGTGCAAAAAAAAACATCCAAATAAGGATAATGAAATGTCGTCTTCACTACGACTTAGGTTAAGTTTCGATATATACGGGGTGTCTATACTGTAATTCTTGATTTACTGATTTTTGAATTAACTTACTATGTATAAATCTGAACTCCAGAATTAAATGTCACAGTTAGCACGATTCTCGTCATCACATGAGCTTCATTATTAAATTACTCGTAAGGAGATTTAAACAATGAATGTTTTTATTAAGAACTAGTCCTTAGTAACTCGTATCTAAAAAAAATTAGCCCAGGTACTTCCCCACAATAGGCATACGTCGACCCATCCCAAATGCTTTAGAAGATACTCTTAAGACAGGTGCAGTCTGATAACGTTTGAATTCATTTCTATTGACCATCTTGAGAATGCGATCTACGAGAGCTTTTTCATGCCCCATAGCAATGATCTCTTTTGGTCCTTTACGATTCTCGATATATTCAAATAGGATTTCGTCTAAGATATCATAATCGGGTAGGCTATCAGAGTCTTTCTGGTCAGGTCTTAATTCTGCTGATGGTGGCTTAGTAATAGAATTTTCTGGAATGACTTCTCCATCCTTGTTCATGTATCTGGCCAGCTCAAAAACTTGTGTCTTATACACATCACCTAAGACAGATATACCACCGGCAAGATCACCGTACAGCGTACCATAGCCGACTGCCATCTCTGACTTATTAGAAGTATTCAATAATATATTACCGAATTTATTAGAGAATGCCATCAGTAGAGTACCTCGCGTACGTGCTTGGATATTCTCTTCAGTGACATTAAATGGGAGTCCTTCAAAGTGTGGTGTCAATTTACTCATGAAACTGTCAAAGACATCTTCTATCTTAATGATATCATATTGGATACCGAGATTTTCAGCGAGCGCCTTGGCGTCATTGACTGAGTGATCAGATGAGAACTGAGACGGCATGAGGAGTACCCGTACATTCTCTTGGCCTAATGCTCGCTGTGCCAGTACAGCCGTGACTGCAGAATCAATACCTCCTGATAATCCAAGTATCGCTTTGGTAAAACCTAATTTACTGAAGTATTCTTTGATACCCCATACGAGGGCGTCATGTATTTCGAGGATATTATTTTTTTCTTGTTCACTATGTTGCTTTCCAGCTTTTACTTCTTCGAGATCAAATACTTCAAGTGTCTCCTTGAAATAAGGCATCTCTCTATGGATGATACCGTTAGGGGACATAACCACTGAGCCACCATCAAAAATCAACTCCGTCTGGGCACCTACATTATTACTATAGAAAAGTGGTACTTTATATCTTGCCACATTAGCCTTGCATATCTCAAGACGTTCTTCAGCATGGTTGTACGAGAAAGGCGATGCTGAGACATTGATAATGAAGTCAGGATCTTCTATGATAAGAATATCGAGTGGGCAAGTTTTATATAGTGGATTTTCATTTCCAATATTCCAAATGTCCTCGCATACCGTTAGTGCAATTCTATAACCTTTATATTCTAAAGTGCTGAACTTAGTGCCAGGCTCAAAATATCTGTACTCATCGAATACATCGTAAGTAGGTAATAATGCTTTGTGTTGAATATGTTGAATTTCTTGGTCTGCGAAAAAATAAACAGAATTGTATAAGTCTTTTCCTTCAGGTAGAGGATTAGGTGTAGGCGAGCCTATGACAATAGCTATATCTTTAGATGCTTCTCTTATAGGATCGAGAATCGTTTGTGTCTGTTCTACGAAATCTGCAAATTCTAAAAAATCTCTGGGAGGATAACCACAAGTTGCTAGCTCTCCAAAAACGACAATATCTGCTCCCTTAGTCTTTGCTTCCTCTACTCGCATGAGTATAGTCTTGAGATTGCCTTCAAAATCCCCAATGATATAATTGATCTGTGCTATAGCTATTTTCATTGATATTCTTAGTTTTTTTAATCTATATAATCCTCTTTATTATACTGTTACAAAATTAAAATAGATTTTTCCAAGGTGTAAGTTAGAGCTTATATTTTTATCTTTAATTTTATCAGTATCAAAGACTAAATAATGACAATCTCATCAAAGCTTATTAGTATCATTTGTCTATTGTTTCTGACTGAGGTCGCCTTAGCTCAGATAGAATTTACGGATGTTATGTGGTCAGATGTTTTAGCTATGTCTGAAGAAAAATCAAAGCCAATATTCGTCGATGTCTATACTCAATGGTGTGGTCCTTGTAAGAAAATGGATGCGACGACTTTTCAGGATACTGCTGTGGGCGATTATATGAATGCTAATTTTATAAATGTAAAATGGGACGCCGATCATCCGAATTATAAAAGCTTAGCTAAGAGGTATGGTGTGACAGGGTATCCCACACTGCTCTACATAGATTATACAGGTAATGTCATAAAGCGTAGAACAGGCATGCATGATAAGAGAAGATTAATGGACTTATCTGTGCAAGTCATGCAATTTGCTTCGGCAGATTATACAAAGTTGATTAATGATTTAAAAAATAATGGACGACCTGATAAAGATAGATTAGTGGAAGTATTATCTGATTTTGAAGGATTTCATTTTACTGAAAAAGAAAATATTTATGACATGCTTTTTCAGTTTTACATGGAGCAAGATAGTGTCTCAGCTGAGGAGTATCATTTAGTAGTAGATAATCTTCATAATACCCAAAACTTAGAATTTGCCGTAAGGCATTATCCTATCTCGGATAGTAATAGTCGAAGACGAAGTGTGAGATATAGATCTCTAATTAAGTCTAAGATAGATCGAAACTTCGAGCAAGCGATCAGAAATAATGATAAGGATTTGATGGAGCATACTGCTGATATTAACTTAGTTTTTGACTCTATGATTAATAGAAATAATAGAGTTAAGAATGGTGCATTTGAGAATAGAGATAAGTTGTTAGAATTCTATTCCAAGCACCATTATAAGAATGAATATGCGCCTCTGGCAGAAGAAATGGTTGATATATCTATTGCCCCATTTACGCCACAGATGATGCAGCAGCAGGATGAACATCGCCAAAAGATGAAAAATAAAATAGCTCAGAAGCCGTCCACTAAAAAGCTGCCTGC
>CAZBXL010000144.1:1367-3403 GCA_964495785.1 uncultured Saprospiraceae bacterium | reverse complement strand
TGCACTCTATATGACGTTTGTATATCCACAGATTTTGTGGGCTCTTTTAGCCCTACTTATACCCATCATTATCCACCTATTTCATTTTAGGAGGTTTAAGAAGGTGTATTTCAGTAATGTTAAGTTACTTAAGGAGATAAAAGAAGAGAAAAGTGCTCGTAATAAGGTCCGTAACTTATTGGTCTTGCTATCCAGATTATTGGCTTTAGCTTTCTTAATATTGGCATTTGCGCAGCCATTTATATCAAAAAACAACAGTGTAAAGGCGGGTAAGAACTATGTCAGCATATTCATAGATAACTCTTATAGTATGATGGCGGCGACAGAAGATGTACCGCTGATAGATAAGACGAAGAAGAGAGCGGAAGAAATCGTAGCTGCTTATGACCCTGCGGATCAGTTTCAGATTCTCACCCATGAGCTGAAAGGAAGCCAGCAAAGGTGGATAAGTAAAGAAAACGTACGTAATGCCATAGATGAAATAGAGCTGAGTCCCAAGGTCAATGCGTTAAGCAATGTGTATCTCGTACAAAAACAATCAGCTCCAGCTGATGGCAATCATATCGTATATATCCTTTCAGATTTTCAAAAATCAATCACAGACTTAGAAGTAGAGCAAGACAGCACCTTAGAAGTCAACTTCATTCCTATGCAGGCGGTCAAAGAAAGTAATATCGCCATTGATAGCGCATGGTTTGAGTCCGTCGTACCTTCTATCAATCAAAATAACAAACTCTATGTCAGAGTCAGTAATCATAGTGATGAGGACCAAGAAGATATCAGATTGAGCGTCACCAGCAATGGACAGAATAGACCAGAAGGCACAATGGACATCTCAGCAAGAAGTAGCATTACTGATACAATTAATCTCTTGCTTACAGAGCCAGGCTGGCAGGAGATGGAAATCAAAATAGATGACTACCCTATCCAGTTTGATGATAGCTACTTCATTGATTTTAATATCAAAGAAAGTATAAAAGTCCTATCTATAAATAATTCTACGAATGATAGATATCTCACAGCTTTATTCCGTGGGTTAAATCAGTTTGACCTGACTAATGTGAGCGAGAGCAATATACAGTACGATAAGTTTAAGGATAATGACTTGATCATATTGACTTCACTGACGAATGTAAGTACTGGACTTGCAGGCTCCCTCAAGACTTATGTAGAAAATGGAGGTAATATATTAGTATTTCCGCCAAGGACTGCAGATACTGATTCTTATAATAATTTTCTCAATCAACTCAATGCCAACTCTATATCGCAATGGAATGAATCCGAAGAAAGCGTGAGCCAGATTAATACTTCAGAGTTCGTTTTTGATAATGTCTATACATCTATCAATAACAATTTAAAGCTGCCTATAACTAAAGGTCGCTATGACTTTACCAATTACAGTGCTCGAGGGGGAGAGTATCTTTTAAAATATAGAAGTGGTAGTAATTTCTTAACGAAGTATAATCGAGGCAAGGGCAAACTCTATGTCTGCGCTGCACCACTGGACACTAAATACAATGACCTTGTAACCAATGCAGAAGTGTTTGTACCCATGCTATACAAGTTATCATTCTCTGCAACTCAGAACGAAAAGATATCCTACACTATAGGTGGTGATAATTATACTGAAGTCAATAACACTTCCAGTAACAACGAGATCATATATAAAATCAAAGGCGTAGAAGAATTCATACCTGGTCAGACGAATATGGGTAACACCACTCTCGTCAACTTTAATAACATGATAGATAAAGCAGGATTCTATGATCTAAATCTGGAAGACGAATTAGTCAAAGGATTGGCATTTAATTATGACCGAGTAGAATCTAACCTTGATTACGAATCAACAGATGAGCTCACTGAGAAGTATGGTGACAATGCCAATATTATAGGCAATACTGCCACAGCAGACTTAAGCCAAGTTATAAAGCAAAAAGATCAGGGTATAAGATTCTGGAAGTGGTGCCTTATATTAGCACTTATCTTGTTAGCGGTAGAAACGCTTCTTTTGAGACTTTGGAAACTTTAAGAAAATA
>CAZBXL010000144.1:0-1357 GCA_964495785.1 uncultured Saprospiraceae bacterium | reverse complement strand
AAAATGCTCACATCATATCACCTGATAGCCCTCATCATAATTCTAAGAAAGATATTCTTATAGAAAATGGGACCATCACAAAAATAGGTGCTCGCCTCAAATCTGAAAAAGCTAAAGTCATCACTTCTGATAGCCTACACGTCTCTATCGGATGGATGGATATAGGTCCACTCTGTGGAGAACCTGGTTATGAGCATAGGGAGACATTCAACAGCTTTACAAAAGCTGCTGCCGCAGGTGGTTATACAGCCATAGCCCCATTTCCCAACACAGATCCTGTTGTAGACAATAAATCCACTATACAATATATACTCAATAGCACTCAAGATCATATCGTCGATTATTATCCTATCGGAGCGATCAGTAAGAAGGCAGACGGCGAAGAAATAACTGAGATGATAGATATGCATCACTGCGGTGCAGTAGCCTACTCTGATGGTGCCAGACCAGTCCATACCAATGGATTAATGCTCAGAGCTCTACAGTACGCTAAGGGAACAGAGAGCCTTATCATCCATACACCTGATGATCCTACAATATCTAATGGTAACAATATCCATGAAGGAGAAGTAAGTACAAGTCTCGGCCTTAAGGCCAGCCCTGTATTATCAGAAGTCATGACACTTGAGAGAGATCTTCAATTGCGAGATTATGCCGACAGCAAATTGCTTTCACACAATATAAGTTCGGCGGAGAGTACAGACAAAATTGCATTGATCAAGAGCAAGAAACATTCAACATCAGTATGCTACCTCAATCTATGTCTTACTGATGAGGCTATTGCCCATTTTGATGTCAATGCAAAAGTCTCTCCCCCACTAAGATCAGAAGAAGATAGACAAGCATTAATCAAAGGTGTGAGTGGTAACAAAATAGATATCATAACAAGCAATCATAGGCCTGTAGAAGATGACCTCAAGAAAAAAGAATTTACTTATGCTAAGACGGGAGCTATAGGACTGCAAACTGTCTACAGTGGAATCGTCACATATGCCCGCAAATTAAATATCAATAAATTAATTACTGCTATCGCCATCAATCCACGTAAAGTATTAGACTTAGAGATGCCTAAAATAGAGGAAGGTACTAAGGCCAACTTAACACTTTTTGACCCATCTCTTGAATGGACTCTTGACGACTCAACGAATCTTTCTATGTCAAAAAATTCACCTTTTTGGAATCAATCCTTAACGGGAAAAGTTATAGGAGTGATTAATGGTAAGTTATCCCATATCAACAAATACTAAGTAGAACATGAAGAATATCATCATTATAATCAGTGCTTTTTTTCTATTAAATGCATTCAGTACGCCTCCTACATACAAATTAGGCCTTTTGAAATATAGTGGTGGTGGCG
>CAZBXL010000143.1:0-3549 GCA_964495785.1 uncultured Saprospiraceae bacterium | reverse complement strand
TACCCCAGATAATCATTAATTACAGGATACATCTTATTGTAGATGCCGGGTGACGCTGCAATGATAGAACCATCATCTAAATAGCTATCACCTCCATGATAGTCTGATACGATACCTCCTGCTTCAGTGACTAATAATACTCCGGCCGCGAGGTCCCATATGTTGAGGGAGTTTTCATAATAGATATCTATTTTGCCAGATGCCACGTATGCCAAGTCCAATGCCGCAGATCCTAAGCGTCTTATACCTCTGCAGTTATCTACACAGTACCTGATCATATCTAAGCTTGCATCTATTTGCTCAGGTTCTCTCTTATACGGAAAACCTGTCACGACGATGGCATCCAGAAGATCTTCATTACTTCTTACACTCACTTGATGATTGTCTTCATAGGTGCCTTGTCCTTTGATGGCTGTATATGCGGTGTCTAACATCACATCGTATACGATGCCTAAGATGGGATTACCATCTTTCATTAGAGCTATTGATATAGAAAAATGTGGAATCTTATACAAGAAATTGGTCGTACCGTCCAGAGGATCGATGACCCAGATGAGACCTTGTGTTGCCTGCGAGACAGTACCTTCTTCTGTGATAAATCCAGCTTCAGGTAATATTTCTTTTAGAGCTGTAACAATTTTTATTTCTGCGTTCTTATCTACGTAAGTTACCAGACTATTCATGTCTTTGACCAGAATATCGGAATGCTTGACTTTCTGCATTTCCGTTTTTATAAAAACGGAGACATCCTTACATAGATTGACGAGGCTATTTTTGTAATCGGTAAATTGGGATGTATTTATCATCAAAGATAATTAGTCCATTTCTGCCACGACCTCTGTGACTTCTGGTACCATTCTTTTGAGCATACCTTCTATACCAGATTTTAATGTCACAGTAGATGAAGGACATCCGCTGCAAGAACCTTGCAATAAGACAGTTACTTTGCCTTTGTCAAAAGAACTAAATTCGATATTGCCACCATCCATTTCTACAGCAGGCTTGACATATTTTTCAATGAGTTCTTTGATCTTCACCACGATTTCTGCTTCGTCGCCTTCATATTGATGAGCATCTCCTTTTTCTGCTTCTATAGCAGCCATCGCCTCTTCAAAACCTTCATTGACGACAGGCTTATTATCAGTAACATAAGCCTTGATGAACTCCTTAGTCTTGAGCTTTATATCGTCCCATTGATAGTTCATTTCTTTAGTGATCGTAACGAAGTTATTGCATATGTATACGCCCTTGACATATGGCATATCGAATAACTCAGTAGCAAGAGGTGACCACTCCTTAGCTAAATCTACTACACGAAAATCTGCCGTCCCTCTATATAGCATTCTATTGGTGACAAACTTAAGTGATTCTGGATTAGGTGTCTGTTCTGTGTAGAGCATTACTGGGCTCGCTGTCTTTGTTTCCATAGTCTATTTTAACTTAGTAAGAGAACGAAAATACCTTCTATTTGTTCTCTGAACAATATCTAAGTTATATTAAATTTAAAATAGATAATCTTTCAAGCAGACTGGGGTCTAATATGGTTGTATCTACCTTATTTGAGAGACATAATATATATTCTTAGTAAGATATATGATTATTCGTAAGCCATATAGAATATAGTTGCTATATATGCATTAAGATTATTATGATATTCAATAAAATAATCCCCGACTTGTAATTGAGCAAAGCAAAATATACATCATCAGACGAAGAGGTTCTTAAGTCCATTAACCTTAACAAGATTATACTGCCTGTTATTATAGGTATTCTGGTCATTATATACATGGTGTTCAGGCAGTTTGATATTGATGAATTCAGAACTATAAAGTGGAATCATAGGTTGTGGACCTATCTCGGTATCGCTGTCGCCATATACATATGCAGACATATCTTCTTATCCATCAGGCTGCAGATATTGTCTGATAATGCTTTTACATTTAGACACACTGTAGAGCTGGTGACTATATGGGAATTTGCATCAGCGATATCACCGATGAGTGTGGGGGGATCAGCTGTGGCCGTATTTTTCCTATCGCAAGAGAAGATTTCTGCTGCTAAAGCGGTATCTATAGTTTTGTATACAGTCATCATTGACACATTCTTTTTTCTCATCTCTATGATATTGCTCATAGCCATATTCGGTCCTAAGATTATTAGGCCTGATATGGAATCATTATTTCATGGTTATGGAATTACATTTATAATCGTCTGGTTAGTGATGTTTAGCTATGGTAGTATACTACTGTGGGGTTTGTATAGGCCACGCGTGATTAAGAAAATATTGCATAGCATTGCTACTTGGCCATTTATAAAAAGATTCAAAAAGACACTTGTACAGACAGGTATGGATGTTGTTACGACATCCAAAGAGCTCAGGTCTAAGCCATTTAGTTTTCACGTGAAAGCGTCTTTGCTTACGATAGGGGCTTGGGTAGCACGTTTTCTTGTTGTTAATTTTGTCCTACTGGCTTTGGTAGAGATGGATACTGACTGGATGGGACAGTTCTTCTTATATGCACGATCGCAGACGATGTATGTTATTACACAATTCAGTCCTACGCCTGGGGGGGCCGGTATAATGGAAATTATGTTTTCTGGATTTTTTACGGATTTTTTACCCAAAGGTGTGGGTTCTGTAGGTGCATTATTATGGCGTATGATTACTTATTATCCATATCTCATAATAGGTGCTATCATTATCCCTAATTGGATAAGAAGGGTCCTCAAACATAAGCAGTCTTTAAGGTCAGATCAGTCAGCAACTGATGCCTAAAATAATTTCAATGTCTTAGGGAGATATCCCTCTAACTCTAACAACCAAGTCTTCACCTCTAATCCAAATGCATATCCTGTAAGGCTCCCATCACTGCCTATAACACGGTGACAAGGTATTAATATTGGAAATGGATTCTTACCATTAGCCATTCCTACTGCTCTTACAGCTTTAGGGTTATTCAGTGCTTTAGAGATATCATTATAGCTGAGCGTATGTCCATAAGGGACCTTAGCGACCTCTGACCAAACACTTTGATAAAAGGGGCTGAATGAACTCGTAAGTAGCGGAAGGTCAAATTTTTTACTTTTTCCGAGAAAATAATTCTCTAACTCAGTACAAGCTTGATCGGTAAGAGGACTCCTTTGAGGCTCGAAATCAGGTTTCTGAGGGCTATATCCGATTTTTGTGATACTACTTTCTGAAGAATTTATAGTCCAAAAGCCTATATCTGACTGTATATAATCACAATACATATCTTTTTTATTTATAAAGTAAAAAATACAATTTTAAAATAGTTAAGATCATAAAAAGACTCTAAATTTGCGCCACCATTAGTTAGTACATTTGGTGCCTTAGCTCAGTTGGTAGAGCAATGGACTGAAAATCCATGTGTCCCTGGTTCAATTCCTGGAGGCACCACAAAAGACCTTCGTCGAAAGACGAGGGTCTTTTTTTGTGCTGTAAGGAATTGATTCCTGGAGGTGAGTGAGTGTTCACGCAAAGCGTGAAGAGAATGACTAAATGTCATTCTCTAATGAGGGAACCCCGAC
>CAZBXL010000142.1:0-3720 GCA_964495785.1 uncultured Saprospiraceae bacterium | reverse complement strand
AATGGCTGATGGTCAGACCTTCAGGTACAGAACCTGTCCTAAGAGTCTATGCACAAGCGGCTGATGACGCTGCAGTGAGGAAGTTGTTAGATGCTGGGCATGTGGCACTGCAGGAAGGGGTGTAGGGTAGTTGTTGTTTGTAAATCTAAATCTTGAATGATGAATAAATATTCTTTTGTTTTTGCGTTACTAAGTCTTTTGCCATTCAGTATCATTGCTCAATCGCAGTCGTCGATAGATTTTTCGTTTGGAACAGGAGTGTCCTCAGGAAGTGAGTATAGGGGTGCTGATAAGAATAAAAGAAATTTGAATATAAATCTTACGTACAGTAAGCCGTTGTCGGAGCATTTTATCATAAGCACTGGACTGGAATATTCGATTCATACTTTTTCCAGGATATCTAATTATTTCGGAATTAATGATTCAATTGGTACAAGTGGAATGGATATAGATGTTATAATTGTGGATGAAGAATCGGGTATCCAACTTTCGCATAAATTTTATGGAGTTCCATTATCGTGTAGGTATGAAGGAATTTCAAAAAAGTTGAATCCTTTTGTTGAAGCAGGTGCTTCACTTAATTATTATTCGAGGTCTGACTTAGTTAGTAGATCGGAGAATAAAAGTAAAATAAATGTTTTTGGTATGATAGCAATAGGTGCAAATTATCAAATTACAGACGACTATAAGGTTTTCACTAGGTTTAGATATAATGCCGTATTTAATTCTATAGATAAAGCGTCTTTTAATGGGAATAATACGAATTCAATAAATGTTAATCATCGACTGCATGATTTTGGAATTGCTTTAGGTGTAAGGAAATTGTTGAATGTAGTTGATGAGTAAGACGTTTAAGAATTTAATTAACTATTTATATACTAAAGTAATTAGGAGTATAGAAAAAAATCAATAAGGAATGCCACTATTCAGAATTGTAGAAAAGACTAACCTTGAAAGCATAAAAGAGCATCCTTTCAAATTAGAAAGAGAAATACAAATTCTAACAGAAAATAATCTGGTATCAGTTTTTGGGTTAGAATTCGTAAGGTCCGAATTCAGTTTGAATAATTTTAGAATCGATACACTGGCATTTGATAAAGAAAGTAAGACTTTTGTAATTATTGAATATAAGAGAGATAAAAACTATAGTGTGATTGACCAAGGATATGCGTATTTGTCATTGATGCTAAATAACAAAGCGGATTTTATTTTGGAGTTTAATGAAACTAGTAAAGAATCTTTGAAAAGGAAAGATGTTGATTGGTCTCAATCAAGAGTTATTTTTATTTCACCATCTTTCACAACATATCAAAAAGAAGCCATTAATTTTAAAGATTTACCAATTGAGCTATGGGAGATAAAAAGATATAATAATAGTACAGTTAATTACAATCAAATAATTAGTTCAGGAGCCCAAGAAAGTATAAAGACAATTTCGAGGAAGGATGATGTTGTTGAACAAGTAAATAAAGAAGTAAAAGTATTTACAGAGCATGATCATTTAGAAGATGCAAATTCTGATATTAAGGAAATGTATTATGCACTAAAAGAAAGAATTATCAATTTAGATGACAACGTTGCTCCACATCCCAAAAAGAAAACTATAGGATTTAAAATCGAAAATCAAATTTTTTGTGATTTCGTAGTTCAAAGTAAAGCGCTTAAAATATATCTAAATCTGAAAAGTGGGGATTTGGAAGATGCAAAGAATATTTCAAGAGATGTTTCAAATGTAGGACATTGGGGGAACGGATCATATGAAATTAAAGTGCAAGATTTAGATGATATTGAATACTTGTTGAGTTTGATAAAGCAATCAATAAGGATAAATAAAGGAGAGTATTAAATCACGAAATGACATTTAGGATAGTGGATAGTTAATTCAGATGTGGCTATTCAATTGTAATTGGATTTTTGTTTTAATCTAATAGCTTAAGTAAAGATTTTCTACTATTGTACCAAAAACTTATCAACTTCAACCACCTCACCAGCCTGCAAGTCACCTAAATGCACACCCCCAATACGTACCCGCATCAGCCGTAGTGTAGGAAAGCCCACTGCCGCGGTCATCTTTCTTACTTGTCGGAACTTGCCTTCCTTGATAGTGATAGATAGCCAGCAAGTCGGTCCATGTCGGTCTTCTCTTATTTTTTTAGTACGTGGGAGAAAGTTAGGTTCTTCTTCTAAGCGATGAGCTCTACAGGGAGTAGTTTTAAATAATTCTCCTCTGATACTTATTTCTATTCCACTTGTCATAGTAGCTATTGAGGCATCATCTATGAGACCATCTAATTGCACATAATATTCTTTCTCTACTTTGCGACCTGTTGTGATTTGAGCACTGACTTTACCATCCGTAGTAAGTAGCAGAAGACCTTCTGAATCTTTGTCTAACCGACCTATTGACATAGTGCCATCAGGAAAGTCATAGAGCTCACCCAGAAGCTTCGTATTTCTACGAGTCCGCTCATTAGTTATGAATTGTGATACATACCCATAGGGTTTATGTAGTATAAAGTGGCGGTGTTTATCCATATATTAAATTGCGATTTCTGAGCAATAGCAAATATATGGTAATGCCAATTAGAATAGATCTTTAATATTAAAAAGTAACTTGGCTTTAGTCTTTATTAATTAAATCAAGTCTTACTTTTATATCAAAATATAGATATGAAAACAGCTTTTACATTTCTTATCATGTTGTCGTCACTATGGAGTGTAGCACAGATTGTTACTGACAGACCTGATCAGACAGAGGCTTCCTCTACAGTCGGTTTAGGCAACTTACAAATAGAAAGTGGAATTCTTATTCAATTCGAAGATGCGGGTCAGTATCGTCGTATTCTGGCACCTACTAATTTATTTAGGTATGGTCTTACTGAAGGCATTGAGTTAAGATTATTAAATGAATTTGCAATCGATAAATTTGGAGACTTTTCTGTAGATGGTGTCACTGATCTTCAGATCGGTACTAAGATTCAAATTCTAAAGCGAGAAGATGTCAATACGGAGATTGCTTTCTTGTCGCATCTTATTGTACCGTCAGGAACAAATGGGATAAGCTCAGGAGGTTACGGAACGATTAATAAACTATCAATATCTCATGAACTTGCAGAACGAGTAAGTTTAGGTTATAATATCGGGTATGATCACATTAGCTCAGTTAATGCTATTACCTATAGTGTCGCTTTAGGTTTTAGTGTCAACGATAATTTTGGTATGTATATAGAACCCTTTGGATTATGGGATGATGTAAGTGACTTCACTCATAACTTTGATGCAGGAGTTACATATCTTGTCAATGATAATTGTCAGTTGGATTTTTCTTTCGGTACGGGCATTACTAATAATATGAATTATATATCGGTAGGGGGTAGTTGGTTGATAGAAAGAGATGCTGAATCCAAGATGTAAAGCAACTATGTTTTCTCTTTTATGATATTTAAGATCTGATTTTTTGTCCTCATGCCGGCGGCTTGCCATATGACCTTTCCATATCTAAATAAGGCTAATGTAGGTACGCTCTTTACTTTGTATTTATGAGCTAATTGTTGATTCTTATCTATGTCTATTTTGATGACTTTAACTTTGCCTTTTAGTTCCGCGGCTACATCTTTTATTATGGGTAATTGAGACTTGCATGGTCCACACCATGTCGCATAGAAGTCTACAAGTACTGGCATTGGTCCGCTGGTTATTTGATGAAAATTCCCTTTCATT
>CAZBXL010000141.1:0-3811 GCA_964495785.1 uncultured Saprospiraceae bacterium | reverse complement strand
CTCAGGATATAAAATCTTGGGGCTTTTTTAGTTGCAAGTCATGTATAGTCAGGATTTAGATTATAGCTTAAAATTATATTGGAAAAACAAAAGTTTTTAAAAATAATCTATTGAGTAAATATTGCGGATTATTGTGTTAAAAGTAACTCAGATCTTTACTTGCCTGCATATACTAAAATAAATTATACCACATATCTCTTAATTATATAGTATATAAAAGGACTTTGTATATAGTATATAATAGGACTTTGTATATTTTATATAGTATTGACTGTAAGATTTTTACACATTTTAATTATTTGTTATGTAAGTCAGCTTATTTATAAAATTGCTCTAAATACTTTTTTCCAGAAAAACAAATATTTTATTGACATTATATCACCATTTCCGATTATTTTATCATCTTTATGTGATGAACGCTTCAGTAAAGCGCTGAAAACAGTCAAAAGACGAAATCGACTGAGTTCATAAAAAAGCTTTTATACTCAATTTTTTAGAAAAAACTCAATCTCATGAAAAACGCTTTAATAGTGATATTTTCACTGTTTTGCTATTGTGCAAATGCACAATCTCCTCAGGATCTTACACAAGCAGATTTAGATCACTTTGTTGATGAAAATACCGACATCACAATTCTGTACTCTATAGTTAAAGATTTTAGTGATAATCCTGAGCAGTATAATCCTGCATTTACTATTAATGATCAAATCTTGGAAGCAATAAGCGATGATGACTTTGCTCCAGATGAGAAACTTGATTTTTATCTTAGAAAATACTTTACAGAACCTGCTGATCGCCCGATCAATGAACAGGCTGTACTTACAAGATTATAAATTCACTCAATTTATTTAGCAAATTTTTAGACTCAATCTCAAAGTTTTCAACATGAAACTTAAAAATATACTTCAAACCTTTCTTTTTCTTTTAGTTGCTTATGGTTCATTTGGACAAGTTGCAACTCCGGCTTCACCTTATATAGAATCCTTCAATGGAGGAACTGTAGACACATGGGGCCAAGCTTCTGTAGCAGGCGGACCTTGGGAGTTTGATGGTGTTATAAACACCGTGCAATGCCCTAATCCTGGAGACCATAATTTCGCTGGAGGAGGTGATTTTGCATTAATGGATCATTCTGGTGCAGATACTGATGTAGAATTGATATCACCTATGATTGATGTGTCAGCATTGACCACTCCAACTTTACAATTTTGTTATTATTTATGTGATGTAGGATATACACCTGCTAATCCAATGGATGTAGATTACTGGGATGGTACAGCATGGCAACCATTAGTCTCTTACACAGGAGGTACAGGTGGCGGCTGGCAAACTAATTCATTCAGCTTAGTTGGTTTGACTTTTGGTACACCAGCAATGGTTCAGATAAGATTTACAACAACCTCTGGGGGAGCTACTTTAGATTTTTACGGAGATAATTCAATAGATGAATTTACAATCCAAGAGCAACCAACTTGCCTTACACCTACTAATTTAGTAGCTTCTAATGAAATGTTAACTAGTGTTGATCTTGCGTGGACTGAAAATACAACTCCTCCTGCTACATCATGGATTATAGAGTATGGTCCATGTGGTTTTACGCCTGGTACAGGGACAACTGTAACAGCACCAACTAATCCTTATACATTAACTGGTCTAATGTCGGGTACATGTTATGATTATTTTATTGTAGCTGATTGCGGTGGAGGTGATCTTAGTGCCCCTTCAAGTTTCGGATCATTTATGACTTTGGTTGCGCCAATGACCTCTCCGTATTGCGAAGATTTCAATAACTTAGGAGAACCAGATCTGACTGATGGACCTATATTGTTAAATAATTTTTGGGAGATGGTATCCGTTAACGGAGGAGCTCCAGATTGGACCTTAGATTCAAATAATACATCAAGTACTGGCACTGGGCCATCTGCTGATTGTGATAGATTGAATGGAATGACAGGAGGACAATATGTGTACTTAGAAACAACTGGTGGAGCAGAGGGAGATTTTGATTATTTAGTAAGTCCAAGAATAGATCTAACTGGATTAGCTATACCTGCAGTAGAATTCTGTTACCATATGTTTGGCCCAACTATGGGTACTTTAAACCTCGAAATATCAAATGATAATGGTGTAACCTGGTCTAACATATGGTCATTAAGTGGAGATCAAGGAGACATGTGGGTAACGGAACAGGTCGTAGTTAAAGATTTCTTAGATCAAATAGTGCAATTTAGATTTCAAGGAATTAGAGGAAGTAGTTTTACAAGTGACATGGCAGTAGATGATTTCTGTACGGTAGATGCACCTTGTGCTCCAGCAGTAGCCTCTATGACTGCATCATGTAATGCTCTTGATGATACTATGGCTGATGTAATAGTTGATGTAACATCTATAGGGTGTAACAATACAGCATTCACAGTTACATTAAACGGAGCACCACAAGCTAACATTACTGCAGTAGGTATGGTTACATACACGATTCCAGCTGCAGGCTTAACTAATATTGATGTAGTAATAACTGGCGTAGATGTTCCTGAGTGTGTGACGACATTGTCTCAAGCTGTGAGTTTGGATTGTACTTGTGATCCATTAGCAGTTATGGCAGCGGCGAGTCCAATGAACTTATGCCCAGATAGTTCTTCTGTTCTTACGGCTACCTTAGGGGATGTTGTTCCAGGAGCACTAATTGATTATACTGAAAACACATCCTGTACTACAGCATTTATGGATATAAGTACGACTGGAATAGCTTTAGGATTAGGAGACGATGGTGAAGTGGGTATCACAACAGTTAATAGCTATCCTTTTTATGATGTTGATTACACAGATTTTACAATAGGAAATAATGGAGATTTTTATTTAGGTACATTAATTTCTCTATCTGATGGTACTAATGAAACAATAGATGGAACCGGATCAGCTACTGCGGCTAATAATTCAGTACCAGCTATATTTCCTCTTTGGGATGATTGGGATTCAGATATTGGTGATGTTTACTGGCAAGAAATAGGTACAACTCTTATCGTACAATGGGATGATAGACCTCATTTTAGTGGTTTTAATGCCGTCGCAGGAGATGGAGTTACTTTCCAACTTCAGATAGATGCCTCAACGGGGGTTATTTCATTTGTTTATGATGATTTACTTAACGCTTTAGATCCAACTGAAGATTTTGGTGGTTCTGCTTCTATAGGTCTTGATAATGATGATGGTGTTAACTTTATTGAATCATCTTTTAACGATATGACACTATTAATGGGAACAACATGTGTCAGCTACACACCTAATTTTGCTCCTAACGAACCTTGCACATTTGTTGGTTGGGTTACAGATTTATCAGATATAACGGGAACAACTGTTGGTACTACAAATCCATTAACGGTTACACCTACTATGAATACCACGTACTTTGCTGTAGTTAATTGTGCAGGCGGTGCCATTTGTTCAGATATGGTAACTGTTGCTGTAGATTGTTCTTTCTGCGCTGATGCAACACCTACGATTACTCTTTCTAATACATGCTTAGATGCACCTACAGGAAGTTGTGCATATATGCTTAATGCAGCAGCAGGCTCTACAGCTACAGCTCAAAATCCTGCTGGAGTAAATCAAAATGAAGTTAATGGGTTTATGGGAGCAACTTACACTGTAGATGTAGTCTTAGATAATGGATGTATGCAAACATTTGATATACTTAAGCCGCCATGTAATTGTAATGCTGCTTTTGAATTGAACTTTATGGCATCAGATCCTTGCGTATGTAATAATGACCAAACAGCAAATGGTGCTGGTGATGGTACATTTGCAGAGACAG
>CAZBXL010000140.1:0-4051 GCA_964495785.1 uncultured Saprospiraceae bacterium | reverse complement strand
AATAGTCTAAGAATTTTAGTTAGGAATACTAAGTACCTCAAAGGTGACATTAAAAATTGATATTATAAATGAAGTTTAAGTATCGAAGAAGCTTTAGGATTCAATAAAATATAAAAATCACATTTTTAGTTAACTTGTAATTATAAAAAGGTAAATATATAATTGCCTATAAAAATTATTGAAATATGAAATCAATGACTTGTAAACAATTGGGTGGGGCATGTGACGAGATCTTCAGAGCGGAGACCTTTGAAGAAATAGCAGAACTAAGTAAAAAGCATGGTCGTCTCATGTATCAAAAGCAAGATCCGGCACATATAGAAGCCATGAATCAAATGCAGAAACTAATGCAAAATCCCAGTGATATGCAACAATGGTTTGAAAGTAAAAGAGCTGAATTTGATGCCTTAGCACATGAATAGAGCTCCTTTGCGAGGATCTAAATTTTATAGCTAATAGTATGCTTATTACCTCTTAATCTAACATTAGTACTACTTATATGTTAATATAGTATCAATATTGATTAATTCTGTATAAATACAAATGATCAGTACGCTATACTTTGGGTATAATAAATTTATAATGTTATGATTCAAAAGAGAAAGCCCTCCTTAGAAAAGATCAGTTCAGAATTTGGTAGTTCATTTTCTGTTAAACATTATGCGGAGACATCTACATATAATAAACCTCCATTCTGGCACTTTCATCCGGAGATAGAGTTAGTCTATGTGAAAGGGGGTAGTGGAAAAAGGCATATCGGAAATCATCTTTCATATTACCATTCTGGAGATTTAGTACTTATAGGATCTATGTTGCCACACACCGGATTTACTGATAGACTGACTGGCAATGAGTCGGAGACGGTTATACAATTTCATGAGGATTTTTTGGGTGAGCAGTTTTTCAGTAATAATGAGATGACTGATATTAATAAGTTGTTGCAGAGATCTAAAGCGGGATTGGCTTTTCATGGAGAAACAAAGATTGAAGTCGGCAAGAGATTAGAGAAGTTGGTATATCTTGATAACTTCGGCAAGATGATAGAATTGCTATGTATGTTGCAGTACATGGCATGGACTAAGGAGTATACTATTCTGAATGCAGAAGGTTATGCCATGGAAGTACAGAATACAGATAATAATAGAATCAATGTCATATATGATTTTGTTCAGGATCGATATACAGGACCTATTTCATTAGAGGAGATTGCAGAAATTACAAATATGACCGTACCATCTTTCTGCAGATATTTTAAGAAAATGTCAGGAAAGAAATTTACCCAATTTGTCAATGAAATAAGAATCGTACATGCCTGTAAGTTACTCACTGAGAGTCAGGATTCTATCTCTAATATTTCTTACGCAAGTGGATTTAATAACTTCTCACACTTTAATAGACAATTTAAAAATATAACTGGCGAGTCACCATCAGCATACAGAAAAAAGATAACGCAAGTACTACACGAGGTATAAAGCGTAATCTTGTCAGCGCAATATTTAAAATATAAAAGACCTGCTACTGTTAGCAGGTCTTTTAAAAAATATCAAACATTACTTACTTAATCCTTTGTAGTCTTGTTGTTTAGAAGCCTTAATTTCTAAAGGCTTGCGATACCTGTAGTCACAGGGATGTTCTTATTGAAAGAACCGTCAAAGTCTTCCTGCTCTACGTCGATGATAAAATTATAGTTGCCTCCAGGCAGTGTTGTTAGATTATATCTTGATTTGAATGATCCCCGTGCATCGTGCTCTTCTTTGAATATAATTTTGCCGTCCTGATCATATATTTTGATTTCGAAATCACCATGGAATTGTAGCATAGTTACAGATACGACACCGTTATTTTCTTGAATCGTTGGCTTAAATACTTTGAATCTATCCTCAGAAAATATTTCAATATTTTGATTGACTTTTTTAATTTTCTGGACCTTGATTTCGTTATCGAGTTCTAATAATAAAGTATAGATACCATCTTTGATATCGTTGATGTCATACTTACGATTTCTAATTTTATTAGCATCGATTGTTTCAGAGTATATCTCTGCTCCGTAACTATCCTTAATAGTAACTTCTATATCCTCCTGCAATGCTGTATTAACATTTACAACTAAGTAATTATTCTCGTCTGTGGTTACAGAAAAAGAAGTATCTGTTCCAGCTGCAAGGTTGAAGTAACTTATGCAAAGGATAAAACTGATTGATAATAACTTACTAATGTTTCTCATAATATAAACTTTTTAAATGATGTAAAAGCTAGTGATAGAGTTCTCATAATCACTAAACACAATACAAATATGAGTCGGGAATCCAGAGAAGGAAACGATAGAATTAACTCATTATGATACTATTTTAACAACGGTATTTTTTGAGTTAATTGAGTATACATTTGAGTTAATTTAATATTTAAAATCGGGCAGACGCATCAAATTTTTATTATAAAATATGTGACTATCGGTTATTAGGTACTTATATATCTATTAGAAAAAAAATAACTTCAGGTATTCAGTATTCCTCCCTCTTTAATCTCCCTCCAGAGGGAGAAATTTACTTTAGTTATTAATAGAACTTTTTAAAAAAAAATTGAAGCTTTTTCTATTCCAGAATAATTAGTAAGGTTTAGTGTAATGAAAACTATCTCAAGCATTACAGTTTCCTCCGCCGGCGGAGGTTAGGAGGTGGAATCCTAATAATGCTTTTATACAACTATTCATTACTCTATACCAATAGACTTATTAGAAAATGAAATATCTTGAGGTACTTAAAGGCCGATAGTCACAATAAAATATTCAAAAAAGTGGATGCTTCATTAGAAAATATAATATAACTCATGAAATAATTAGACTCATATCTTAGAATAAGGGCGTCTATCTATGTATTTTGAGATAAATAATTGCTATGACAATGGAGAGGAGATCTTTCATTAAGCGTACTGGCATCGTGGCATCAAGTGTGCCATTAGCTATGTATCCTTCTATACTAAAGTGTACTACGGATGTAGACGATGAGTTAGATATTCATATTTTTTCTAAGCATCTACAATTTTTAGATTATTACAACGCTGGTGCTATGGCAGCTGAGATGGGATTTAGTGGGGTGGATCTCACCGTAAGACCTAAGGGGCATGTGCTTCCAGAAAATGTAACTACAGATTTGCCCAAAGCAATCAATGATATAAAAGCAGGCGGATCACAATGCCAATTAATTACAACAAATATCAAAAGCACTCAGAATCCATTAGACAAGCAAATAATAAAAATTGCTGCAGAGAATGGTATTAAGTATTATAGGACTGGATGGTTCAGATATGTAGATGATATCTCCATGGAAGAGTCTATTAATAAGTACAACATAGAGCTGAGAAAGTTAGCAGAATATAACATAGATTACAATATCATAGGTTGTTATCAGAATCACTCAGGCACCTACATTGGGGCTTCATATTGGGAGATACGCAAGTTGTTAGATAAAGTAAACTCCTCTCTATTTGGTACTCAGTATGATATACGACATGCTATGGCAGAAGGCGGCCGTTCTTGGACTAACGGTTTTCGTTTGCTCAAAGATCATATTAAAGTCATTGTGCTCAAAGATTTTAAATGGGCACAGAGAGAAGGTCAATGGAAGATCGTTAATGTGCCGATAGGAGAGGGGATGGTAGACTTTACATCTTATTTTCGTTTGCTCAAAGACAATGATATTAGAGTACCCGTGTCATTACATTTAGAATATCCTCTGGGTGGAGCAGAGAAAGGTAAGTTGGACATCACAGTGGATAAAGAGATCATATATGATGCGATGATTAATGACCTCAATGCTATTCAGAAATTATGGCGAGAGGCATGATCTTTATCTTTTCAATAATCTACTTAGAACAACTTTCAATAAAAGATATCTCTGAGTTTTTTTAAGCAATAAATAGCTGAAAAAGTTTGGCTACAAATCTTATATTTATGTGAATTGGATTAGTGAATATTTTTCTAAAATCCTACAGTACTAGAATATCTTACTCCCAGTTTTAATCAATCTTTTTAATAGAAATATAACATCTAAAA
>CAZBXL010000139.1:0-4091 GCA_964495785.1 uncultured Saprospiraceae bacterium | reverse complement strand
AGCCTCTAATCGATATATGATCAGAGGCTTAATTATGATTTGTTGACCCACAAGGACTCGAACCTTGAATGTCGGTACCAAAAACCGATGTGTTACCGATTACACCATGGGTCAAAATCGGATGGCAAAAATAGTACATTTCCCATTTATAAAAAATACCCTCAGGGTATTTATCATATGAAAATTTATACCATATCTAACAAATAGACTATAACGCTCTAAAATACTGTCATCCATTACTGATATAGACAAAAAACTAATCCACCTTTAATCTATATATATGAGGAAGTTGTCTTCCTTCACCATTTATATCTAAGCCGTAACCTATAACAAAATCTGGTCCTATCTCCTGTCCTACAAAATGAATATCAATAATATCGTTATGTACTTCGGGCTTACTTAGTAGTGTACATATCTTAACAGAAAGAGGATTCTTCTTGTTAAGCTCTTCTTGAAATACCTCTAAAGTAAGACCTGTATCTATTATATCTTCGACAACAACGACATGCTTACCTGTAAGTGACGATTGCAACTTAAGTAGTTGCGCTACCTCACCGCGGCTCGTCGTATCTTCATATGATTGTAATTTGACAAACTGTATAGAGACGGGTATCCTGATCTTTCTGACTAAGTCAGCCATAAATATAAAAGAACCATCTAAGATGCTAATGAGTACTACAGGGGCATCAGAAGAAACATAGGCATCATTTATTGCATCTGCTAAACGAGATACGATATTTTGTAACTGATCCTGAGATATGAACATCTCAAAAATCTTGTCATTATAACTTACTTCTCTCATAATCCGTATTGATCTATTAGATAAACAAGACTTGCTATTGATGCAGCTCCAAGTCTGAGCTCTCTTACATTTACATTCTCAAAGACATCTGCAGTGGTATGGTGGTAATCAAAATATCTCTGGTTATCGGGTTTAAATCCAATAAGCAATCCCTTCTGTGATTTGAGAGGGTTAATATCTGCACCAGCACCTCCAGCTTTTAGATATAAATCATAGGGATCGAGGAATGTATCAAACTCCTGTAGCTTTGACAAAAAGGGCTTAAAAACATCAGCTTCGGCGGTACATGTAAATCCTCTAGGCGTAAAGCCCCCACTATCTGATTCTATGGCTGCAAGATGATATTCACCGTTTTCATTGGATACGCGTGCATACTCCTTACCTCCCCCGAGTCCATTTTCTTCATTCATAAATAAAACACACCTAATAGTTCTTTTCGGTCTATATCCCAATGCATTAAAAGTCTCAATAACTTGCATTGAGTGTACACATCCAGCGCCATCATCATGAGCACCTCCTCCGACATCCCAGGAGTCTAAGTGACCTCCTACTAATATAATCTCATCAGGATACTCACTACCTGTTATTTCTGCTATTACATTATAAGATTCTACCTCAGGTAATATCTGTGGATTATTCTTGATAGAAACTGTCACATTTTCTGAATCTAACCATTGACTTATTTTTTCAGCATCCATAGTACTTATCGCTAATGAAGGAATGGGGTCTACTCCATCAGCATAGACCTGTACACCAGTATGGGGTAGATCGTCTATACGCGTCGTCATGCTCCTGACTATAACAGCAACAGCTCCGTACTTAGAGGCTTGAGATGCTCCATGCACTCTCTGATCTACAGCCTCCCCATAAGCATAGCCAGTATTAATATGTTTATTACTCATGGGTCTGTTGAAGAATACAATTTTGCCTTTTATTTCCTTTTCACCTAAGAGCTTAAGCGTATCCAAACCAAATACTTCAATGATATCTGCTTTGATCGCTTGACTACCAGTACCTACAGAATTTCCTAATGATAGGGCATTCACATAATGAGTCTCCCCATCATGATAGACAATAACCTCCTCTTTATCACCTCTTACCCACTGAGGTACCATACATGATTGCTTCCATGTCTTATCTACGATGCTGATTTTATCTAATTCATCATAAGTGTAATCAACAGCGGTAGCAGCATTCTGAGATCCGGATAAGCGGCCTCCGATATCTTCTGATAAATATGACAACCACTTGTCACATTGTGCATTCTGTAGAGTGTGATCATATATGTCTTTAATAAATAGGGCTTGTACATCTTGTTGACTTAGACCTATTTGTATGACGCAGGAAGCCAAAATACCTATAAATAGAGGCTTTAACATAGAATTATAGTTTTATATAAACATTAATGATAAAGAGATATTCATTATCAGTAGTTGTAAGTTCAGACCCAAAATAATTGTTTTTATTATCAATAAAGATGATATCAAGATTTCTTAATTAATTAGAATTAAGTGGATGATTTTTTGTTCGTGCAAGTAACTTTAATAACATTTACCGTCTAAAGTTTGTAGCCAATAAAAAAAAACATCTTGATCAATCTATTATTTCCATTGTTAAACTCAGATATTTCTAAAAAAGTATCTGATGAAGAGCTTGTAAAGCTCTACCTCGAGACGCGAAATGTTGCTTATTTTAACGTCATATATAAGCGTTATTCGGGTAAAATTTTTGGTAAGTGTATATCTCTTCTCAAAACAGAAAGTGAAGCAGAAGATGCAACACAAGATGTGATGATGAAGATATTAATGAACATGTCCAAGTTCAGTGGTAAAAGTAGATTTTCTACTTGGATATATTCAATAACATACAATTACTGTATCGATTTTCTTAGAAGAAAGAAGAAAGATAAAAGTGTATATGTAGATGATCTGTTAGAGAATCTAGATGTAGAAGAAGAAGTTAATGACAGCTTCTTACTTGAGGTTAATGTAAAGAGATTAAAATCAATCTTGCAAGTTCTGCCTTCTGGAGATAGAGCTATATTATTGATGAAGTACCAAGATGAAATGTCAATAAGAGAAATAGGACAACTTCTCGAAAAATCAGAAAGTGCTATCAAAATGAAAATTAAGAGAGCCAAACAAAAGTTTAGAAAAACATACGACGAAACTTATAAAGAGGAGATCATAT
This sequence comes from uncultured Saprospiraceae bacterium, assembly GCA_964495785.1. Lineage (GTDB taxonomy): Bacteria > Bacteroidota > Bacteroidia > Chitinophagales > Saprospiraceae > RFSX01. The sequence continues at coordinate 1,099 of CAZBXL010000139.1, read as the reverse complement.
GAGCAATTTTAAAGAGTTACAAAAACAAAACGAGGAGCTATACAGCGATAAGATAGAAAACTTAAAATCTAAAATTGATAGCAATATGAATGCTTTAGGTGTGTTTTCTACAGTAATAGATATGTATTTCTCTAAAGTTATAAACTATGTTGTAAATTTGTCGGGTGGAGAATTAGATGAAGAATCTGATACCTCTGAAAAATAATATTACAATAATCTCCCCTACAAAATTCCTTTTTAACAATGTTTAATCTGAACTCGATAATTGACTCAAGCGTAATACGCGAACTTATAATGAGTTTTGTAGATGGTATCCCAAAGGTACTGATGGCTATTGTAATCCTTATCATAGGAAGTATAATATCCAAAATCATACGAAATATGATCAAGAAAGTCTTGGTCAAAATAAATATTGATAAGATTGGTGAAAAGTTAAACGAAATAGAATTCGTAGAAAAGTCGAACATTAAGATAAAGTTCAGTACAGTCATAAGTAAGATTGTCTATTACATCTTGATGTTGTTATTTTTTACAATAGCAGCGGAAATATTAGCTATGCCCGCAGTATCTAATCTTGTATCAGATATGATTAAGCTGGTACCTAATCTAATTGTAGCTGGAATTATACTTGTAATCGGAACTATCTTCGCTGATATGTTGAAGACTGTAGCACAGACAACATTAGATTCATTAGGTATACCCTCTGCAAGATTATTAGCTTCATTATTATTTTATTTTCTTCTGATCAACATTGTCTTAACTGCATTAACCCAAGCTCAAATTAAGACAGAATTCCTATCCCAAAACATCTCCTTAGTAATAGGAGGTATTATCTTAGCGTTTGCAATTGGATATGGACTTGCTTCTGTAGGTTCTATGTCTAATTTCTTAGCATCATACTACTCTCGTGGTAAGTTTGATGTAGGTGATACGATTACTGTAGAAGATGTCACTGGAAAAATAGTAGAGATAGATAAATCATCTCTAATACTTATTGCAGAAAACGGAAACAAAGTCATACTACCCCTTAGCCAAGTGACTAAAAGTAAAATTGAAATTCATAACTAAAACTTTATTTTAAAAATCAAATTTTGAATAT
>CAZBXL010000138.1:3057-4118 GCA_964495785.1 uncultured Saprospiraceae bacterium | reverse complement strand
CCCACAGCTAACATCATATTTAACGGAAGGAGAACCTATCTTTAAGGCTTCAACATAATTCTTCATTTGCTTTACGATCCTTTTAACCTCCCTTCAATTATGATACTCCAAGCAAAATAGAAACGGGTTCAGGAAACGATCCATAATGAGAAATGAGCTATCTGCTTTTAAGTGACCTGATTCAGTAAAAATAAGTGTTGCTGCTTGTCTTCACTTAACTCCCTCTATTGATTTTCCAGACAAATACTGGTCATAATATAGAACATGATATGATAACTTATTCAATGACCTCTCAATAGCAATTCTAATTTTTAATCGTTTCGATTCTATGGAAGTAATCAGAATAGAATAATCTATTACCAATGGGCAGATCAATTTCTGATGGACTTAGTTTATGCTGATCCATTAGATACTTCTTTCACCTAGGTTTCAAAAAGAAAACGTCTTCAACTTTTCAAAACTCTGGATTGTATCAAAACTTTTTCTGTCCAATATAATTAACACCTTTCTCAGATAATCTTTTGACAATAGAAGAAAAGTGATTTCTACTGATCTTAATCCCAAGCTGATAAAATAGTGATCTAGTCAAATACTTATGCTTAGCCAACTGTAGTAACACTTCGGTATAGATTCCATTCTCCATAGAACATATTTATAAAGTAAATTTTGATTTAGGACTTTCCTTATCCATTTCTTTATCACGCCAATCCTCAGGTAAATCATTTATCCAATCTAAGTCTACATTATCACTCGGTACTGGTTTGTAGTAACCGCCATTCTTTATAATACGATTATTGAGTTTTCTAATCTTGTGGGATGATAGCAATAATGGGCTATGCTTTCAAAAGAAATTAGTTGTTCTCATCTTTATCGTTTTTTTGTCTCAACTCTTAATTCGAAACTCATGCCTGAAGGTTTTTAATAATATGCTATCCTTGACCCCAATTTCCTTACTTAATGGTACCAGAGTTCATTGACCATTAGATCCTACAATTTTCACGTTCGTATTATTCAGAATGTTACGCTTAAGGGCTTCTTGATTCCTTCACGAAATCAAATTT
>CAZBXL010000138.1:520-3047 GCA_964495785.1 uncultured Saprospiraceae bacterium | reverse complement strand
AACAAGATGTAACCCATACTTTCTAGTTTCCTTCAAAATTACATTCAAACTATTACCACTTAGGAAAGTATCTGCTTCGTCAATAACTAGATAAATTTTTGTTCTCATTCACGGTGCTAGCTTGGCTCTTCTAATTGCAATACTTTGCAACTGTGCAATAACTAAACGTCAAAATGTTTCTGAAATCTCTTCGCCCATTCTACCCTTAGACAAATTGAATAGAACTATTTTTCAATCCTTTACAGCCTTTTCTAAGTTTACTGTACTAAATCAAGAAGAAGTCATATTGCAAAAGGTCTCAGAATTCAATAGACTTAGCAACTTAGTATATATAGATCCCTTAGTTCAGTCATAAATTCTGTTTTCAAATTCATTTTTGAAAAACTTTTTGTGACTCAAAACTCTACTCCTTGTTCACTCGCTTAGTCGTTCTTGGTATCTATTTTTACTTACAAAATCTTGCAAATTGGAAAGTGTTGTTCAGCCAGCATTAAGAAGTGTATAGATACATGGCTTTAGTAAAGCTCTCATGTAATTTGACAGTTTAGCATCTGGAATTAATTCTCAAAATACTCTAACTAATTGCTGAGTCATCAAATCCAAAGACATTTTTGTCTTGTCATCTAATTCCATTGGATTAATGCAAGGAGTATATCCTTTCCTTAAAAAGGGAGACACATACATCATCCTTTCAAAATATCTGCTTGACAAATCAAAACTCTTTATAGTGTCTACCATGTCACCATGAGGGTCAAGTACTACAATTGCAATACTATTGTCCTTTCTGGTTTGGTACCACCAGCCATAAATGAGAGTTAGCAAGTAAGTTGACTTTCCGGATCCTGTTTTTCAAGTCAGGTAGCAATGTGATTCTAAATCCGAATGAGGTGTATACTTTAGGGTTTGCAAAATTCTGAATCTAGCATAAGGGGGTATTCTTATAAATAGTCTATCAATAAATTGCAATAATTTTCTTACAATTCTCTTAAACAAATGATAAATGATCATTGGCATAGCGATGGAACAAGTGATGGATTAAAACCTTACACTATTGCACATGCAATTTCATTTCATAAAGCTAATACTCATTGAATATTAATGTCAATCTTAGTACAACATCTTATTATACTTATTGTGCCTCAGATGTCAATAGCATTAAGTAAGTAGTCCAATAGATAAAAACAAAAGACAGAATATTCACTCTGTTTATAGTTTTACAATGTTTATTGTTTACTGAGAACAACCCCTTTATGCAACTGGGTATTGAGCTAAAAATTTAACAGTATCGGTATTTAAAATAACAAATTCAGTATTTCAATATACCATAATAGATATTTGGATATAACATATTGGGAAACCAGATAACATTTGAAGTATTTATATAGTATAACATTTAAGGTATTTAGAATTTCTTGACACAAACCCATAAATGAATATTCTTATAAGTATGATCAAAACCAACCAAGACAAAATCATCAAAAAACACAGTTCTCTTACCCAGCTCTGAGGCAAGTATACTCTCATAGAAAGGAAAGCTATGAATGCTCTAATATACTTAGCTAAGGATACTCTTAAGAAAGACCCAACGTCAATTGTGTTTGTTTGTGAGCTATGAACTATAAAGCGTCTTGCTTGAATTAATTCTAATGACAATGGCACATTAAAAAAGGCCTTAAGATCATTAAAGCTATCAAGTTTTGAGTATAACGTACTCAACAAAGACAAATCAGAACGAGGGATATTTAATTTCTTATCTGAAGTGAAAATCACATCATGAGGCAGAGGAAAGAAAACAATAGTAACATATCAATTTCCTTTCTCAATACTTGAAGCTATACAACATCCAAATATGTTCGTAAAACTGAATCTCTATGTCATGTGAACCCTTTCTAGTAAACATAGCTATGTGTTGTATGAAATCATGACAGATTACAAAAACCTTGGCACATATGTTTTTTCAATTCAAAATTTTAGACTTGCTCTCTGAATCATGGACTCACAGTATAGAATATTTACAATGCTCAAGAAAAGAGTTATAGAAAAAGCAATCGAAGAGATAAATCTCAAGACAGATATTTGTCTATGATATAGCTTAATCAAAAATGGCAAGAAAACAGAGTCAATCAAATTTTCCATTACAAACAGAGTTCCTAAAATTTGACATAATAAGTGAATCAAAGAAGAGGTAAAAACTAAGCTTAAATTCTTTTGATTAAGCAGTTATAAAATAGATGCGCTGCTACAAAAGTATGACCTGAAATATCTTCTTGCTAATATATCCGTAGTTGAGCAAAACTCTAAGAGATACCAAATTAGAAACCATGCGGGGTATCTTATGAAAGCAATTGAAATGGATTACTCACACAGTGAAAACGTAGTATTAAATGATAAAACCCAAGTTGCCGAAATCTGAAAGACCATCAAATCAAGTAATTACAAACAGGGTATGGTAGATGATTTAATTAAATGAATTACTGAAGAAAATCTCAAATCTCTTAAAATTGAGTTTCTCACATCAATACAGAGC
>CAZBXL010000138.1:0-510 GCA_964495785.1 uncultured Saprospiraceae bacterium | reverse complement strand
CAAGAAATTAAACAATGAAAACCGATTTGAAGACAAAGTAATTCAATATGTACGATACAAATTTCTTGTATCCAAAAACATAGAGAGTGGTCACGAAAGCTAAGTAAAAATGGCAACAATTCGGAAAAAGATTTACATAGAAGAACATAATCGAGCGAATATGTTTCAAATTCTTTTTATACTTTTGAAACTGAGTAGCATGTCCTGCATACTATTAAGTTCTTTTATATGATAACATTTACTATCATGCTTAATTATCATGAATTGAAAATGAACGCTTTAGATGACCTTAAGAGTAGGTTGAATCAGTGAACAATTAATACAGATGAGGAAGTAGCAGATACAATCAATGATGTAGTTGAGAATTGGATTCCACTCTACAATCATCAGATTTTAAAAATCGCTGCTTCACATTCAGGATTAGTCTGTTTCAAATCTGATTTTTGACCTGCTTATTGACAAGATTATCCTATTAATCGGATCATTTCTAATCTCTATGAACAATTGAGA
>CAZBXL010000137.1:0-4162 GCA_964495785.1 uncultured Saprospiraceae bacterium | reverse complement strand
ACTCTATATCGATATCTGTTCCTTCATATATTCCATAGGAGTCCTTAAACTTATGGTACTTAATTATTTTCTTTTGTTCTAGTTCTTCAAGAGCAGGCAGAATAGACTTAATTCCAACAACTTCTTTGAAATATTGATTAAGGAACTCGACATTTATTTTACTGGCTCCCCCATTAATTAAATTAAGTAGACCAATAACTTTGATAACCTTCTTAGAATTTTCAATCTCTTTATCCAAAATAGAATCTACCCTATCAATAGCAGTAAGGATCACTCTCCATTTGAAAAAATCAGGATTATTCTTTGACTGAAGTAAGTACGAATAATTAAAAATCAAAAAATCGTAAACTTCCACAATAGAATAAAATGATTGCTTGCTTGAAGTTATATGCTCTCGTAAACCATACGGCTCTTTGGAAGAGATAAAACTAAATAGAGATCTTTCATTTTGTCCATATTTCTGCAAGGCTACTAATAGACATGAAGCAGACAGGGGATCTAAAGGAAATAGCTTCTGAGCAGTTCCTATGGACAGCTCATTTCTTAATTTAAATAGATTAGACTTCTTAATTAAGTTGAAAAACTTCTTTGAGAGACTTTTCCTTTCTATATCTTTAAAATTCTCTTGCAAACCTTGACCAGCTAATTCGAGCATTTGCTCAACAGGTTCATTAAATGGAAGTTCTTTAATTCTTCCCTTTACCTTTTCCCATTCTTTTCTGTCCTTTTCATCTAAGCCAATAGCATAGGCATCAAAATTCTGATGTAACGTAGTTATGAATAGAAAATTTCTTTTGCTATCATTAGCATATTCAGCAATTCTCTGAATAAAGTATAATTCCTTCTCGGGATTATTCTTTGCTGAGAACTCAAGTGTTTTACCAAATTCATCTATTACAAGAACCAGACATTCTTTTTTCTTTCTGAGCTTAGTTTGAAGATTCTTGATTGCTTCATAGACTTCAGCTTCATCATCTGAAACCTTAAGTTCCTTAGCAAGACTTGTAACTATAGATTCATAGCTTCCAACAACCTGTATAAAGCTAAACTTAGAACAACCATTAAATTGACCATTAACAGGTCTGAAGTACTCAGCACTCTTATTTAAATGCTTGTAGAATGCCAACAAGAAGGCTGACTTTCCTGTACCATAACTACCAATGATATTATAAGAGTGAATACCTGCCTTAAAGTTATTAGAAATAGTATTATAAGCCTCTAAAGAGTTTTTAGTCGGAATGTATAAGTACTCACTATCAACGTCCCTTTTGATATTTATCGAAGGTGAATATTTAGTTGCCATAGTAATCATTTAAAACAGTGAATAAATCTAAACCGTCTTTAATCTGAAGTACTTGTACCCCTCCATCATCTTTGTATGTGATATGTTTAGGGTATTTCTGACAAACTTCTTCTATGCTATTCATCAAGTATTGTGCATTAATTGCATAAACAGAACCTACAGAGTTGATTCCATTTAATAGTTCGTTGAAGGTTATGGAGGTATTATCTTCTCCCATTAAGATTGAAGCCAATATAATTTGACTTGGTAAGCTGACCCTTGATCTATTTTCAATTCTGTAGGTCTGAGTGTGTCCTTCTTTTCTTATTCTATCAATTATATTCAGCTCGTATAGTAGCCCCATAAAATCTGTTTCTATACCTTTAGATTTTTCAGGAATTAAATAATTGTTGAGAAAAACACTAATATCCTTTTTAACAGAATTAACATTATAATTAATTTGCTTTGATTGACATTCATTTTCAACAAATGATAGCAATTGTTCTCTATTAAATTCTATCCTGAGTTTTCTAAAATAATTAAATACCAGACTATAAAGCGAAGCATTTTCGGTTGTAACTAATAAGAAGTGCAACAACCATATTGTACCAAGGTCTTCTAAATATGGATCTTTCCCATTTTTAGTACTGAATATATACTTAGCAATTTCTGAGTGTTTTTTATCTACCTCTACTAACCCAAAAGCTCTTATCCAAAATCTAATTGCTCCTACCATGTTTTTCCCGACTCCAAGCTCTCGAATAGAGTTGTTATTGAAAGATCCACCCGACCATACATGATCAAGTCCTTTCTTCAACCAATAGTTTCTACACGTAAATGTTTCGTGACCTGCAAATGAGTATCCCATATTATATTGCTGTTGCTTTGGTTGTAGAATATTCCATCTGAGATTCAGCAACTTTCAAAGCCTCTAAGCCTTCAGCTTCATCTTCTATTAGCTCATACACTTTATCTGCCAACCATAAGGTTCTTAGCTCCTTTTCATGTATTTCAAAGATCTCTGATAGAATAGGTAAATGCTCCCTTTTAGCATGCCTATTTCCTCTTTCAATTTTAGACAATGTAGCTGTATCTATGTCGAGTTCAGCTGCGACCTTCCTGAGCACAAGATTTTTACTCTCCCTAAGTTCTCTAAGTTTATCTCCAAATAGCATTTTCGATATATTGTATAGACAAATTGTGTCAAATGTAAGGAATAATATATAACAATAGTACACTTTATCGTGTCGTTGAGCTACACAGAAAATTTGAAATTTGAATATTTAATAAATATAGATTTAATGAGGACCCTAATCATAGGAGACATACATGGCAGATTAAACTCTTTAGCAGGATTACTTGAGATATCAAGCTATGATCCCAAAAAAGACCGACTCATCTGTATAGGCGACTACATCGATACAGGCAAGCAGTCTTATCAGGTGGTGGACTTACTTATACGGCTCAATGAAGCTTCTGGAGGATCAAACGTATACCTGATGGGCAATCATGATAAAGTATTCTTAGATATCCTTGAATATGATATGGAGGTAATCAGAGATAGAAGGGCTGTAGAAGAGATGCATTGGGAGTGGTTCTCTATGGGAGGCGCAGAGACCTATAATTCCTACATCACACAATCAGATCAAGATATCATCAGACATCGGGATCTTTTCTACAAGAAACTGAAGTACTATCATGAAGAAGATGATAAGCTATACGTCCATGCAGGATATGATTACAATATGACTATAGAAGAGAGCTATAAAGATGATGCAGATAACTTGCTATGGGATAGACATCTATACATGTCAGCCATTAATGACAATAGAGATGATAGTGTTACTAAGAAATTTGGAGGATATGATAAAATCTACATAGGGCATACGCCTACCCTGTTGTATGGCGATACGACCCCATGCTACAGAGCCAATGTCATCAATGTGGACCAAGGATGTAAACTCAATGGTACACTCACGGCATGGGTGGACGAGACAGATACATGGTTTCAATTTATTAATGATAAAAACATAAAATGACACTTAATCAACTATTAATGGCCATCTCAAAAGCTGGCTATCCAGTTAAAATTAAATTCGATGATAATGCGATGTTCTATAGGTCTTATCCGTATGAGATACACGTTAATAATATTGATATTATGGACAATCTATTGCATTATCAAGAACACATTGAAAGTAGTATGAATAGCATTGCTTATCACTCTGGTTCCTATTCTATAAACCTTAATTCAAAAACCACATTTACTGAGTACTATGACTATTTCAATTATACTGAAACAGAAGAAGCCGAACGCAAACTTTCCTTTGTAGTAAACAAGTCCGATTTTGAATTTTTAGAAGACAGTTTATCCATATGGATGACGATAAAAAAAGAAAATTCTAAGTTTGAAATATCATCTGAGGTACATGAATCTTGCGACGATGAAAAACATGTGAAACTATTTACTGAAAAAATATTGAGTTATTGTAAGCATGCGTACGAAGATTACCAATATCTTGAAATTGAGCTCGATGCTGTAAATGAAACCAAGGAAACCTTAGAGTATAAAGCAAGTATAGAAGAAGCTTATTACACTTTAGAAAAGAAAGGATTAGGTTTATTCGAAACTTTAGATATTGATTTAAAAGATAGAAATCTTGATCAAGTGTTCATCGAAGCTTTAAAAGTAAGCGAAAAGGAGTTTTATAACATCATTGATACCATAGAAGAAGAATAAAGTAATCAATTACTCATGTCAGGAAACAAGTACATCAAAGTCACTGAACAATCAACGCCGCTTGATGAAAAATATTTCTATACAGAATCTCAAGGACTATGGTACGTCATAAGTTTGTTGAGTAGAGATGAGCAAGAAGA
>CAZBXL010000136.1:0-4179 GCA_964495785.1 uncultured Saprospiraceae bacterium | reverse complement strand
AGAACATTACTCAAACTCAAGCAATCTTTATCGCTCTTTGTGTCTTCGTTTCTTTTCTTTTCTTCTTAACTGATTACTCTACTATTATCATATGACGTGTCGCCGTATGATCTTGTGTCTGTAACTTGTAGTAGATCAATCCTGCCGCAGGAATATCACTCTTCGATATCTTCACCTCATTATATCCCTGTGCATAATCTCCCTGTATCACTCTCAACACTTTTCCTGTCACATCAAATAAACTTAACGTCGCAGCTCCCGACTCCGGTAATTCAAATCCTATCACTGTCTCTACACTAAATGGATTCGGCTGATTCTGGAATAACTCAAAGTTACTCGTCGTCTCTCCTCCTCTCAATGTAATCGATACTTCTTCTAAGCTCTCTCCTACATAAGCCTCTGTTCTCGTAATCGTATTGCTTAGACTTAATATATCTGATAACTGACCCGATACCGCCGACTTAAATGTCAATGTCACTAAGTCGCCCTTGTCTATGCTCTCTACTGATCCGTAACTCATCGTTAGTCTTCCATTATGTACACCGATATTTCCTTCTGTTATATCTCTTCCTGATACCGTCTGTAACTCTAAGCCTGATGTCTCTAATGTAAACTGGTATCCATATACATCTTCTCTGTCTGTACTCAATACCAACTCTACTATGCTTCCTGGCTCTACTGCTCTGTCCTCATACATCATATCTACACTCTTAGATGTTCTGCTCTCTATCTCTCCACTCGTCAGACCTAATGTCACACTGTTATTCAAGTCTCCTATCTTAACGCCTACGAAGTCTTCTAATAACATATCGTTCTCTAAGTTCAATACATCTCTCGACTCACTGTATAACCATGGATTTGATGTCGTTAAGCCTTGACTTGCGTCTACAAACTTCCAACTTCCGTTATCTGGTAACTCTTCATAGATCCCTAAGATTAGTTTTCTCAGTGCTATTAAATCTATCGCCGTGATACTTCTATCTGCATTAACGTCTGCTGCTATCATCGCATATGGACTCTGTAGTGACTCCTGTCCTAAGATATGCTTCTGTAGTAACACGATGTCTAATGTACTTACTCCATTGAGGTAGTCGTCATTCTTCTCGCCTGTTACTCTATAGTCTGTAAACATCGGTATGTCTGTAAATGCAAACTCTCCATTTGAATCTGTCATTTCCATTATCGAAATATTGACTGGACCGCCTAAGTTCGTCATCACATTCTCTACTGTCTCACCGAACTCTGTTCTGATCGATCCCGCTATTCTTGCGCTTCCGCCTCCGCCGTTATCTACTAATCTTAGATTCACTAAACAGAAGTCTATGTTTCCACACTCATCCCATACGTATATCGGAACTTGTACAAATCCATTCGCATCTGCATCATCCATCGTGAATATTCTTCCTGCACTTCTCAAGCCTGGCTCCCATCTGTGTACTTCTTCTCCGTAATCTCCTTGATCCATATACTCACCGAATCCTGCTACATCACAATCGTTATCTGTAGGATCATCTTCTATCACTTCTGAATCATAGTACCAGAATGTCGCATTGTACCAATCTTCTCTATCATACTCCTCATCACATCTTGGTGGTGGTGGTACATCTGTAAATGTGAATAACAATGTATTGTCATCTGAACAATTATCGAAACTTCCTACATTGAAGTCTATCGCCCATAACTCTACTTGACCATTTGTCATTACTGCTGAACTTAAGTTTAAGCAGTATGGCGTCGGTGCTTTCTTATCTGCCACTTGGAAGTATCTCGTCACACTTGATGTATTGTTACATCCATCATAGGCTCTCCATACAGCTCTGTGCCATATCTTACTTCCTTCTATACCATCTGGTAATACGATGCTGATATCTTCTCCATTACCACTCTTCGGTATGTAGAATGGATTTGGCTCTCCGTCTATTAATTGTGGCGTCGCTGTTGAGTAGGTATAGTTTGGTACCCAATCTGCAAACTCGTCTATTATTACTTCCCAACTTATCCACTCACTTCCACAATCTCCATTATCGACTGCGCTTCCTGTTAATACAATACCTTTACTTGTACAATCTTGGTTTACTGCAAAGCATAAACTATCTGGTACACTTACTTCTGGATCTACTGTGTCTATCAACTTAATCGTCTGTATACTCTCGTATCTTCCTCCTGCCGTTGGATTTGTAGGATCATATGTACACCAGTCTATAACACTCCATCTGTTGATAATCTTAAAGCATGAGTTATCCTCAAATCTGAACGTGTCACTCTCTAAAGTAAATCCTACTAAATTACATGTCGCATTCTGGAACGTCGGCTCTCCTGTCTCATAATCATCACAGTCTACTACTATGTCTGATGGAAACTCGATCGTACTCTGATCAAATGTATCTATCGGTGTGATCACAAACCATTGGAAGCCACAGTCAAACTCTCTTCTGATTGCTCCAAATCCACAACTTTCATTGTATGCAGGTACTGCTACTGGATTATTAGCATCCGGGAACAATGGTGGTGTTCCTGCCGGCTTAGCTCTTGGCTCTGTATCTTCTATCACTGACGCGATATCTGTCATCAAATTTAATGGACCACATGCTCCAAATCCTTCCGGTAGACCCGTTAGATCAAAATCATTGATATCCATATCACACGTCAATATCATCGGCTCTGGACAGAATATCACTGGACTACTCTTATCTTCTAATCTTACTGTCGTCCAGCCTAAGTTCTCATTCCCATTTCTATCTCTTACTCTAAACTCTACATCTATCAACACAAATTCTTGTCCTCCTAAATCTTCACAACAGAACTTCACTGACTCTCCCCAATCTTCATCTGATTCCTCACATGGTGAATCTGTCCTTCTTATCTCTACTGTCACTGGTGTACAACTATCATAACTCCCGTTATCGATACTTGATACAAATACTTTTGCTACTCCGTTTTCATCGCCTTCTACAGGATTCCCTACGTTTGTTAAACTTGTTATCACAAACTCATTTGTAATAGCTACCGGTGGCGTATTATCCGCTACTGTTATATCTAATTCTACAGTCGCTACATTACCACAACAATCTGCAGACTCTAATCTTACTGTCGTTGTTCCTATTGGTACATCTCTTATGATAAATCCTGTCTCTGCACTTCCACCTACTTGTAGATCACCTTCTACTAAGGTTACTTCATAAGTTAAGTCCGCATCACAGTTATCAAATAAATTCTTAGGTAATGGTAATAGTACATCTGCACTACACTTCCATGGATCTACACTTGCATTGATACCGTTTGTCTCATATGTAAATGTTGGTGCCGCATCATCTACTACTTTTATGATCTGCTCATATGTAATAAATTGTCCTGTACACCAGTCTAATATCGTCCATGTTCTTACTGTCTTACTATTCCCTTCACATCCTTCTGCACAGGCCGTCGTCATCTGATCTGTAAAGCCTGTTACGATATTACATATCTCATTATTGACCGCTTGAGCATGTGGGCCTGTTGGGTTAGGTCCTGTCCCTCTACCAAATACATAGTAGTGTGGGTAAGCAAACCATGTCCCTTCGTTATTCTCTACTATTAGATCTATATCGAATTCATCAGGATCTACATTGTTGTCATCTGTGTCAAAATCTACTGATCCTGGATTATCAAAAAATGCTTGTATGCTCGCCGGATCTGTAGATACATCACATGTAGGTATCTCTACTATTCTCTTTGGTAGTAAGAATGTATCTAATATAATCTCTGGAATACATAAGCCTGGAAGAGGCTCTGTAAATCTTGCAGGTATAATCGCTCCCGTATCGATCTTAGCAAAGAAATACTCTCTCGTACAACTTACATATCCTAAACCTCCACCTGCTTGATCAAAGGCTAATGTAAATGTTCTCTTTAGTGTTGATCCTTCACATGCCGTCGGCTCTATTACATCAAATACACTGATGTCTGATGAACTATACTCCTCACAATTATCTTGTACAAAGTCTTCAGCAAAATCATCCGTGTCTCCTGGTATTAATAACTCTAATAAATTCTCCCAGTAATCTTCTTCAAAATATGGTAACTCATAACACATTAACTGACACTCCTCAGAATAATCTATCATCCCGTCTCCATCTATATCTCCTAAACCGCCCTCTGGACATATATCACATATTAAGGTCGGATCTGACTTGTCTTCTA
>CAZBXL010000135.1:0-4223 GCA_964495785.1 uncultured Saprospiraceae bacterium | reverse complement strand
ACACATCATGTCCCACAAACGTTACAATAGCGGTTATTTGACCTTTTTAGGTGCATTTTGGTTAAATTATTGATAACTTTATAAAAATACCTACCCTTATAGATCTATTCCTTTAAAGATCAGTGTGTTACTGATATTTGAACCTCAATTAGATATATTTTACAACTTATTGTTTCCTAATACATTTACAATAGAAATGAGAATTATTATGACACGTTTACTCGCGTTAATCTTTGGATTATTTATTACACAATTGGCTATCAGTCAGGACATTCCGGTATTTGTTAACTCATCAGAACTGCTCTCAGAAAATGAAGTAGGTGGTCCTATATGCAAGGCCTTTGTTGATGTCAACGGAGACTATCGTGATGACATTGTTAGAATCGCAAATGCTAATAAAGTACTTGTAGACATTCAGTCTAATGAAGGAGAGTTTTTCCAAAACTTTGTCATCGATACTCTCGTGGGGGACTCATGGACCATCGCAGTTGCAGACGTCAATAATGATGGCTTCTCTGATATCTTATCAGCAGGTAACTATAATGGTGCTAAGGTGTATACTGGGGGAAGAGATCCTATGCAATATGAAAAAATGTTTGAATCAGAAACAGACTTCTTTGCTCAGGGATCAAATTTTGTTGACATGAATAACGATGGATGGTTGGATGCATTCATCTGTGATGATGACGGCCTAAGCGAAATCTTTATCAACGATCAGAATGGTAGCTTCACGAGAGATACTAATTTCATTAATATGAGAACCGTGCCTGCATCTGATAACTCAGGTAACTACGGTTCAGAGTGGACAGATATAGACGGTGATGGCGACTTAGATTTATACATTGCTAAGTGTAGGCTTGGTGTAGACGGCTTCGATGATCCGAGAAGAGTTAATACGCTTTTTATAAATGATAATGGAACATATAGCGAGGCGGCTGCGGATTTCGGATTAGCTGTTGGTGCTCAGACATGGACTGCTAACTTTGGAGATATAGATAATGATGGTGACCAAGATTTATTTATGATCAATCACGAATTTAGAAGTCAGTTATTTGAAAACATAGATAATCAAGAATTTGTAGAAATACCATTATTAAATGATGGCAGCGAGATCATCACAGAAGGATATCAATCTGCTATGGAGGACTTTAATAACGACGGATTTTTAGATATCTTATTAGTCGGTGGAGGTGACAGATTATTATTAAATGACGGTAACAAATCATTCACCAATACATTCACTCCTATGGGATCATTTCAGACATTTTCTTTTGCCTTAGGAGACGCTAACGAAGATGGATTTGTCGATATCATATCATCATACAGACCTTTAGGTTCTGGACTTAACGGAGATAGAGACAGACTATGGTTGAATCTTCCTAATGAAAATCACCACGTCGCATTCTCTCTTAACGGACTACAATCTAACAAATCAGGTGTAGGTTCTATTATTAAGATATATGGAGACTGGGGAGTACAAACAAGAATTGTCAAAGCTGGTGAAGGATATGGAATAACAAATTCCCTCACTACGAGATTTGGCTTAAATGACGCTACAAGCATAGATTCAGTTCAGATAGCATGGCCATCAGGTGTCAGGACTACCTATAGCGACGTAGACATAGATAAACACTTCATTATAAATGAGGGTGACTGTATGGAAGAGTTACTTACCATAGAGACGACAGGTTCAAGATTAGACTGCTTGACTGGTGAGGTTACTCTATCCACTTCAGATATGTCTGTAGGTGTCTGGAGTAATGGTGAGACATCTAATTCAATAACAGTATCAGAACCAGGTAACTACAGTGTTGTAGTAGACCAAGCTGCTTGTGAGAATTTTGGACAAGTGGTCATAGTAAGAGGTCCTGAAGAGTTAGAAGTACCTAAAATAAATATCGCAGATGATGTAATTATATGCGAAGGACAATCCGTCGTAATAGCCCTCAGAACCGATGACCAAACTGAATGGTCTACAGGTGTAACAGAGGAGAGCATTACTGTCACTGAAAGTGGAGAATACTTTGCCATTAATCAGAATGATTGCGAAAGCATAGAATCAGAAAAAGTAAATGTAGAATTTGTCGATCCAAGTAACTTAGGTTCTGATTTCTCTACAGAATTTGAAACTCAAGAGACGGCGGTTACTTTAGAAGTCAATGAAGAAAATGTATCATGGTACGCTGATAGTGATGGTACTGTATTGGTCGGATCTGGCCCTACCTACACGACTGGATTATTATCTAATGATACGATTGTATATTTTGATTATTCTGTAACCCAGCAGCCGCCAGCATATATTGGAGGCGTTGACATTGATGTATCAGTACAAGAACCGAGATTTGAAGCAGAGAC
The DNA here is from genome assembly GCA_964495785.1 of uncultured Saprospiraceae bacterium. GTDB lineage: Bacteria > Bacteroidota > Bacteroidia > Chitinophagales > Saprospiraceae > RFSX01. Next base: position 1,868 of record CAZBXL010000135.1, on the reverse strand, counting down.
TGTATTAGGATCTCTATTCTTTGTAGTAGATGAGCCTTCAGTTCTTAAGAGCTTCGTAGTCAATTCTGAAGCTGAGGGAGAAAGAAGATTTCTTATAACGGATGCCATCAGACAAGATACGATACATTCTAAGATAGTCAATGTAGGCATCGGTGTGCAGACTGTAGAATTAGATTTTGTTATGGAACAGGGATCTTATGAAGTAAAAACAGATAGAGCATTTAATGAAATGTCTATGGGCAGAGTTAATCCTCAATTCAGTATCATCGTAGGAGATTTAGATTACCCTTATTCAGTAGCTAACGTTGCGAGAATAAGTCGTTCACTTTTTGGCCAGAATTTTTATCATTACTTTTTTGATTGGAAAATGGAAGTACTCACAGAAGAATGTACAACTGACATTCAAGAGTTTACTATCACATACGATCCGATGTTATCTACAACAGGAACGCCAGAATCTCAAGGTATAAACATTTATCCTAATCCTTTTTCTGAAATAGTTACTATAGAAGGTATTGAGAAAGTAAAGCAAATAAATATTTACAATAATCTAAATCAACTTGTCAAAACTGTAAACACTAATAACGTTACATCGATTATTGATCTTTCAGAAATGGAAGAAGGTCACTATATCATGACTCTCTCAGGTGACGAATTTACAGTGGCGCAGCAATTAATAAAGACAAAATAAAAGCAACTCGTAAAAGATTTATAGCCGAAACTTATTTTTAAGTTTCGGCTTTTTTTATGTCTAATATCTATGGGTGTTTAAAACACCATTGATAAATCATTCAGATTTAAACATACATCTATCATTATAAAAATATCAGAGGGAACATTATGTTCCTAAATTGGTATAAAGCTATTTCCTCTGTGGAAAGTAAGTTCATCAAAAGAAGAAGACTGGACACAAGTAAAGAGACTGCATCAGACAACATTCAAACAAAAAAGCCGACCCTTGTAATCAAGACTCGGCTTTAAAGTAGATTGTTTAATGGTACTCAAAGAGTAATTATTTCTTTGGGTTATATAATATACATTACAAATTTTAAACCAATTTTTACGACTATCCGAGATAAACAACCAAATCATGTGACAGATGCTTATTTCTAATAGAAACAACTAATAATGATAGCAAAATTAAAATAGCATCATAGTTAGACATTTAAAAAAGGTAGCCTATTATTGGGAGTTCATTCATCATCTACAATCAAAGTTTATTACTAAGTTTACAGAACACTAATACCTATATTAATGATGATTCGCCTCACTGTCTATATTCTATCTTTATGTACGCTTATAAGTTGTCAAGAAAATAAATCTTCTACTAATGAGATAGCCATCGACGGCAATACGATCCAGAAACACTTAAAAGAATTATCATCAGATAAATACACTGGTAGGATGCCATGTACCGAAGGTGGTGAACTCACAGTTGACTATCTTATCAAACAATTAAAAGCACTTAATGTAGCACCAGGTAATGGATCATCATACACTCAAGATGTGCCACTCCTGACTATAGATGGTACAATGTCGGACCATATGAATATCCTCTCCCCTGCTGGCCAGCTGACGTGGGATAAGGGCAAGGACTTCGTAATACATACTCAAAGAAAAACAGAGAAGCTCTCATTAGATAATTCAGAATTGGTCTTCTGTGGCTATGGTATCGTGGATGAGAAATTAGGATGGAATGACTACGCAGGTATAGATATGAAAGGTAAGACCGCCGTTGTACTAGTTAATGATCCCGGATATGGCGGTGATGATCCTGAATACTTTAAAGGGGATATCATGACTTACTACGGTCGGTGGACTTATAAGTATGAAGAAGCTGACAGACAAGGCGCAGCGGGACTACTGCT
>CAZBXL010000134.1:0-4298 GCA_964495785.1 uncultured Saprospiraceae bacterium | reverse complement strand
TCTCTGATATAAATATCGACGACGCTGTACTCCCTAACGGTACGTATATGTACAGAGTAGCTATCGGAGAACAAGAAATTAAGACAGGAAAACTCTTTAAGGTGAAGTAGACTCTTTATTAAGGAAGATTATTCTTCGGATAGTATAAGAGCAATCATATCAGAACTGAATAAGAAATAATAAATAAAAAAAGGTCTCCATATTGGAGGCCTTTTTTGTTTGTAGACCTTATGCAGAAAAATTATTAGCTTGTGTAAAGAACTTTGATTGAAAAGTATTAGTGTATAGCATTGAGTTTAAGAAATAATGAGGATCGAAGTTTAATCAATAAAACTTATAAAATCGTTGTAATAAAGGTGACAGATGAGCAAAGTAGAAAAGAATAATAAACTAACTAAAATCATCATATTAATCATTACTGTTTTAGTTTCATATGTTGTTATCGAAGGTTTTTCGGATGCTTCAGGATTGAAAAAACATCCTAATTATAGTAAAGGTAGAATTGTTAAGTTCAAATCAGGAGGAACATCAGGAGGTTTACATTTTAGTTATCCTGAAAATACTAATATGTGGGATCCAGTAATGAGTATAGGTGGTCAAAAGTGTAGAAAACTAATAACCCAAAATTTAAATTCATTAATCAAATATGAATTTCCAGTAGTTTATTCAAAAAAAGATTATGCGAATGCTCAATTATTAATATTTAAAGAACAGTATGAAATATATGGTTTAAGTATTCCTGATGATGTATATGATATTGTAATTGACCTATCTAAATGTAAACAATAGATACCTCGGTGGTCGAGCTTTGTAACTTCGATCCGATGAACTTGAAACGTATGCAAGAAACACATGAAAAGGAAGTAGAAAATGAAAGAGTAAAAAAAGATTTGAAATAAAAGAAAGTATTAAAGTGACAAAAGGGATGAGTGAACAGCATCGAGGTCGCAGACCTCGACGATCAATACTCAATAAGTAAAGAAAAAAGAATAAATGAATGGACACAAAATAATAAATCAAAATGCACTTCACTACATGACATTTACGGTAGTGGGGTGGATAGATGTGTTCACAAGAAAAGTGTATAAGGATGTTCTAATAAATAGCTTACAATATTGCATAAAAGAAAAAGGACTAAATGTACACGCCTATGTTATTATGAGTAATCACATGCATGTGATATTATCAGCTAAAGAAGGCTATGTCTTATCAGATATTATAAGAGACCTTAAGAGACATACAGCCAAGACAATCATAGAAACGATACAGACAACAAAGGAGGAAAGCCGTAGTGAGTGGATGCTAAAGTTATTTAACTATTATGCCAAGTATAATAAAAACAATTCTACGAATCAGTTTTGGCGCAGAAACAATAAGCCTATAGAATTATCTTCACCAAAATGGATCAATCAGAAATTGGCATATATCCGATAAAAGTACTATGAGATTAATATCAATTATTTTAGTTATTTGTGTTCTGCAATCTTGCAGTAGAAAAGATGACTTTGATTTCCTTATTCAACATCTTAACAATTCGCAAGATAATACTTCATATAAAGTTGATTCCATAGACAATGCAATATTGAGATATGATGATAAAGATATTGTTATTGATAAACACTGGTTCAATGAAAATAATCGTATTTCTTTATATACGATCTATAATAGATTTTTTGAGACTAGCAAAGCTGGATTTATAGCTCGATTCAAAGATGGGGTTGTTACGAATGTAGAAGGATATCCATTGTATCTTTCATCTGACTTTATTGATAAGAATACTTTAGTGTTGGATACATTGAAAGCATATTTATACATCGCAAACTCTCCTTTTTTTGATTCTAATCTAAAGATACTAAAAACGAATATTTCAAAGGACGAAGTCTATTTAACAGAAATGCAAAATCCGAATTTCTTTATTTACTATGAAGATTATCCTGATTCATTAAATCAGAAAATGGACTATGGCTTTTATACTACGATAAGAACATCAAATTTTGAATTTATAGACTCATTGAACTTTAATATCACATTACATAAGAAGACAGCTAATTGACCCCCGATGGTCAAGGTTTGCAACCTCGATCCAATGCACTTGAAACACATGCAAGCGGAACTACCAGTATATATAAAGATGTAGTTGAAACGGTTGCTAAAAAATCAGCTGATGAATACAGTAAAAAAGATTATAACAAATAAAGAAGGAAATGGAGTACTATTTTTTCTGTTAATATTTGTTTCAATTGTTCTTTGCGGCCAATTCTATTTAAAAAATCAATTGAAAAAAACATATGAACATAGCTCCGGGCAAATTATAAAACTTGTCTCTGGTGGTCCATCTGGTAGCATTCATTTTATTTATCCTGAAAATGAGGGAGCTAAGTACAATAATGCAATGCGTATTACGTGGCCATCTTGTAGGAAAATTATTACAAAACATATGAAATTATTACAAAGTAAAAAGTTTCCAGTAGTGTATGCTAAAAACAATTTGAATAATGCAGAAGTACTAATATTCGAAGATCAATATGAGAAGTATGGAGTTGAGATTCCAATAGATCTAAAAGAAATAGTAAAGGTTTTATCAGAATGTAAAAATTAAAGAATCTTCTGATGGTCGAGGTCTGTGACATCGATCCAACAATTAATAAATATGATTAATAGAAAGTTTTCTCTAAGTGTGGTATTGTATTTTCTTCATTCTTTTTGCTTGATAGGTCAGTGTGATGGATTATATAATTTATGTAGTCAAAGTGATGTAGATTCTTTTTTAGTAAATAATAGTTTTTGTGAAGATGTCGACAGATTGGTATTAGTTGGAGCCTTAAGCGGATGTAATACGATAACTGATTTGTCTCCGCTTTTAGGAATTAAAAGTGTTAATCGACTTTTTATTGAAGATTTACAAAATTGTAAATCTTTAGATGGATTGGATAGCCTACAAAGAGTTGGTGATTTAAGCGTTAATGGAATATATTTTGAAAATTACGATGGGCTAAGAAATCTCAAAATCGTTGACAACTTATCCCACATTTACTATAAGAATTCTGCGGCTAATGGGATTAGTGATTTATCAATGTATGTTGATAATATTGTAGAAATCACAGAAAGACTATCAATTACTGGAGACACAAAATTCTTTGGATTTAATAAAAGCTTAATTCCTAGTAGATCAGAAAACTCAGACTTTGTTCTTAATCTGCGTTTTATAGAATCAAAAAATGACTTTACGGAATTGATGCCATCTGACATAGAGCATTTTTCAGGATTAGTATTTCAATATTGTAACTCAGATTCCTTGTCGCTTAGAGGTTTAGAAAATATACAATCTTATAGGGTTTTTACATTAATTGAATCTGACAATTTAGACTTATCACAAGTAAGTCATATGACAGTTGATAACCTGAACTTTATAGAATACACTAATGATGTTATAGAAGACTTTCCTAATGTTGTTGATTTGAAGAATTTGAATTTAATAGATTATAACAATCTTGAAACTGTAGATGATTTACTACCGAATTTGGAAAGTGTTTCTGGCTTTATAAGAATTTCTGATAATGCGGACTTAACGGATATTTCTATTCTTAATGACTTTGAGTTACCACATAAGACTTTAGTAGATATTTCACCTACTACTCGTCCTTACAACATTATGCTTACGAATAATCCAGAATTAGATTCTTGTAATCTTGATCTATTTTGTAGAGCTCTACATGAATATCCAGATAGTATTCTTATAGAAAATAATGGTATAGGATGTACATTGGACGAAGTAAAAAGATATTGCCAGACAGTTTCTGTAGATCAGATTGTAGACAATGAGATTCAGGTCTATCCTAATCCTGCTACAGATTTGATAAAAGTGTATTCTACAATAGATGTAGAAAAGTTACAATTATTAGATGCGACAGGAAAGGTTTTGTACAGCGATAGCTTTTTTCAAAATACAATCGATGTTGGGCCTTATGAGCCAGGCAATTACACCATTAGACTGTATACACGTGATGCTGTATATTATGAGCGGATTATTATTCTTAAAAACTAAGAAAGGTAAGCATACGGTTATTGTCCAAATATTTGAAGTCTTCCGATGGTCAAGGTTTGCGCCAAATTACGGACAGGTGTGATCTCAATCCAATGCTTTAAAGACACAAGAAAGATAGATTAATCCACCCACTGATAACTTTCAATAAGCTCTACAACATCTTTTCTCAAAAAATTATAAATAGGACCAATAGAGTCGCGATTAACTTGGGATTTGAAGTAGAGACTACCTCTCATAAAATGTTTTGTAGAGT
>CAZBXL010000133.1:0-4305 GCA_964495785.1 uncultured Saprospiraceae bacterium | reverse complement strand
TCAATCACACTTCTGGGTTAAGCGGATTATTGTTGATTAGTGTGATGCATAACATACAACATTTCTCTACCTATTTGCTTAGCTCGCTCTGTATATTTATCAGATTCTAACGCTGTATTATCATACTCTTTGGGATCATTGTAAGGTAATGACAATCTGAAGTCAGCTCCTGACACACTGGGGCAAGCATCATCAGCTTGAGTGCATACCATGATAGCCCCAAAGTTATCAGTTGGGTTAGGAGGACTATCATAGCGTTTAGAAAAGGCGACGCAGGCTTCCATCATATCATCCCAGCGGATAGCGTAATTAGGATTTGTTCCATCCACTTTATCTTCTTCAATTCTAAATCCCATTTTTCTAAATGCGTCTACTGCACGTATATTAAATGAGGTAGCCTCGGTACCACCTGAGTAGGTTGTAATATTATTGATTCTAAAATAATCTGCAGCTACTGCTAAGAATATCTGCCCCATATGACTTCTTCTCGAATTATGAGTGCAGATTACAACTATCTGAACCTTGTCCTCCTCAGACAACTTTAACTTAATGTAATTGCTAAGTTGTCGTAAGATAAGTTTTCTATCGCTGGGTATGAGACTCCATTCTTGGATGAGATCATCGCAGAGATTTTTTATAGATAGATACATGGCTGTCACTTAAGAGAAAAAAAATGTAGGATAAATATAATGACGGTTTAGATGAAAGACTATTTATCTACTTCAATAATACTTTCTATTCCCTTCCTAATTATCTAATAATTGAATCTATTATAAGAGAAGAGTATAGAAATAGAAAGACCCGCTGATATTCAGCAGGTCTTCCTTTATTTTTCTAATATGAAAAAGAATGCTTATGACATTGTCACATTAACTGCATTCAAACCTTTCTGTCCTTCTTCGACATCAAAAGAAACTTTATCACCTTCAGTGATAGATAGACCATTTAGACCTTTAACGTGGACAAAAACATCTCTGCCACCATCGTCAGGTGTAATGAATCCAAAACCTTTTTCGTCGTTAAAAAATTTTACTGTACCGTTACTCATTGTATATATATGTGTATTATAAAAAAAAACAAATGTAGACTATTAAAACATCGAATACCTCAAGATTATCTAAATGAGTTACTTTTTTGTGAATTTTGATTGATTTAGTCCCAATAACGTGCATATTTTCTTAATAATGTTCTCTAGCTTAGTTTTTTTAATGGTTAACAAATTTTGACATTGAGACTCTAAGAGACTTAAATATGCCTAATAAAGACTTTTTGGGTATCGTGTACATTTGACAATATGCTATACATTAGATATATTAGACTCTGTTTATAAGGATATAACATTACTTAAACGACAAAAAATTAGAACACATGAGAAAAATTTACACCTTATTTATTTTAGCATTTGCTTGCTCATTCAGTTATGCACAAGTAGAAGGAACTTGGCAGATAGCTCCCGAGCCAAATTCACTTGCTGTAGGACCTGGTCTGGGAGACTTTAGCTGGTGGTCTATCAATGCTGATGAAGTCATCCAAAGATCTTGTTATTATGATGATCTTTTCGTCTTCAGAGCAGATGGTACTTTTGTAAATATGCACGGTAGCGAGACATGGTTAGAAGAATGGCAGAATGGAGGTCCTGATGCAGGATGTGGAGCCCCAGTAGCCCCTCACGATGGATCGAATGCTGCTACATGGACATACAATGATAATAATCGTACAGTCACTCTTAATGGAGTAGGAGCCTACTTAGGCCTCCCTAAAGTAAATAACTCTGGCGAAATAGATGACCCAGCGAATGCACCTGCTTCCATCACTTATCCGGCTAACATACAGGGAGACAGAATGACAATTGATATTAGTTTTGGTCCTGGATTCTGGCATTATGAGTTAGTAAGAGTAACGGGAACAACTTCAGTTTCTGATATTACTGAGGATGCATTTACATTCTCTCCTAATCCAGTAAGTGATGAATTATATATCAATTCAGAAGAAGCTATTGATGTATTCACTATAAGAGATATGACTGGCAGAATAGTTCTACAAAGAAAAAATATGGTTATAAATGAATCTATTGATGTATCATCTTTTGATTCTGGCATTTACCTATTAGAATCTCGTTCTGGGGATCAACAGACAGTGAAAAGAGTCGTAGTCAAATAAGATCATATAAAATAATAAGAATACTTTATAAAAGCTCCTCCAAAAGAGGGGCTTTTTTATTGCCCTGAAGGAACCGACAAAAGCTAAAATCGATAGCTAATAAAAAGCCCATGATAAATCACGCAGCTTAAATATGCATCGAGCATTATACCAAAATCAGATGGGAGATGATGTCCAGAAATAAGAATAGATAGTTATCTGATATAACCCAATAGCAGATCAAGCATTATCGTATTTCCCTAATCAAGTACATAAACTAATCTTAGAAACAAAAAGTGGTCTAGTTAATCCAAAGACATTAGAAGACACATAAATGATTAATGCTTAATAATAACGAGATGATAAGACTATCACCCGATACATTACCAGACACGACGGATATATTCATTCAGTTAGAGTCTTTACATCATTTTACTTGATATCAATCAGAGATATTATTGATGATATAAATTACTGCGAAGAACTTAATGTAAAACAAGGAGAGAGAGAGAGAGAGAGAGAGAGAGAGAAATTATCGAAGTCAATATTAAAAACGCCTTCTATCCAAGATAAATATAATTGAAGCTAATATTTTTATAAATGGAAGAAAGCGACTTCTTTCCTCACTACCTTATTCAAACATTCAATCTCAATAAGGTCAACGTTTAATATCGAAAAAGTAAATTCAATTCAAGTTTCTAATTCAAAAAAAAAGAGAGACTACCCACAACCAAGGCAGCCTCTCAATACTGACAATTTGAATTATCTTCTTTATTGCTTTATAAATTGTTGTAAAGCAGTTTTATTACTTGAATTTACTCTGATATAATAGACTCCATCAAGGTAGTCTGCAATCTGAAGTGGTAGCACTCCATTTTCTTCCATATTGACATTTACATTATAGATCATCTGACCCATACTGTTATAGATAGAAACTTCTCCATCTGCTTCTGGGAATGATTCGAATTCAACATTCAATACATCCTGCGAAGGATTAGGGAATACTGACAACTCTAAAGAGATGCCTCCTCCCGAAGTAAGATTATTTTCCATACAAGGTGAGTAAGCGTCAGCAGACCAGTCTGAAGATGCATCACCATTACCGTCATACTCAAGAGACATTGTGCTTGGGAATGCTGGGACAAAATCACCAGTTGTCCATATACCCGCAGAAACTGCTGTTGAAGATCTCGAGTGACCTGTACTACCCCACTCTACATAATCGATTATGCTACCAGGATTAGAATATTGAGTATTTAAATATAATCCCAATTCTCCATCAGCTTCTGAAATATCAAAAGCACTTACTAATGTTACTATCTCTCCCGGATCAAGTATCAAATCTCCACCACATTCTACTGTTAGTGTACTTAATTGATTATATGATGGGAAATCACAAATCCAATAAGAAGAAATATCAACAGATGTATTTCCTGTATTCTTGATTTCAAATCTATCGTTACTATTGAGTTCATTGATAACAATTCCTCCAGTAGTCTGAGATGTTCTTGTTACCGTGATAGAATTACTTAAGCTTGTACATCCAGTGATATTGTTTGCATCACTACCTACTGCTAAACCAGTTATCATACCATCATAACTCAAGTGCCAGATCAAACATACTCCTTCTCCAGCTCCGTCAAAATCTACTGCGCTTGGCATCGGTGGTAAACCTAAGATGATGCCTTGATCATCAGTTATGATCCATTGGCTATTCATACCATTGCTATTAGCTAAAGTAATAGAACCTGCAGGGATCGTATCCGGTGTACCGTCACCAACTGAATCAAATGCAAATGGTCCGCCAAATAATTCTCCTCCATTCGCCTGACAGCCACTTGCGTTCTCTCTTACTACTGTTATGCTATTTGATAAACTCCAACAGCCTTGGATATTATTTGCATTCATACCCACTTCTGCTCCTGTAATCGTACCGTCAAAACTGAGGTGCCAGATCAAACAATTACCTGCTCCTGCTCCATCAAAATCTACTGCACTTGGCATCGGTGGTAAACCTAAGATAATACCTTGATCATCTGTAACTACCCATTGTGAGTTCATACCATTTGCATTGGCTAATGTGATAGATCCTGCTGGTATCATATCTGGTGTACCATCTCCTATACTTGTAAATGTAAATGGTCCGCCAAATAATTCTCCTCCATT
>CAZBXL010000132.1:0-4417 GCA_964495785.1 uncultured Saprospiraceae bacterium | reverse complement strand
TAAAGCGATAGATCAGAGTGATCTAATATTTCTGTATCAGATTGTCCAATACCAGAAGTTTCTAATATGATCATATCAAAATGAGCCGCCTTTAATATTTCAATGGCCTCTTGGACATATTTTGATAGTGCCAGATTGCTCTGACGTGTTGCCAATGAACGCATGTATACTCGGTCATTATTTATTGCATTCATTCTGATACGGTCACCTAACAGAGCCCCTCCAGTTTTTCTTTTAGATGGATCTACAGAGATAATACCTAAAGTCTTATTCTCAAAATCGATCAAAAATCTTCTTACTAATTCATCCACTAAAGATGACTTACCTGAGCCGCCTGTGCCTGTGATTCCAAGTACGGGTATTTTGGTAGATTTATTTTGTGAATGTATTTTGTCTAAGGATTCTTTTGCAACTTCAGGAAAATTCTCTGCTGAAGAAATCAATCTTGCGATGGCAGATGCATTTTTACTTTCCAATTTTTTGACTTGCCCATTCAGTTGCTGACCTATTGGAAAGTCCGACTTCATAATGAGATCATTGATCATCCCTTGGAGTCCCATCTGTCGTCCATCATCTGGAGAATATATTCTCGTTATTCCATAATCCATCAGATCTTTAATCTCTTCTGGAAGGATAACGCCACCACCACCACCAAAAATCTTTATATGAGAAGCTCCTTTTTCTTTGAGCAGATCATACATATACTTAAAGTATTCGTTGTGTCCTCCTTGATAAGAGGTCATGGCTATAGCTTGTACATCTTCTTGTATTGCTGTATTGACTACTTCTTCTACACTTCTATCATGACCTAAGTGAATAACTTCGACTCCTGTCGCTTGTATGATACGTCTCATGATATTGATAGAAGCGTCATGACCATCAAATAATGAAGCGGCTGTAACGATTCTTATTTTATTTTTTGGTTGGTATTTTTCAGCTTGTATCATAATCAGATTTTATATGGTGTAAATATCGTTAACTCTCAGTTATTATACTACAACGATAGAAGACAATAAGTCCCTAAATTGGTATAACTCATGGCTTAATTATCTTTGTAATGTGGAAAAGTGTCGTAAATGTGAAAATATCATAGATTGTAAGCCATTAGGTGCTTGTTGGTGTAAGGAATACCCTAAGATTCCTATAAGCAAATCATCTGACAGATGCCTTTGTAAGAATTGTCTTGAAGCCGCATTTGCTGAAACAGTCAATCACTCTGAAGCTCCACTGACCCAAGATATAATGCGATCCATCGCAGATTCTTTTGCTACTGATCAACCTCAGGAAAATATGGATTATGTTATAAATCAAGACGGTCTATTACAATTTACAAAATGGTATCTCATTAAGCGAGGGTATTGTTGTGATAATGGTTGTGTTAATTGTCCGTACTAAGTATTGCATTTATTTTATAAGAATATTATTTATTCTAATGTTGTTCATTAGATATGTATTAAACGCTTCCTTCGGTAAATTAAAATATCACAAATATGAACCAACTCTATTCTAAATCAGTACTGAAAAACCCAATAGCCTTTCTCCTGATCTTCTTCTGTAATATCGGATTTAGCCAAATGATTATAGCTAATAATACTGCTGAGATTAATTTTGATGACTATGAAGAATTATTAAAAGAGGTCAAAGTTGTCCGAGAAAAACGACTGGTTGATTTTAATACATTTTTGGATTACCAAAAAGATGAAAATACTGTAGTCTTAGATACTCGATCCAGAAAGAATTTTAATGCGATACATATCAAGGGTGCCATCAATCTACCATTTACAGAATTCACTACTGCTAATTTACGTATGCTAATACCTGATCCTAACACAAGAATATTAATCTATTGCAATAATAATATTCAGGGGGACCCCATTTACTTCGGAAGCAAAACCTATTCCCCTGAGGATAATAAGAAACGAAAAGCTTACAATAAGAAAGCAACATTTGTAGATAAGAATACCGCGACCCATAATTCGAAAACCATTTCGTTGGCATTAAATATTCCGACCTATATCCATCTTTATGGATATGGTTATAGAAATATTTATGAGCTGAATGAAATAGTAAGTATCAATGATGAAAGAGTCAAATTCAAGAAGAAGAAAAAGTAAATTCTAATTATAGCTTAAGACCCATGAATAAACGAAAATTCGGTTTTTCATTTTGACTGTATCGAAGCGAAACGGAGAAATCTTCAGATAAATAGTCGAGACTTTTATTAAGTAATAACCATTATATAATCCAAACCATAATTCAATTCAAAAAAGGTAAATTTGCACTATAGTTTCTTGGTAGGATTTATATTATTATAAATTCAGACACAGGGATTTTACTAAATAGAGTATTTAGATCAGATAGTGTGAAAAAGTTATTAATCATAATCTTCTTATTCAACGTCTTGTTACTCGCAGCGCAGCCTGAGGTAGAAGATTTCAAAAAGATCTTCAGGTTAGAAATAACAGAGGCAGATAAACCTATTGTTGTAGATGGTATTCTTAATGATGAAGCTTGGTCTACAGCTAATGTAGGTTCAGATTTTTGGCAGAAGGTTCCTTTCTTTGCAGAAGGTGCTGAACCACGGACTGAGGTCATGTTGACTTACAATAATGATTTTCTATATGTAGCGGCTAAGTGTTATCAGAAAGCAGATATAATCATTCAGTCATTAAAAAGAGACGAGTACTGGGATAATGATGGCATCGCTATTGTACTTGATCCATTGAATACGAGAACCAACGGATTCCTATTCGGTGTGACTGCTGCTGGCCAGCAATGGGATGCATTGCGATCATTAGATGACATCAATAGTGACTGGAGTAATAAGTGGTATTGTGAGGTAAGTGTGGAGGACAACTTTTGGTCTATGGAAATGGCAATCCCATTAAGAATTCTTCGCTTTAGTCCAAATGAAAAAGAGTGGGGGATGAATTTCGTGAGGAATCATATCAATGAAAATGAGTATCATAACTGGACTGCTGTACCAGAATCTTTTTGGCCCCCTGATGTTGCTTTTGCTGGTGCATTGGTTTTTGATAAAGCGCCTGTGCCTAAAAAAGGAAATTTCAATCTTATTCCTTTTGTAACGAGTTCGGTAAATAAAGTCGCAGGCGAAGATGTTGCACTTTCTGCCTCTGCCGGATTGGATGCACGTGTCTCTGTCACTCCCACATTGAATTTAGATTTGACTTTTAATCCAGATTTTTCTCAGATCGAAGTCGATGAATTGGTGACTAACCTGACCAGATTTAATATTTTTCTTCCAGAGAAACGTACTTTCTTTTTGGAGAATGGAGATCTATTTGCAGATTTTGGTTACTCAGCTGTACGGCCATTTTTTTCAAGAAGGATAGGTTTAGATAGCCGACGACGAGCTGTACCGATTTTGTATGGCGCCAGATTAACAGGAAATTTAGATAAGACAACTCGTATAGGAGTGATGAATATCCATTCTTTAGGCAGCGATAATTCTTTTGGTCAAAATCAAAGTGCCGTAAGCATACAGAAAAATTTTGGGCGTTCGTATGTAAGAGGATTATTTCTGAATAGGCAAGCATTTAATAATAGTGAAATGGTAGATCAAGATTATGGAAGGAACACAAGTCTTGATGCAGGTTATATTAGTAACGATGGTAAAGTTAGTGCATGGGCAAGTATGCATCATTCATATAAGCCTGATGTAAGTGGTAAGACAGGATTCTATACTTACGGGGTACAGTATACGGACCCATCTTGGAATATAGTTGTAGCAAGTGCCACGGTGCAAGAAAATTATTTTGCAGATATGGGATTTGTTCAAAGAACTGAAAATTTTGATGCAGAGAGAGATACAGTTATTCGCGTGGGATTTAATGATAACATTGCGAGTATAGGATATACAATCCGACCTGTAGAAGGTATAGTGACGAGGCATAATTTTGGAATGACTAATGTCTATTATACGAATTCGGATTGGAGCTTTAATGAGCTCTTTACGGAATTGAATTATTCAGTAGCATTTAGAAATACGGCGGATTTTCAAGTGAGCACATCTCGCAATGATGTTCAGTTGTTATTTCCTTTTAGTTTTGTATCCGAAGGCGATCCATTACCTGCTGACAGATATACATTTACCAATGTTGCAGCATCCTTTTCATCAGACGAAAGAAAAATGGTTAGATATGGAATAGGAGGACAGACGGGTAGCTTTTATAATGGGAGCTTAAGTCAAGCACAAGCCGATATCAATTTCAGAGTACAACCGTGGGGAAATTTTGGGGTAGGTTATCAATGGAATAAATTAGACTTTCCCGATCCCTATGGTAACGAAATTATCACAGCTCTATTGGCTAATGTAGAAATCGGATTCAATAGAAATTTACTCTGGACAACTTTATTTCAATACGTAGACCAAAATGAATATATGGGCATTAATTCC
>CAZBXL010000131.1:2142-4448 GCA_964495785.1 uncultured Saprospiraceae bacterium | reverse complement strand
CTTTTAAACTGCTTAGAGAACCAATCTACACTATCACTTTCGTTATCACCCATCAATTTTAAAGCGGTATTTCCAGATATCAGTCTTTTGATTTCGGAAGTCATAGACTGCCCCATTTGCTGGTTTGCAACCAAGAAATATGTTTTGTATTTCCTCTGTTCTGCAAATAACTTTTCTGTCGTCCCTTGACTAATGTAATTCTGGAATTCATCCATGAAGACAAAAGTGTCTACTCTTTTAGCCTTATCTACCTTTTGACGCAGAGTTGCATACGACGAAAGTAGTGCCAAGAATAATTTGCCGAGCATAGGTGCACCATCTGGCCCCAGTTTAGCTTTTGAAAAATTACAAATTATGCTTTTACCACTATTCATGAAATCTTCAAGATCAACAGTTCTTTTTCCCTTCAAACAATTCACCAATTCTTGCTTTCCTAATATGCTTTGTAATCGATAATAAATACTTGATTTAGTTTGCTGAATTTTAGGATCAGATACAAACCTCTCATCCATTAATTCAAAGCGTTCGCCTCTAAGGTGAGATTTTGCGAAGGCAACAAGATCCTCATTCTTAGAGTTATCCATAAACCTCTTTAAGTCTAGGATGTCAGAATTAGGTCTTAGCAAAAGTGTTTCAACACAAGCTTCAATAATTGCTTCCATCTGAAATGTTTCTTCGGACTTAATTATTGAAAAGAAAGCTTTTGAAATATTTTCAACTAAAAACTGAATTGAATCTGATTTACTGTCAATCAGGTCAAATGGGTTGAGTGAAAAACAGTACTCCTCTGTTATGAGCGAACTTTCACACAACTGGTTTGCAGAATATTTTATATCTGGGTCTAAATAGATAACATTGTCTATTCCTCTTCTCCACAAGGATTTTAGAGTGAGTGCTTCAATAGACAAATCCCTGTGAGGCTCTAACATGATAAGAGTCTTTCTCACTTTCAATTTCAGAAACTCATTAAATATATGTTTAATGAATTCCGATTTTCCAGATGAAGACTGAGCCAACAAGTATGAATGTCGCATGAAAGCCGAAACTGGATACTTGAGTACGAACTTTTGATTATTCAAAAACCTGCTTAATACTGGAACTTCTATCGCTGAAATATCACTTAACGCATTAAGGTATCGAGCACGAATACTCAATTCACTTGAACCATATTTTACCTTAAATTCTTCTAAGGCAATACTGTCATCCAGATACAAGAACCTGTACACTTGCACACGATCAAATTTTTCTTCATTAAACGAAGTCTCCATCACCCATCTAAACTCGTCGTAAGTAAATGCCCGTATTGATAACCAATCCGCATAAAGGTCTGTATCCTTTTCAATATTTTCCAACTTATGTGTTATGGCATCTACCCAAGCATCCATAAACTTGGCAATGGGAAGAGTTAAATCAATAGGCTTGTAAAAGGCAAGTGAAATTGCCTCCCCCTCACTCTTTTTATCAAAACCACAAATCTTTCTGAACCCTTTTTGAAAGACTTCTTGTAATCTTACGTCAGTTATAAAGCCTTGATCATTCATTTACATGCTAATTCTATGTTTATCAGATAGTTAACGTAGGTTTAATAATCCTATTTCTTTATTCATATATCTATATGAACAAAGAATGGTTTGTTAAGGCAGCCTCCACCTCCAGTCATTCTGAAGATCACTTAACAAGTTTTTTAATTCTAATTTTTGCTCTCTATAAATTAGATTGTTCTCTTGTCTATATAATCTCAATCTTTCTAACTGTCTTTGAGTTTGATGGTACCTCTTATCCAGTTTCATTTGCTCTTCTCTGTAGTTAAGATTGTTCTCTTTTGCTTGTATACGCAACCAATTTGATCGCACCTCATACATTTGGCTTAAGTGTCTTCTAAGACTGTTTACTCGATACTCCTTTAATGATAGCATCTCTTCTCCTGACTTTAATTTATTCTCTCTTCGCTGCAGCTTAAGACTTCTAGACTCAGCTTTTATATCACTTAGTAGTCGTACAAATTTTTGATTATTAAGCTCATAAGTTAGAACCAAATCCTTTTTTGCTAGTCTTAAAGAGTGCTCTTGATCTGTCAGTTGACCCCTTAAGTTTAATAGCTCTCCTTTCTTATTTGAAAGATGTTTCTCATGGAGCAAATTCAAGCCATTTAAAACAGTAAGACGAACATCTTTTTTACTTAACTCGACCGATTCTCGTTTATTTGCTATCTCTCCTTTAATGTTATCAAGTGAATGCTTTGATAGCAAAACTTCTTTGCTATTAAGTTTATTTAACTGGTCCTTATAGTCTACCAGATTATGCTT
>CAZBXL010000131.1:489-2132 GCA_964495785.1 uncultured Saprospiraceae bacterium | reverse complement strand
TCCTAGGTCTATTGACTTCTTATCTAAAGCCATCTCCTTTTCTTTATATTCTTGCAATCTCTCTTTCCGACTTACTTTATTTGCATATTCTCGCACATCTAGTTTTGAATTCTCGACATCAATCAACCTTTGGTCTATATCGATCTTATAAGACTTCAATCCAAGCTTCTTATCTTTCAAATCAAGCATTTTGTTTGAGATATCATTTTCCTTACTTATTAAGTCCAACTTAGAGTTCCTGAGATCAAGCATCTTATTAGAGATATCATTCTCCTTGCCAACTAGATCCAACTTAGAACTTCTGAGGTCAAGTAGTTTGTCATCTATAGTTAATCCTGCTCGAGCCAGATCCAATGTCTTGGCTTCTACTTTCAAAATTTCTGATTGAGACTCATTCAATGCTTTAAGTTTTGCAGCATCTATCATCTCATATTCTAATTTAGTTCTAGCTTGATTTACTGCTAACAACTCCTCCCTTGAAGACAAGTCGACCTCATGTTGTTTAGTTGTAATTTCGATATCCTTACTTTTTAAATCCAGCATTGCATCTTGCAGTGCTACGTGTTGAGTTCCAACTTGTGCAAGTTGCGAAGCTATTTCTACTACCTGCCCTTGCCTATGAAGCTCTTTCATATTATTTACAACAGCATTAGACTGTCTTAATAAAGATGCTTGTGCTCTCCTGAATTTTCTGGGAATAGAAATATTCTCGGGCTCCTCATTAGGGATTGTATAGCTGATCTCACGAGGAGAAAGCATACTTCTATGGACTACTGGTTCCTTTGTTTCGTTACCACTTCCAATCCAAAGTAGTGTTACTATAAGAAATACACTGATGGTTATAATTACTAAGTTCATAACTTAATTTTTAGAGATCAAATACTGGTTCTTGTTCCTCATTTTTCGTTTTCTCACTCTTCTCCATGTCTTCCTGATCTTGTTCATCCTTTGATCCGCCTTCCATGTTCTCAAAGAAACTGAGATCAATGTAGTCTAATCGCTTTCCTGTATAAGGATTATATCCTGCATCCAAGATCTTTTGTCTTTGATCTAGAACAAGCATTCTTTCAGTATCTGTAAAGTTTGTTGCGACTAAATCATTTTTCTCAGAGATAATCTCCAGTTGCAAAATATTCGATAGTATATCGCTATCAGCTGATGCAAAATTTAGCTGCTGACTTATTCGCTGATCCCTTAACTCTCGCATGACGTAAAGACTTGCAAGAAATCTCTTCATATAGTCACCATCATCTAACATTATTCTCAGAATCGCAGGTAGTGATTCGATGATAAAAAATAGAAATGCAAGAAGCACTGCTATAAATGTACCTTCTCCTCCACTGGCGAATTTCTTAGCCTGCTGCGTCAAGATTGCGAAGTCATTTATTTGAGCTTCAACAAACTTTGGAGCATAAGCATCCCTAATTCTTTGGATCCGTTCGTCTTTTGAGCCTGTAAACGTTGAATAAGATCTTCTTGCGTCAATCAACGGCTGCTTGGTTTCGTTAATTCTAGCTCCTGCTATTTCAATTCGCTCAAGGATTTCTCTTTCCTCCTTTTCAATTGCCTCAATTGCTTGATTCAATTCTATCGTAGTATTAGCATTTTGTTTAGCAGTAGTTTGTTGCAGCTCTTGAGAATTG
>CAZBXL010000131.1:0-470 GCA_964495785.1 uncultured Saprospiraceae bacterium | reverse complement strand
AGTCTCATATTCTGCAGATGCATTATTTGTAAGCGTAAAACCTACAGCCAAAAATCCAGAGATCAAGATCTTAACATAGATTTGCCTGTTGCGATCAGTTGCTAAGAGTGACTGGTCATGTAATACCATGAAGACGGAGGTACATACTCCTATCAACAAGGCTATAAGCTTATGATCTAGCAAAAAGTAGATACTGGTATACATTGCATATCCAGCTAAGCCTGAACTGAGATACACCATAAAAGCCATAGCCAATATCATTTTTCGATCTCTTTGTTCAGAGTCTTCATAGAGATGAAACATGATAGAAGAGGCTTCTACAATTTTTCTTTCAAATGATTTGGTCATAATAATTTATTTAGGTTAAGAATGCATAAATCTGATTGGTTCAGCATCTGTTTTATCTAGCATCATTATGCAGTATATTGCTGTACCTAAAACAAAACCGATCGTGTCTATAGATATACTAC
>CAZBXL010000130.1:0-4563 GCA_964495785.1 uncultured Saprospiraceae bacterium | reverse complement strand
CGATAATACCCTGCTTTCAAATAAGCCCCTTCCTTAAATGTAATAGGATGATCAATATCATGAAAGGTTTTTTTCTGCAATTTTAGATTTGAATTTCTGAGAGCTTTGTAGTTGAGATCAAAAAATACATCTGCTGTAATCCTCGAAGAACATGAAGCTAAAACCAAAGTTCCTCCCCTACTTACAAGTTGACTGCCTAATCTTGCGAGCTTCGTGTATGATTCTATGGCTCTATCTATTTCTTTAGCTCGCTTAGCAAATGCAGGTGGATCAATAATTACAATATCAAATTTTTTATTGTTGGCTATCATCACAGACAACTCATCGAATGCATCACCACATAATGAGGTATGCTTATTCCCTTTCACATTTAATTTTGCATTTTCAGTTGCCAAAGATAACGCTTGCTTACTGATATCCAGACTCGTTACAGAAGCGGCACCTCCTACTAAAGCGTGCACGCTGAATCCTCCCGCGTATGAGAACACATCCAGTACAGTTTTGGATTGAGCCATCTGTCCTATGGCTAATCTGTTATGTCGATGGTCAAGAAAAAAACCTGTCTTATGTCCTTTGATGACATTGACTTTAAATTTGACACCATGTTCTCTAATAACGATATTCTCTTGCTCTAATTTTCCATAGATGACATCACCATCATTGAGACCGATTTTATTGCCAGCATCAGAAGTATTTCTCGCAAGCCTAATGACTAGAGCTGTGCATTTAGTTTTATCTATAATCGATGGTAGTAGTACAGTTAAGTACGGAAACCACATTTCTGAATATAACTTGACCACAACGATATCATCGTATACGTCAGTAATAAGGCCTGGCAGTCCATCATTCTCTCCAAAGATAAGTCTATAGGCATTCGTATCTGTCTCTAAGAGTGGCTTCCTGATATCATAAGCGCTTCTGACTTTATTATCAAACCACTGCTTATCGATCTTTGAAGATTTCAAAAACTGAAATAATTTAATACGAATAGGAGAATTAGGGTCGTATAATCCGCAGGCTAAAAACTCATCTTTTCTTTTATCAAAAACAATAGCTAAATCCCCTGGTTGCCCTTCCTTACTTTGCTTAACAATACTTTCATCAAACACCCAAGGATGTTGCTCCTTCTTAATGCGTAGTTCTGCATTAGGCTTGAGCTTAATGGCTATATTCTTAGGCTTAAGAGATAGAATAGCTTGTGGTAATACGAGATCCAAAAGATTAAAGTTTGGGCTCAAAATATAGCTTTTAAGATTAGAAGAAGGTAATAAATCTTATAATTCCGATTTAGCTATTAATTGCTTCAAAAAATAGACTCAACTTCTTAGGGTCAAGATTTCCATCAGTCCTCACACCACTACAGAGATCTATTCCGAACGGATATACCGTATCGACAGCTTCCCTTACGTTCTCTGCATTAATACCACCGGCGAGAAATACTGGAACATTAACTGCTTTTACTATCTGTCGACTAAGATTCCAATTATGAATTCTTCCTGTCCCTCCCAACTCTTTGACAGCCTTATGAGGATTACCACTATCTAAAAGTATAGCGTCTACATACCGTAATACTTCTAAAGCTTCCGCGATAGAATCTTCATCTATCACATGGATTACTTGCACTAATCTTACATGAGGTAAGCTATGCTTTATCAGTGCATAATCATCATTATCTATTCTATCCACAAGCTGTATCGTAGAGGTATGCACCCTATTATAATGTGAGATGACGTCCTCTGCCTTCGTCTCACTTGTCAACAAGAAGGTCGCTATAGGAGGCGGAGTTATTGCAGCTATCTTTCTGATCAAAACATCATCAATGACTCCGGGACCACTTGGCATCGGCCCAACAAGGCCTATAGCGTCTGCGCCATACATCATGGCTATATAGGCTTCTTCGACACTGCTGATGCAACAGATTTTTACTCTTGGTTTTAATTTATCTTCATACATCTATTTAGCTTAATTGAGACTATTACGATTATACAAACGATAATAAAACCAGGCGGCAAGACCTCCAATAAAAGAAAACATTGCCAGCATCCAAAACACATGCCGATGCCCTTGTACACCAGGAGCACTATCAAGTAAATAGCCCATAGCAGGACCTGCAAATATATCAGGCGTAAAACCAACAATAGAAATCAGACCCACTGCAGTACCCGTCAGAAGAATAGGAATCTGCCCACTTTCCATCACTGCAAAATATAGACATCTCACTGAGTAGACTCCTGTAGCTACAACTAAAGTAGAGAAGTAAAAAAGAACAGTAGATGAACTCGACAACCAACCTGTTGCAAATAATAATGCACCTATAAATGAAAAAATAAATCCTATCAACAACCAGAATGTTGTCTGACTTCGATCTGCTAATAGTCCTATACCAATACCTACAACAGGCCTAATGAACAACAAAAAAGTGCCGACTTGGGCAGAATGCACCTTATCATAACCCATCACTTCTTGAGCATATAACGAAAACACATCAGTAATTTTATAGCCAACATAAGCACAGCATATGATAATCATCAATAACCATACGGAGGGTAATCCTATAACTTGTCGGACTTTCGAGAAATCAATTCTATCCAAAGTAATCTCTACCTCCATCTGATCATCTAACTTCATAAAAAACCAAACTAACAGACCGACAAAAAATATAATCCCTATACAAACTAATATTACATATCTGAATGCAGCACGATTTTCTGTGATCGTAGAAGTTGATATTTCCGAAGAGATAAATAATGAAAATATTAAAACACCCAGGGCGCCAAAAGAGGCTCCTATTAGACCTCTCCCACCATCCAAAAAGCCAAAGGCTTTTCCTTGAGAGTTAGTACCTCCCCAGACTCGGGTCGCCTTAATCAGAGATGGCCAGAATAAAAATATTGTCGTAAATCCCCAGTACCCATACAAGCATCTAAGAACTATAAAATCTGGAAAAGTCGCATATACAAATCCTCCTGCCGCTGTCAACCATAAGGATGTGGCAATTAGCTTTCGAGGCGGATACTTATCTGCTAACGGTCCTCCTAATAAGTATGAAAATAATGCGACAACACCATAGATAGAAAAGCAGAAACCCAACTGAACATTATCAAGTCCGAATGCTTCCAAAACTGTGGGCCTAAACACTCTTGCTAATACGAAAGGAAGAATAAAAACAGATTCGCCAGAGATTATGAGAAGTAATAAATAATACCACGAAGCTTTCTGCTGATTCATTAGATGAGAATTTTTGACCATTTAAACTTAGTAATAAAAAGTCATTATCCATCAATAACTATCTATAGTCAACAACACATTACTTTCCTTCAATACAATTGACTTCATCAGCGAGAGGATTAGTGAATTCATATTGAGAAATCAAAGTCTCTGAAAAATCTACATCTAAATCAATCTCTTCAAACAGAGTAAAATTATTATCTTCAAAACTAAAACCTACGATTTTGTTTCTACTCTGATTCGGAACATAAAAAACTTTCTGATTTGATTGATCTGTGAGGACAGACATACATAGATTTCTCTCGCCTAAGCCGTGATTGCTATATTGTTCCTCTTCATCCAGAACTCTCAATAGACCAAAATGAATTTTGGCAACTTTTAATATTCCTCCTATATGTGGTGTCTCTACCCAAACTAATTCTACTATACCATCGTTATCGAGATCATCTATAACAACAATGTTTAGCCATCTACTAAATGATCCTATCTCCGTGACCGATGCATATAATACTAATCTATCATTTATTATTTTGTAAATGGCGATTCCTGCACCAGTCTCTATGTTAGTTCTTATGGTTACAAATTCTAATTCACCATCACCAGTGACATCATAAAGTCGCGGTCTTATATCCTCGAACACCCGATCCTCATCTAATTCTAATTCATAGAAAACACCATCTACGACAACAACCAAACCTTCTGCCTCTATCCTATCCCCTAAGACACCGTGAGTATACTTATCTGTGGGACTCACGTATTGGGCATATACTCTGCTGTCAACACTCTGACTAATGAGTGCCTCAGGCATCAGCTCATAATCATTTGTAAGTTGCTCGATTATCGTCTGATTCTCTACAAGCGTAGACTCATCATTATCGCATGAGAATAATAGTAGTAATGGCAATAAGTAGAATGAGAGATATTTCATTATTATCAGATGACAACTTTATATAGTGGATACAAATTTAAAGGAAAGTAGGATTAAACGCAGTGTCATAATGTGAACTCACGCCATCATTTAGATTATTGGTTAGCATATGAGATTTATCATATTTAGATTTATTTACTCAAGCAAAGCACACTATACAATATCTTCAGTATTTTCAATACACTTGATACAATGAGATCGCGGTATTATGGCTTTACCTTTAAGAAATCCTTCCTCCCACCAATTACTCATCTGCTCAGGATCAAAAATAAAAGTATGTTTTGACAAGATACGTGGTGTGTAATAAAAGTGTATGTCGACATTATTCTTATTAGCCTCCAGTTGTCCGATCACTAAATCATCTAAACTAATTTGATTCAAAATAAAATCGAATGTGTTCATTAGTA
>CAZBXL010000129.1:3056-4943 GCA_964495785.1 uncultured Saprospiraceae bacterium | reverse complement strand
CCTTGTGGGTCAACAAATCATAATTAAGCCTCTGATCATATATCGATTAGAGGCTTTTTTATTGGAATAATGTATAAATACCTCACGCTTAAGGGGATCAAATATCCAATACTTTGTTACTTCCCTTAATCTTAACTTATTCACCTTTTTATGTTAGCCCTTTTGGGGGAAATTAGGGTATTAAGCATAACTTTTTGGGTTTGTTTATTTGATATCAACTATGTTTGTTTAGAACAATCTACATGACTCACTCTAAGATTAAATAAATCAAATTTTGGTTACAGTTCTATCCGATTAGTTTTATTAGATCAAAAATTATAGATAGAGTCAAGTGATATAATGATATCACAACCCAATTAGAATTTTTTATTAAATAATCTAACCAATTATTTCTAATGAGTAACACCCCTAATTTAAGTACTCGAGAGAAAGACATATTATATCTTATCTCAAAAGAATACAGCAATGCCAAAATTGCCGATTTCTTATTTCTCAGTAAGAATACGATCGATTCTCATCGGAGAAATCTATTTCTTAAAATGCACGTCCATAGTTCTGCAGGCCTCATTAGGCGATCATACGAATTAAAAATACTGCCTATGGAAATGCCGGCAGCCATCAAACTCATAATGGAATCTAAAAATGTAGAAATAGAAAAATAACTTTCTATTTCTATACCAGAGTTATATCGTTACAAGTACTAATTAATTAAAGCTTAAGAACTTAAATCATGTACGATGATTGGTTTTAATTAAAATCTTACTGTACATAATCTTATAGTGGCTTGCCTAAATCGCAACCTATACAGCGGGCTACTTTCTATATTAATATAGAGCGTAGTAATAGCTTCCTTTTATATTCGGAATTTTTAATTTTTGAAGAGAGTGTATCATTAGTATCACTTATAAGATCTTCTTTTTCTTATTGCACCATACAGACACATTGAGATGTAATGAATACAATCCAAAATTTATTCTCGCTTTGAGATAAGTAATTATAGATTTAAGATTTTTATTTTTAACGGTATAACAATATGGGTTGTTTGTGATTTCTACATTTTATTTTATTAAAGTGCTTCATTATTTATATTTCTTTCAGAAACCTAAACAACTTAAAGTAATTCTTTAAAGAGTTCGCTTCTAATAGTCGGTCGTGTATTGACTTAAATTTCTTTCTTGAATCGAACATTTTTGCTCTCAATAATCTGCATTTTCTCTCTTTTCACTTCTTTATCCCCTAAACACGTTAGTCTACTCATGTTACTGCCTATAGGTGAAATTTTAGTACAAGATTTAACACAATCTTATATGAAAAATTTGTTCCTATAAATTCAGTTAATAGAGTTTAATTAACTGATTATAAATAAGTTACAATTATATAGATAGTCATATGTGATTCAGTTATATGTGATTATTTAAATATAAGATACATACCCCAAACAGGTTAGTACAAACAGGTGGATTTACAAAAACTGCTACTTTTTTCACTACCCACGACATAATTTTACATAACCAAGAAACTATAATTTTTACCCTATTACTAACCATAAAAAACAACCTACAATGATCCTTAAAACAGCACCAGAAGCAGCCAGTCGCTATCGACTCACAAACAGAGAAAGTCAAGTCCTCTTTATGATGGCCAAAGAATACACAGGTAAAGCTATCGCAGAACAACTTAAGATTGGCGTCGCCACTGTCAAGTCACACAGAAAAAATCTCTATTGCAAAATGGACGTATGTACCAGTGCCGGTGCCGTAAGAAAAGCCTTCGAGAATGGGTTCCTATTTTTTGCCCAATCTTGAATCTATTATATATCATTTTTTAATACACACTTTCAAAATAACTTAATTAAAAACAATATAGATATGAAAAATATCAACTTAA
>CAZBXL010000129.1:0-2956 GCA_964495785.1 uncultured Saprospiraceae bacterium | reverse complement strand
ACTCACAACTTATCAGATGGCTCTACATTTACTATAGCTGATATCGGTAGTTTTACTGATAATTGTCCGGCATATGTAACAGAAAGTATAAGTCGAAATACGGCTAGTTGTGCTGATATTGGATCCCCTTTTCAAGTTACTTATATGGTAACTGATGATAATGGTCCAGGAATGGATCAGTGTACAGCAACAGTAACAGTAGTCGACGATGTAGATCCAACAATAGATTGTAATCCAGACTTTACGATACAGCTGGATGCAACAGGAAATGCCTCTATTGTCGACAGTGATGTAATAGATACAAGCGATGATAATTGTCCTGGAGAGACTGTAGCTATAGATATCTACACTTTTTCTTGTACTGAGATAGGCCTTAATACAGTAACTGCAACAGTAACTGATGCTGCTGGTCTTACAGATGATTGTACGACAATAGTCACTGTACAAGATGGTCCTGGTACACCGCCTACATGTAGTCCGCAAGATATAACAGTACAGCTGGATGCAGCTGGTGCAGCAAGTATAACAGCAGGAGATGTCGATAGTGGTTCCAGTGATAACTGTACTGCGGGACTTACTGTAGTTCCTTCAGCATTTACTTGTGCTAATGTAGGATCTAATTCAGTGACCTTAACCGTAGATGATGGCAATAATCCTCCAGTGACGTGTACAGCAACTGTCACAATAGAAGATAACGTAGCTCCTGATGCACAATGTCAGGATGTCACAGTGACACTTACAGGTAATCCCCCTACTGCCACAATCACAACTGCAGATATTGACAATGGATCTACTGATGCATGCGGCATAGCGAGCTTGGCATTAGATCAGTTAACTTTTGATTGTACGGATGTGAGTCCCGTGGAGGTGACCCTTACAGTAACAGATGTTAATGGTCAATCCTCAGAATGCACAGCTAATGTTATGATCAATCAAAGTACTTCAGGTCCTACTGCAGTATGTCAGGATATAACAATAGATCTCAATACTCAGACGACTATAATGCCAACTGATGTAGATGGAGGATCATTTGGAGATTGTGGATTGGTATATAATAACTTGACACCAGATACATTTGATTGTACTGACTTCAATGGTACTAATCCTGTGGTCGTGACGCTTGTAGTTACAGATAATTCTAGCAATACAGCTATATGTACTGCAGAGGTGACGGTAACTAATCCAGTAACTCCTGTGGCGGTATGTAAAGATCATGTAGTAACCTTAGACGCATCAGGAAATGGAAGTCTAACGACGGCTGACATAGATGATGGCTCAGAAGTACAGTATAATGGAAGTACAGCAGGTGTATTTTGTGGTACTTTGAGTTTATCAGCAGATATAACAACATTTGATTGTACAGATATTGGTACACCAGTGACGGTAACGCTGACAGCGACTGAGAGCAATGGACCATCAAATGGTACATGTACCTCGACAGTAACAGTAGAGGATGTTACATCACCTATGGCAGTGTGCCAGGATATAACAGTTTCTTTTGATTTTGGAATTGCTACAATTGCACCGAATGATATAGATAACGGCAGTAGTGATGAATGCAATGCATTATCGCTTGTGTTAGACAAGACGAATTTTGAATGTTCAGATGGACCTTCTCAAACCGTAACACTATTAGTAACTGATGCAGCAGGTAACTCTGATCAATGCACCGCAACAGTTACATTTGAAGACAATACTCCTCCTAATGCAATATGCAAAGATATAACAGTTAATCTAAATAACGCTGGAGTATATAATTTAATGGCATCTGAATTAAATAATGGCTCCAATGACGAAGAGCTTGTTCCTGCTAGTGGGATCTATAATTTCGAGGATAATATAACTGGTGGATGTAATGCATCCTTTATTGATATTAGTAGTTCTGGAACTTTATTTAATAAGACGCTTACAAATGGCTCAGCAGATGTACCATTTTCAACCGCAAATACATATTCTATTCAAGGCGGCACAGGTAACAATATTTTTTTGAGAGAATGGGGTGCTATTTTAATTTTTAATGACGGAAATAATTTTGGATTTGCAGTACCTGCTTGGGATGCCTTTATACCGAGCAATAGAATAAGTGATGATGGATCGGCTTCAGGAATATACTGGGAGGAACAAGGTGATTTACTAATTGTACAATGGCATAATGTAGGGAAGGGAGGCACTTTAATAACTAACCCAGGAGATGGCATCACTTTTCAGGTCCAATTAGATGCAATAGATGGAACCTTAAATTATGTATATGCTGATCTTGATTTTGCTGAAGACGATGTATGTGATGACTTAGCATGTTTTCAAGTTGATGCACAAGGAGCTTTCAATGGTGTATCTGAGTTAAATGTTTATTCCAATAGGATAACTTCAAATCCTGGCATACAGTGTTTAAATTATACTCCTCTGACAGAAGGTTCTATGGTTGACAACTGTACTGCACCTGGAGACCTAACATTCAGTATAGAATCTGGAGATCAGTCTTTATTTACATGTGGAGATCTGGCACACGAAAATAGTGGTATTAACACTTATACAGTTACACTTATAGTAGAAGATGAAAGTGGAAATTCAAGTAATTGTGATGCTATCGTAACTGTTATAGACACTGAAGCCCCTACAGTAACATGTCAGGATGTAACTGTATCATTAGATGCGAGTGGGAGCTATACGATTGATGAAGGAGATGTGACTAGTGGTTTCAGCGATAATTGTGAGATAGACTTATTTACATTCTCACCACAATCTACCTTCACATGTGCAGATGTATCTGCTACACCTTATGCGATAACTGTAGGGGTCGTAGATGAGTCAGGTAATTCTAATACTACACCTTGTATTTCCAATGTGACAGTAGAGGATAATGTAGCACCGACATTAGTATGTGAGGATATTACGATCCAAATAGGAACAACGATAGAGCCAGATGACATATATACCACATTATCAGATGCCTGTG
>CAZBXL010000128.1:0-5057 GCA_964495785.1 uncultured Saprospiraceae bacterium | reverse complement strand
AGATTGACTTACCTTTACAACATAGAATAAGATATATGAATTTGGAAAGTAGAATTATTGACTTGTTTGTATCTGTACTTGATAAAGACAGAGTCATCATAGGTGAGCAATTGTCAGAGCGATATGATCACATATGGCATATGGATAAAGGAACACAAGCCCAAGCTGTTCTCTTACCAAAAACGACTGAAGAAGTATCTGAGATTTTAAAAATATGTAATGAGAATAAATGTAAGGTTCTCATACAAGGAGGACTCACTAATCTCGTAGGATCTACAGAAACTAAAGAAGATGAAGTCGTCATCTCACTGGAGAAGATGAATGCTATCATAGAGTTAGATGAGGAGAGTAGAGCGATAACGGTCGAGGCAGGAGTTATATTAGAAGATATCCATAGTGCTACACAAAATAAAGGTCTCCTTTTTCCATTAAATTTTGGTGCTAAGGGATCGGCTCAGATAGGAGGTATTATATCAACTAACGCGGGAGGATTAAGAGTCTTACGGTATGGTATGACACGTCAATTGATTATAGGGCTCGAAGTCGTATTAGCTGATGGAACAATATTGAGTAATCTTAAGAAAATCCTTAAGGATAATTCTGGTTATGATCTTAAGCAACTGTTTATAGGAGCAGAAGGTACATTGGGTGTCATTACTAAAGCCGTCCTCAGATTACAAGAACTACCAAGTAGTCGATGCAGTGCTCTTGTCGGATTTAGTGAATATTCTAAGGTGATTCAATTTTTGAAATTTGCAGACAGAGAATTAGCAGGCACATTAAGTGGATACGAATTAATATGGAAGGATACCTATAAGATTCTAACAAGTCCTCCTTCTTTGCTTAAGCCACCAATGGCTTACGATTATAATTATTATGTACTTATCGAGTCAATGGGCTCCGATCAAGAAAATGATCAGTCCAAAATGCAAGAATTACTTGAGCAGGCAATGGAAAGTGAGTTACTCGAAGATGCTATGCTTGCTGGATCAGAAAGTGATCTCAATTGGTTTTGGAATATAAGAGAGGATGTAGGTATCATAGATGCCCAATTTCCATATAGCCAACATTATGATGTGAGTATACCGATACCCTCTATAGGTAGCTACGTCAATCAAGTCAGACAACAGCTCAAAGAAAAATTAAATATTTCTAATGCATTTCCTTTTGGTCATGTAGCTGATGGTAATATTCACTTCATAGTAGGTAAACCAAATGATACGGCTGAACTTAAAAAAGCCATCGATGATATCATCTATACACCTCTAAAAAATCTGAATGGATCTGTATCAGCAGAACACGGTATAGGTCTTCATAAGAAGTCAAGATTGTATATCAGTAAATCAAAAGAAGAAATCTCAATCATGAAATCTCTCAAACAAACACTTGATTCTAATAATATTTTAGGCGCAGGTCGAATATTTGATTGAGTAGTGGCTTCATTTCTTTACTAAATTTATTCATCAGGAATTTGTATTCCTATTCTGTCTTGTCATAGATTTACTAAATTGAAAGAATAAGTAACAAATGAGATATTTAGGTCGTTAGAATGGCATAATTATTCATAATCAAAATAGTATTTTCTGTACTTTTATTTCAACAAGAAAAATAACCATGTCTCAAAAGTTCATATCAATTCTGACTACCATTTTATTCTTTTCTTTCATTGTTGTTTTTACAATATCATGTGGAGGAGATAAGATTCCTACAAATATTAGCCTATCGGCTAACATACAAGGAGCTAACGAAAATAATCCTACTGGAGACGGTTCAGGTATTATAAACTTGGTAACCACTGCTGATGATGCAGAAAGATATGCCTATCGAATAGATGATGGAGATTTAATAGAAAGTCCAAATGGTACATTAGAATATACAGTACCTAAATCTGGAACGAATTCGTATACTATCACAGCCATTGCATATTCAAGTTCTGATCTGTCAATAGAAACTTCTCAAACATTAAGTGTTGAGAGATTTAACTCTACAAGAAATTTATTATTCTCTGATGAGTTTAATACAGAAGGTCCAGTCAATACTGATAATTGGACAGCTGAGATTTATCCTCCTAATAATGGCTCGTGGTGGAATGGAGAAAAACAGCATTATACAGATAGAACAGATAATGCCTATATCTCTGATGGAACATTGAAAATTACGGCTAAGAAAGAGACCTATACTTTTGAGGGGTCAACTAAAAATTATACATCAGCTCGTCTGATATCAAAATTTACTTTTACTTATGGAAGGGTAGATGTACGAGCTAAGTTGCCATCTGGAGTAGGAACATGGCCTGCCATATGGACTCTTGGTTCTAACATAAATACAATAGGATGGCCAGCATGTGGTGAGATAGATATTATGGAACATTGGGGGCACCAACCTACGGAGGTGTCTAGTGCTATTCATACCGTCGCATGTTCAGGCGTTAACGGCTGCCCTACTGTAAGAGTAGGAGAGACATATATTAATGATTTTGATTCTGAGTTTCATATCTACTCTGTAGAGTGGACTGAAGACGCTATAGATTTTTATGTCGATGACGTATTTCTGTATTCTTATAATCCTGCTACTAAGACCG
The DNA here is from genome assembly GCA_964495785.1 of uncultured Saprospiraceae bacterium. GTDB lineage: Bacteria > Bacteroidota > Bacteroidia > Chitinophagales > Saprospiraceae > RFSX01. Next base: position 2,476 of record CAZBXL010000128.1, on the reverse strand, counting down.
CAGATAACTGGCCATTTACAGCAGATCAATTCATGATTCTTAATGTGGCAATGGGAGGCGGCTGGTTTAATATAGATCCTAACTTCAGCCAAAGCGTTATGGAAATCGATTACGTAAGAGTTTATGAATAAGGCTGGCGTTAGTACAAAATAATAGGCGGTGATGTTGTTTTATATGGATCTTTAGAATCTAAGTCCACTAAATAAGCCAATCCCATATAATCTACTGTCTGCTACTGCCGAACCATCAAATTTTTCAAGTTCATTTAACCCTACAAAAGACTTAGTGGCTATGTAGTATTTCATTGAACCTAACTTAAATTCATAGCCTATACTAAATCTTAAGTCTATTACAAAATTCTTTACAAGAAGGAAGGGTGATGAAAATGTATCATCTCCAGAAGTTATATTGTTGATGGATTTGTCTTCTAATAAAAATTTGAAAGCAAGTCCCCCAGTAAGATAAAGATGATTAACATTTCCAAAAATCTTATATCTTAATTCTGCAGGTACGATTAGGAATGACGCTTCTACCATGCCCGTCCTAAAACTATTAAATATGTCAATATCTATGCCTCCAATAAGATCAGATGGAAACCTAGGTGAAAAGTCCAAGACATCGAAAGAGTAATTTTCATAAGAAAGGCCAGTCTTAATCTGAGCATCATCTGTAATGTCATAGAATAAATCAATAGCAAAATTGTAGGCAGCTGAAGATTCAGTTCTATTTGCTAAATCAGTATCAAATACGGAGTAGGTTGCCATTAAGCCTCCTGATACGCCGAAATCAAACCTTGATTCGTTTTGAGATATTAGAGTTGTGGTGCTCAATAAAAAGCAGATAGCAACTGTTGTAGAATTAAATATGCTGTTAAGTTTATTCATAATTATTCTTTAAGGTAGTGGACTTAGATAATCCCTTACTTATCATTCCACATATCGTGATCTAATCCTGGAATAACCTTTAGTGCATTTTTGTAATACAGTTTTTCGAGAATATCATCAGGTAAGTCTAATCCGTACATACGCCAGAAGGCATGGTATCTTTTGTAATAAGGAAAATACTCGTCATCAGATTCTAAGACTCGGAAGTATGTCGGGTACTCTTCTGGTTTATAAGAATCTTTACCAAAGAGAACTCGATCTTGATATTTCTCAAAGAACCGATTAGCCATCCTCGGTTGGCGACCAAGTTCGGCTATCACAGCGCCAATTTCTACATACATATTAGGCATGTCATCGAGCAGTGTACCAAGTTTTTCTAAGTCATTAGGATACCACCCCATGTGTGCATTAATGAATGTGGTGTTAGGATGTTTTTTGAATACATCATGTTGCTCTGATATGATCGTTTCCCAAGATGCAGGATTATCATCGTCACGTTTTCGATTAGGTCGTAACTTTAGTTCTAACCATCGTTCGTTGAGACTATCGTGGGGTGCCCAGAATGATTTGGGATCAGCTGAATGTATGAGCACGGGAATGCCGAGTTCTCCGCATTTAGCCCAGACAGGATCGATACGGCTATCATTGATGGCGACTCTATTACCCAGACTATCAGTATGAGTCATCCCTTGTGACTTATATATCTTGAGCCCTCGTGCTCCGTTGGCTACATCATATTCGATTTGCTTGACTGTGTTTTCTGTCCAGTCAGGTTCTAATATTGATCTGACATTAATATTTGTAAATACGACAATACGATCTTCGTGCCCGTATTTCTTAATGTTGTCGGTGATGCCTTTTAGGGCCTGACCACCACGTCCACTTAGATTGACGACGACTTGCATATTGAGACTATCCATCTGTCCTATAAGCTCATCCAGATCCATTTCTGCCATTCTCCAGTGATGACTATGTACGTCAATGAATGGAAACTTAGCATGATCTACGAGATGCTCAGGAACAACAAGTGTAGATGGAGGATCATAAGATTCAAAATCAATATTAATATCTAAAGGCTCACGTCTCTGAGCCAATAATGAAATAGAGAATAATGAAAACAGAAGAGTGTATTTTAAACTCATAGCATATTTTATCTGTAGCCTAAATTAATACAAATTATACCAATATTGGGACATAATAACCCATCTGATTTTGGTATAATGCTCGATGCATGTTTAAAGTCGCATGATTTATCAACGGGCATTTTAAACAGCTATCGGTAATATCCTGCATCTTAAATGAAGACCCCAAGATTCCGCAACAACTTATAATAGTCGTAAGCTCTGGACTAAAGTGGCTTATAAGCGACGGCTTTAATTTCAATCAGTAGGTTAGGGTGTGGTAACTGATGTACCGCAACTGTCGTACGTGTCGGTCCCGTGTGGTCAAAGAATGTACCGTAGGTTTTGTTATAATCTTTAAAGTCTTTCATGTCTACAAGAAATGTAGTAATATCTATAACATGAGAAAGATCGGCGTCCATACTTTTTAATAATGCTTCTATGTTTTTAATGACCGCCTCAGTTTGTTTT
>CAZBXL010000127.1:0-5069 GCA_964495785.1 uncultured Saprospiraceae bacterium | reverse complement strand
ACTAATGCAAAATCTGGACTACCTGCAAATGACATATCAGACGGTATATAATCTGTTACTTCAACATTCGCTGCATCTAGTGTACCTTGATTAATAACACAAACTTCAAATGTTACATTATCGCCTGGCGCATATGGCCCAGGAGTTACAGCTGTATCTATTGTTTTATCTAATGCTAAATCATAAAAACAATTTGTTTCGATCAATGTAAACAGAGTATCTAAGACACAATCATTATCATCAGTAACAGTGAGTGAATAAGTACCTGCTGATAGATTCATTAAATCTTCCGTTGTAGATCCATCAGACCAACTGTAATCGAAAGGTCCTGAACCAGTAACCGTTACATCAATAGCTCCATCACTATTACCACAAGTAGGGTCTGTTATTGTAAATGTAATCTGTGGTGCATCAAGAATCTCTACAAAAATTTGATCTGTTGCAGAACATCCATTTGCATCGACAAATATGTATGTATAATCAAATGTACCTACACCTGTAGAATCCGGATCTAAAAATCCAGTATTTTCATCTATTCCAACACCACTCCACATTCCTCCTGTAGGCATAGCTGTCAACGTTATTCCATCATCTGAAAGACAAATTGGTCCCGCAGGATCTGCTACAACTGTAGGTAAAGGATTTACAATAATATCTATATCATCTGAATTAACACATCCATTAGCATCCGTAAATGTATACGTTACTGTATGTGTTCCAGCTCCTGCAGCTGAAGGATCAAAAATACCTGGTGAAGCTGAAGTGATTCCAGTTCCTGACCAATCACCTCCTACTGGCGAACCTGTTAATTCTATTACAGAGGCAGACTCACAGAAAGGTCCTGCTGGGTCTGCTACAACAATCGGTAAAGGATAAATAGTCAAAGTCACTGGAGTCCTAGAAGAACTTACACAACCAGTAGCTGTGTCTACAGTCTCTGCATAAAATGTATATGTTCCAGCTACAGAGCTAACTGTAGGGCTATATGTCGTAGAGTTAGATAATAATAAGTTACCACCTGTTGCAGAATCATACCAATCTATTGTTTCTCCCGCATTAACTACAGCTGATAAATCTACAATAGCTTCACCTTCACAAATTTCTGGATTAGAAGGCATAATTGGCGCATCTACTTCTGGACAATTACAATCAGGTGCATTGACAATTACTTGAGCTTCGCATCCTGTTGCTGTATCTAATGTAGTAACAGTCACTACCGTACCAGTTGGAATAGCTGTGATCGAAAATGATCCGCCTCCATTATCTGTAACAGTTCCAGCACTTGCAGATACAGAATCACCATCTGTAGATATATCAAAACTATAGCTTGTTAAATCTGCAGAACATACTGGCGTACCCGGCGTAATTGTTGGTAAAGGATTTACCACAATATCTAATGTTGCAGTTCCAGAGCAACCATTAGCATCAGTAAACATATAGGTAACGGTATGCGTACCTACTCCTGCAGCAGAAGGATCAAAAGTTCCTGCTGCTCCATCAGTTATTCCTGTACCACTATAACTTCCTCCGGCTGGCGTCGCAGTCAAATCTTCCGACATATCATCTACACAATAAGGTCCTGCTGGATCTATCGTTACTGTAGGATCATCAGTTACAACTATATCAACTGTCGTTGAATTTTCGCAGCCATTAGGGTCAGTGTAGTCATAAGTAATCGTATGTGTACCAAGACCTGCAGTAGCAGGATCAAATGTCCCTAATGACATATCAGTAATTCCTAGACCAGTCCATGTACCTCCTGTAGGAGATGCTACTAAATCCTCAGCAGCATCTGAAATACAATAAGGTCCTGCTGGATCAATCATGACTGATGGCAGAGGATTTACTGTTATATCTATTGTCGAAGACGCAAAACAACCGTTTGCATCTGTAAAATCATAAGTTAATGTATGTGAGCCTACGCCTGCATTAGCAGGATTAAATGTCCCAGCTGCAGCATCAGTAATACCATTCCCACTCCATGTTCCTCCAGTCGGACTGAAAACAAGATTATCTGACTCATCGTCAATACAGAAAGGTCCTGCTGGATCTAATGTAATTGTAGGTAATGGACTCACAACTATATCGATAGTCTCGGTTGCTGTACAACCATTAGCATCTGTAAACATGTAAGATACTGTATGCGTACCAGCACCAGCAACTGCAGGATCAAATTGTCCTGAGTTGTTGTCCGTAATTCCCATACCACTCCATGTTCCTCCTGCTGGACTTGCTGTTAAGTTATCTGCTGCGTCATCTACACAATAAGGACCTGCTGGTGTTATTGATATTGATGGAGCTGGATTAACTACTATATCTGTTGTTGCTGAATTTACACAACCATTCGCATCTGTATAAGTATATGTAACAGTATGAGTACCTACTCCTGCTGCAACCGGATCAAATGTACCCGCTGCTGCATCTGTTATTCCTGTTCCACTAAATATACCGCCCATTGGCATACCTACTAAATCTTCTGAAGCATCTCCTTCGCAGAATGGTCCTGCTTCAGATATTGAAACAACAGGCAATGCATTTATAGTAAGGCTTATTGGTAATCTTGGTGAACTAACACAACCATTGGCTGGGTCTCTTGCTTCTACGTAGTAGGTGTAAGTTCCAGGCATCGTTTCTGCAGAAGTAAACATTGTCGTACCTCCAGCAATTAGAGTACCGCCAGACAACATATCATACCAATCTGCAGTCAATCCTGAATCAACTGTGACTGTAAGTGCAGGATTGGTTTCTCCTTCACATATTTCCTCATCCATAATGTCAGATGGTGGCATAATCGGAGGACAAGAACAATCTGGTGCCGTTACTAAAACATCTACTGAACATCCAGTTGCTGAATCTGTACTTGTAATCGTCACTGCAGTTCCTGCAGGAATATTATCTACAGTAAATGAACCTGCACCATTATCGGTTATCGTACCTCCTGTTGCAGTAAGGTTATCACCATCAGTTGTTAATGTAATTTCGTATGTCATCAAATCTGCTGAACATGTAGCAGCACCTGGCATTATCACAGGTAATTCATTGACTACTATATTTATAGATGCCATTCCTTCACAACCATTTACATCTGTATACATGTACATCACTGTATGAGTACCTGCGCCAGCTGAAGAAGGCGAAAAAGTCCCAGCATTTGTATCTGTTATTCCTGTTCCCATCCAAATTCCACCAGAAGGAGAAGCCGCAAGTGTATCATCTGCATCGCTGATACAATAAGGTCCAGCTGGATCAATGCTCACTACTGGATCAGGGTTAACTATAATATCTATTTCTGCATCATTAGTACATCCATTTGCATCAGTGAATGTATACGTTATTGTATGTGTACCATCACCTGCTGTTGCAGGATCAAAAGTACCTGCTGACGTATCTGTTATTCCATTTCCACTAAAGGTACCTCCTGAAGGCATGAAAGTTAAATCTGTCGGAGCATCGCTTTCACAATATGGTCCTGCTGGGTCTAACATAACCATCGGCAAAGGATTAACAACTATTGTCGTTGTTGCATCATTCATACAACCATTACCATTCGTCACAGAATATGTAACTGTATGTGAACCGACGCCAGCAACTGCAGGATTAAATATTCCTGAAGAAGCATTTGTAATTCCAGTACCTGACCATGTCCCTCCTGACGGCGTCCCTGATAACGATACTGAACTATCGTCGATACAAAGTGGTCCGGCTGGTGTTATGGCTACCATTGGTAAAGCAAAAACATCAACATCTAATGTCGCAGTACCCGTACAACCATTACCATCAGTAAACATGTATGTAATGGTGTGAGTACCTGCTCCAGCTACTGAAGGATCAAATGACCCAGCCATGCCATCAGTAATTCCCATACCACTGTATGTACCACCAGATGGGCTTGCAGGAATATTACTTACAGCATCATTCAAACAAAATGGTCCGGCTGGACCTAAGTTAATCACTGGGCTAGGATTAACAACTATATCACGTGTTGCTGAATTAGAACATCCATTCGCATCAGTAAAAGTATATGTTATTGTATGTGTACCTACTCCTGCTGTTGCAGGATCAAATGTACCCACTGAAGAATCTGTTATTCCTGTTCCACTATAAGTGCCACCAGAAGGCATTCCACTTAGATCTGTAGAAGCATCATCTAAACAAAATGGACCGGCTGCAGGTAAAGTCACTGCTGGTAAAGCATGTACTATGATGTCTATATCATCAGTACCTGTACAACCATTATTATTTGTAAATGAAAATGTTATTGTATGTGTACCTACTCCTGCTGTTGCAGGATCGAAAGTACCTGCTGACATATCTGTTATTCCTGTTCCAGAAAAAGTACCATTGGTACGAGATGCCGTCAAATCAATAGATGCGTCATCAATACAAAAAGGACCTGCAGGTGTCAATGAAACATTAGGTGCATTGTTAACTGTCACATTTGTCGAGCAACTGCTGGTTACTCCATTAGATCCTGTAACTGTAACTACGTAAGTACCGCTTCGACCGACGCCAGCATTATTTATATTTGGATTTTGGTTAGAACTTGAGTATGAGACTGGACCTGACCATGCCCATGAAGCGGCATCTCCAGCAGTCTCCATTAAACTTATATTTTCACCTTCGCAGATTGGGCTATTAGAAACAGCATTACAATCAGGACGTGGTAAAATTGTTATTGGCTCAATATCATGATCATCCTCGTCTTCTCCGAACATGGGTCCAGTACCATTAATATCGTTATTTACGACGTTAGCTTCGTCATTTGTATTATCAGGCTGAGAATCAATATCGGGTAATGGTACACCATTCTCATCTTCTGATCCACTAATTTCTGCTGTATTCGTTATCGTCCCTGAGAAACCTGCATCTACTGTAAAACAAATAGGAACAACAATAGAATTACCTGGACTTAAAGGTCCAGGAATAGTATTGGTAGCAGAAGAACCCGCTGCAGTCCAATTTGAATCATTTAATGTTAATCCTGACGGTATGTAATCCGTCAACACTATATTATAATTATCTACTTGTCCTTGATTAAAAACTTCTAAATCAAAACAAACCATATCGCC
>CAZBXL010000126.1:0-5173 GCA_964495785.1 uncultured Saprospiraceae bacterium | reverse complement strand
TGTCTTTTCTTTTAATTCTAATGCTGGCCTGACAACCAACTGAATCGTTGACTTCATACGTTCTTCAAAAAGGATTACTTTATTCTTTGTCAGTGATTCTATAAGCGGTGCCTGTGCATAACGTATAGTAATTAGTTGCAATTTATCAAATACATCAAAAGAAAAATTATCTCCCAATGCCTCTGTAAATTTCTTGAGTCTTTCTTTACCAGGGTCTTTAATGACAAGGGTAAAACTAATCGCAGAATTACGCATGACACTCATCTTAATCCTATGAGTATTGAGTGTATTGAAAATTATACTTAAATGATTTTCAGCTATAAATGTAAAATCTTTAGTTGTAATCTGAATGAGTAATCGGTTATCTTGGACAACAACTATAGGTGGATAATTAGGTAATCCTTGATCCGATATGACAGTACCCTCATCACTCGGATTAAGATAAGATCTGACATGCAGCTGAATGCTTTTATTTTGTATCGGTCTTATCGTTTTAGGATGTATCACTGTAGCCCCGTAATAAGTCATTTCTATAGCCTCAGAATAGGATAACTTAGGTAGCAACTCCACATTATCAAATCTTCTTGGATCAGCCGTAAGAATGCCAGGCACGTCCTTCCATATCGTGAGCTGACCGGCATCCATAGCGTAAGCAAATATTGCAGCTGTATAATCTGATCCTTCCCTCCCTAACGTAGTTGTATACGCCATAGGAGTAGATGCTATAAAACCTTGAGTCACTATGTATTGCTTCTCCTTAAACAGTGCTGTGGTGGTATCTCTGATACTCGTGACAGAGGTATTATAATTTACAGTAGCGTCCTTAAAGTTATCATCACTTTTAATCACAGAACGTACATCTAACCATGTACTATTCATTCCTGTATGAGCCAGATACATTTCTACTAAGGTCGTAGAAAACAGCTCTCCTAATGGTACGATCTGATCGTATATCATGGCAGGTTTAGATAGATCTATAACATCTAAGGAAGCTTGACTTTGAGCAATATAAGATTCGTATTTGGATACCAAAGCCTTTGTATTAATACCCAAAGACTGAGCACTGATTAGGTGGTTAGCTATAATCTCCTTCATTAATGAAGAAAGAAGAATGTCTCCTTTAGAATCAATATATTTTTGGACAACTAATTCTAATGCATTAGTCGTTTTGCCCATAGCGGATATGACAATGACTATTTGGCTTTCGCCATAAGACTCTATGATCGAACGTACATTCTTTATTAGCTCGAAAGTCGATATAGATGCGCCTCCAAATTTAAAAACCTTAGTAACCATTTTAAGTCGAAGATTATTTACAACAAAGAAAACAATATAATATTTTGAATATTAATAATCTCAATCTAAAAGATCGATTTAATGACATATGATCTATCAATAGCAATTTAAATTCGGAATCATTCTAATAAACCTAGCTTTTTATTGCTAATGCTAACATTGTCAAATAATTGTACTGAAAGTCAAGCGATATTTATATAAATTCGCCGACTGTTAAATCAAGCTCATCATGGACCCAAATATTCAATTAGGATTCCAACTTCTTCTTGTAGGAATGCTCTCTGTGTTCTTTATACTTGGTATTGTCGTAGGTTTAGGTAAAGTACTTATTCTTACGGTAAATAAGTATTCTCCACAGATCAACAAACAATATGAGCGACAAACTAACTCAATCGATCAAAAACAGGTCGTCGTATTAAGTTCAGTAGTAGAATTAGTCACCCAAGGCAAAGGGGTGATTACATCAATAAATAAGATATAATTCATATAATACATGGGTAAAGAAATAAAATTAGCTCTGGTCTACAGAGATATGTGGCAAGCATCAGGTAAGTACATGCCTACAGTAGATCAACTTACACAAGTAGCTCCAGCCATTATAGACATGGGATGCTTTGACAGAGTAGAAACAAATGGTGGTGGATTCGAACAAATAAACCTTCTTAGAGGCGAAAACCCTAATGTCAGTGTAAGGAAATGGACACAAGCATTTAACGATGCTGGGATACAGACTCATATGCTTGAGCGAGGACTTAATGGAATCAGGATGAGTCCCTGCGCTAAAGACTTAAGAAAGTTAATGTTCAGCCTAAAGAAAAAACAAGGAACTGATATAAGCAGAACTTTTGACGGGCTTAATAATCCGCAAAATTTGAGACTATCATTCGAGTATGCTAAAGCTGGCGGAATGATAGCGCAAGGTGCTCTGAGTATTACTTACTCACCTATACATACCGTAGAATACTACGTCGACTTAGCTAATAAATACATAGATAACGGAGCAGAAGAGATATGTATCAAAGATATGGCTGGTATCGGTCGTCCAGCTTCTATAGGTAAGATGATAAAAGGTATCAGAGCTAATCATCCTAATATTACCATCACGTATCACGGACACTCTACCACTGGATTTTCGATAGTTTCTTCACTAGAGGCTGCTCGTAATGGAGCAGATATAATTGATGTGAGTATGCAACCTCTCTCATGGGGTACTGGACACGCTGACTTACTATCTGTCCATGCCATGTTAGAAGATGCCGGCTTCACTCTGAAGCCTATCAATATGGATGCTTACATGGAAGTCAGACGATTGACTCAAGAGTTCATAGATGACAGCTTAGGTTATTATATCAACCCTCAGAATAGATTCCTCAATTCTCTACTCATCGGTCCAGGTCTACCAGGAGGTATGATGGGGAGCTTGATGGCTGACCTTGAAAAGAATCTCGGATCGATAAATAAATACCTTAAGAAAAACAATAAACCAGAAATCACTCAGGATGCCTTTCTCATTAAGTTATTCAAAGAAGTGGAATATACATGGCCTAAGTTAGGATACCCTCCGCTCGTTACGCCATTCAGTCAATATGTGAAGAATCTTTCTCTCATGAATGTTATGCAAGTCATGAAAGGTAAGGAGAGGTTCTCTATGATAGATGAAAACACTTGGGGTATGATCTTAGGAAAATCTGGTCAGCTTCCGGGAGATGTAGATCAGCAACTTAAGGACTTAGCTAAAGCTCAAGACAGGACTTTTTTCACAGATAATCCTCAAGACTTATACCCTGATGTCCTCGATGATTTCAGAAAAAAAATGAAAGAAAAATCATGGGATACTGGTCAAGATGATGAGGAATTGTTTGAGTACGCTATGCATCCTGCACAATATGAAGATTACAAGTCAGGTAGAGCAAAGGAAAACTTTGAAAAAGATTTAGCTAAGCGAAAAGCAGCAGCAACTTCTACAAGTACAAGCACAACTCCAGCTGTTATACCAACCGCAGCTACATTAGTGACTTCTCAACCAAAGGATTTAGTTGTAGATGTAGATGGTCAAAAATATAAAGTCAAAATTTCTTATCCAGACCAAGCTGAGAACACTAATCAAATAGCGAATTCAGAAAAAGTAGAGCCAACTCCTGACACAGGTGGTCCTGGAAAATATATTAACTCGCCTCTGGAAGGCAAATTCTTCTTGACAAAAACATCAGCTGATACAGCCATCAAAGTAGGAGACGTCGTCAAAAAAGGTGACACTGTAGCTTATGTAGAATCCATGAAAGTCATTAATGCAATTACTTCTTCTGAAGATGGCACAGTGACAGCAATATTAGCTCAGCATGGTGATGACATAGAAGAAGATGCACCATTGATCAAACTATCTTAAGCCTGTGACGGTAATAGATAAAATATATGAGATGACTGCAATAAGTCATCTTGCAGCGGCACCAGCATCCATATTCATGTTGTTACTGGCTATGCTCATACTATATCTCGGCATATTTAAAAAGTATGAGCCCTTACTTCTAGTCCCGATTGGATTTGGAGTCCTTTTAGCTAATTTTCCAGGTGGTAACATGTCTGTTGTTTCTACTCAGCTTGTACCCGAGATTAAGCACATGACACTTGTTGAGATCGCAGATGGATATGGTATTATGAATATGCTGTACTATGCTTTAATCAAGACAGGATTACTACCTCCTCTCATCTTTATGGGTGTCGGAGCTATGACGGATTTCGGACCACTGCTACGTAATCTGAGACTAGCTTTCTTTGGAGCTGCGGCCCAGCTTGGAATATTTACAGTTCTTATAGGAGCTATGGCTATCGGTTTTACACCTCAAGAGGCTGGAGCACTTGGCATCATCGGAGGAGCTGATGGACCTACCGCGATATATACAGCTATCATCTTAGCTCCGCATCTATTGGGCCCTATAGCCATAGCCGCATATTCTTATATGGCTCTCGTACCTTTGATTATTCCTATGATCGTTAGGCTCACAACAAGTAAGAAAGAGCTATGTATTCACATGAAAAATCAGGACAAACAATATCCTAATAAGTACAGTATAAAAAATTTAAAACTCGTTAAGATTCTATTTCCTATCGTGATCTTAATTTTCATATCTCTTATCGTTCCCTCTTCGACACCGCTGTTAGGTATGCTTATGTTCGGTAATCTCATTAAGGAAATCGGAAGTGCCACGAGTCGATTGTTTGAAGCAGCCTCAAGCACGATTATGAATACGGCAACAATATTTCTTGGACTGACTGTAGGAGCTACCATGTCAGCGCAGACATTTCTCAACTCCCAGACTTTACTTATTATATTGGGTGGTTTTCTCGCGTTTGGCTTTTCTATCGCAGGAGGAATATTTGCGGTTAAGATTTATAATTTATTCTCCAAGAAAAAAATCAATCCACTCATAGGAGCAACTGGTCTCAGCGCTGTACCTATGGCCTCTCGTGTAGCTAATGACATAGCACTTAAGCATGACCCGACCAATCACATATTACAATATGCCATGTCGAGTAATATCAGTGGCGTAATAGGATCTGCTGTAGCAGCGGGCATCTTGATTAGCTTTTTGTCATAAGATAGCCAGGAACAGAGTAGGCACTTTCGTGCAAATGGATAATTTTTCTTTTTTTTCATCTCGACGCAAGGAAAAATCTATTCAAAACTGAGTGATGATGTCACGTAATCTAAATGATTTTCATATGGAATAGATGTCTCCCGCTGGTCGACATGAAAAAGTAATTGCAAAATCAAGAGCTCTGGCGGCTGTGGGTCCATCATAATCTATGTTTTTGTTTTCTATTTCCTCATCCTTTTTCATCTTGAACGCAGTGAAAGATCTATTCAAAACTGAGTGAT
>CAZBXL010000125.1:0-5307 GCA_964495785.1 uncultured Saprospiraceae bacterium | reverse complement strand
GGCGGAGGTTAGGAGGTGGAATCTTAATCATGCTTTTATACAACTATTGATTACTGTATACCAACTGGTTTGTTTGATAATAAAATAAATTAAGGTAACTATATACCTATTGCACCCAAGAAGAGATTCTTGTATTAACTACAGATTTCTTCTTTTAACCCATCCAACTTCCCTTAAAAGGGAAGAGAAAAAGTCCCCTTTTAAGGGGATTTAGGGGTTGAAACATGATGGGTGTATTAAATATATATTTGCCTAAATTAAAGTACCTAAAAGCCGACTGTTACATCAATTTAATTAAATCCTCATACACTGTAGGGTCCAAGTTTCTCAGGTAGGTTACGGCCTTATCTTTTCTGAGCATTTTGATATCTTTTTCTTGCAGTGATTTCTCTGTGATATCATTGGATAAGACCAGTTCTATAATTGGGAATAATTGCTTTTTGATTTTATATGGCATCAGCTGATCTAAGTAATCTATTGGGGCTTGAGTATTACCACTTTTGAGTTCTGAATAGATCCTTATCGTATCGTCACTTTCTATGACGAGTCCTAATAATACAAATATCAAATGCATATTAATACTCAGTTCGTTTTTCAATATCACTATAACTTCATTGATGATTTTGATTTTATCTGGGTCTTCAGAATTTTTATCTATAAGCTCATGCATAAGAGCTATTTCACCGAGGATTTTTTTCGTTTGAGTAATGACACCATTTAGTCGAGATGTGTTTTTTCTTTTTTGATAGTTGAGATAAGGATATCTGTTTTTCGTCATCCCTATTGTTCTGAGTGCTGTTATTCTAACTCGTCGCTTGGGATGTTCTATCGTTTTAAAAAGAAAGTCCAGATGGGTCTGCTTGTTGATATATTGTAATGCGGGTAGAAGTCTTTTGAGTTGTTTGCTTTTTGTGACAGGAAGACCTTCAAGATAAGCTAACAATCGTTTTGGAAACTTCGCCAATGTCTTATACCATCTCTGTCGATTATGAGAAGTAATATAGCACTCTACCACATGAGGAAACAATTTGACAACTCGGCCTCTACCAATAGCAAATAGGGCATGCATCTTCATGTCCTCATCATGTGACTGTCCGAGCTTATCTATGATTATACTATAATACTTTTCATATCTACTATCAGTTACAGATGTCATCCATGTACGCCACAGAATTTTTGGTACGTCATGATTATTGAGATAAGAATATGCTTGGTCTATTCTTTTTCGGGTATAGAATTTTTGTTGCTGACGGACCTTATAGCCTAATGATCTTGCGAGAGCTCCTGTAAGGATAATTCTATTTTTTGGAGTTGTAGATTCATATAACTCATCGAGTTCTGATTTTGTATTTATAAATTTTATTTTTTCTTCAAAGAACTTTTTCCTCACCAACATTGATTTGTCATTACGTAAGTGACTGATGAGTGATAATCCTCTATACTTGTACTCTAAGCTGACAGCTTCTATAGCAGCGGATTTGATAGGCGACTCCGAGTTCTTAGTCAGTTTGACAAGGGCTCTGAATCGGGACTTGGACTTACGAGGCTTTTTACTTAGAAGCTGTTGTAGGTACTGAGTAGGCGTGATGACAATTTCTTCATCATGATCATCTTCTTTGTAGACTAAGTTAGACAGTTGTTTGAGGTATGTCTTCTTTGACAACATAATGAACGTAACCCACGCTAAAACAATAATAAATGTGACTAACGTTATGACCGTAACCGGCAAAGTAACTTTATTGATGAGAATAAATATCAGTACACCAGATAAACCTGTCGCTATACTATCTATGACAACATCTACTAAGGTTTTAGCCCTTTCTCTAAGATGGGTAGATAGAGGCATGAAGTTGATCTCCGTAGATGTCTTATAGATACTCTGCTTGAGAGATCCATCTACCATCTTCATAGCTGCTCCTACTGCAAGAATAGGAAAGTACATAAACGCAACAAGAGATAGCAATATCATGATAGGCATTATAGACATACTATTCGTGACACCTAATCTATCTATGAGCGGATTAACCAAGAACAATTGTACAATCAGACCTACAGCATTAATAGAGCTAAACCAGAATCCTAAAAATGCTGTCATCTCATCTTTGTCGAGGTAGTAAGAATAGACCACATCATTGAATTGATAATCCAGAAGCTTAGAGGCCATGACGCCAGATCCTATAATGAGTGCTATGAATGCAACATGTTTGTTCTTGATGGTTTTAACTAATTGTCTATCTAAGCTTTCCATATTAGCAGAGTCTTGCTCGAGATCAGAGCCATAGTGTCTATGGACGATGCTTATATTGCTATATGCTAATATCAGAAATACAACAGCAGCCAAGAGTAATCCTATATTGCCAAAATAAGAAACCATTGCACTGGCAAAATAGCCACCAAAAACACCACCTGCAATAGCCGCTACTCCTATGTATGAGAGTACCCGTTTGGCTTCTCGTATTGATAAAAGCGAATGCGTATATTGAAAAAATAAAGTTACCGTAATGACACTGAATAAACTGATATATACATAGGTAACGAGCGTGAGCCAGCCCGTAAGCATATTGAGATGACTTGCTACAGCCAAGGCAAGAAATACGATGATATGAAAAATAAAATTTATGTTGATCGCTTGGATCAATGACCAATACCGCCTCAGTAATAGCAGTAGAAAATGTATGATAACAGCAGCTACTGCAATGCATACAAATGCAAGTGGCATGATCTCCATTCCATAAGCTGTGAGCATGAGACTCGTACCTAATGGTTTGAGGATCATTAATACACTGATAACCAAAAAGATAGTGAATTGCAGAAGCACAACCTTCCTGTATTCATCTTGGTTGACATTGATTATTTTGTTGAAGAAAGGACTTATAAATTTGCTTATCATTCTTGGGCGAATATAGTCCTTATAAGTCAACTAATGGAAGGGAGTGAGTAATGGCGACGGCAAGTAAAACTTCAATCAAAACAGTTCCAACTATAACTTTAATTCATAAAATAATTTTAGTCACGATGACTATATGATTACATACTCTGATTATCAGGTAACTGTTTGATTAAGCATTTGTGATTTTTGTGGTAACTATATATTTATTGCAGCTAAGAAGGGATTCTTATTCTAAGTACAGATTTCTTTTTTAACCCAACTAAATTCCCTCAAAAGCTAAGAAAAACAGTCTCCATAAAAAGGCATTTAGGAGTTCTATAATGATGAGAATATTAAATATATAATTACCATTTTAATGAAATATATATTTAGAATACACTACTAAATAATTATAAGCACATCATATTTTTGAAGTTGGCCTTTTTTCATTTTAGGTTCTAAAGGCTCAAATTTCGTTAAGAACGGGGTTGTGTCTGAGCCGAAGGCGAGTTTAAGCCCGTTTAGGAATTTTAGTTTTTAGAATCGTTAAGAAATGAAATCAGCCTTGTCCCGATAGATATCGGGATTGTTTCGTTTTTGTTTCAAGACAAAAATGAAAGCCTGCCGGCGAGGCAAATAAATAAGTTAAAGATTATTAATTAACTAACATGTTTAATGGAACTGAATATGTTATCTTAAATGAGAGATTCAGACCATTTTTATTTATGTGAAACCAAAATTAATTGGTCCCACATAAAAAGTAAATTTTGATTGACTACGCTTATCTTATATCGAAAATTATCTAATGGTCATTCAGGTTTTTATGCCCTTCTTAGCTTTTTGATTTGCGAAAGCTGCTGACCCAAATGCTTAGCAATCTCATACATGCCTTGTCTATTAATATCTGAGACAGATTCTGCTGCAGCGTTGTAGTTTGTATTGGTATTTACATCATAGACATATTTTGTACCTGTAGCATCTTCTGCATATTCTACTGCGCCAACACCGATGTCATTTTTAGCAAGAAACTCTTTGTATTTGTCAATGTCTTTATTGATATAATTATTGACTATTTGAAACTTAGCCGTGTTTTCTGAATTTGAAACGGGACAGAATGCATCACCCACTTGACAGCTATCTGCAGGGCAAAGCTGAAATCCATTACTGGAGTCTATACTGACAGCGTATAGAAATTCTCCTCCTACAAACTCGACTCTCGTAATTCGACCATCTACGGGTTTTATATATTCTTGTATCAGCCATATTCCATCAAGACTTTCTCCTATATCTCCAGACGCGATAGCACTATCGAGGCTTTCTTTAGAGTAGAATAATTGTACTCCTGTACCTTTTCCGCCTCTATTGGGTTTGATGATGAATGGATATTGATCGAGACTTTCGACAGCTTGAGGTATCAGAGATATATCATTAGCGATGAGTGTCTTGGGATGTTTTATATCGAACTCTTGTAAGGCCATGTACTGCTCAGATTTACGTACCTCTAACTGTAATGCTCTCCAGCCATTGATTACAGTTCTATTATGACGATGTAGCCATGCAAGAATATTATTCGTTATTTCTGGAGCATACCGATGATCCCTGGTATGTGCCGATGCACTCATCCTGTTATAGAATACCCCCTCAGGAGGTAGGGCTTGTAAGTCTAAGGTCATCTTATTGATGTTCCATTCCTCATAGGGGAGATTAAGTTTTTCGAAGGCGGCTCTCAATGGTGTCAGCCATGTTTCATTTTCGTGAATAACGTATATTTTGTTCATCTCATTAAATTTTTAAAACAAAAAAAAGCCTTCCCGGTGTGGGAAGGCTTTTATATAAATAGATATTTTTTTTATAAAATCAATTCCTCACACGCATGACATAGTCGCAACAGCAGAAGCAACAACATGTACATGATACGTTAAGGAAAGAATTATTCATTTTCTTTATTATAGAAACAAATCTAAAACATATAAATTTTATAATCCAGTTTTAGATATCAAAAAATCGATTAATCATTATTATTAGAATGTGGCAGACTTTATGGACTGTAAGAACATACGCTTGTTTACATACTTACTCTGTGTAGTTCTTGTACGGATGTAGTAATTTTCTATTAGTTCTCTTTTTTCTTTATTGTATTCACCACTTTATAATATAAGATGATGGCTGTGAAAGTGGCGGTGATAGAATTAGCGTAGATGATGGGCTTAGAATCTAATAGTATACCATATACCAGCCACAGCGTTACACCACATAATAACATACAATACATTGTAAGTGATATACCTGATGTATTTTTTGTTTTGATCGTTTTCCAGGCTTGTGGTAAGAAAGCACTTGTAGAAAGGATCGCAGCAGCAAATCCCAAAATCTCTGTCATTGCAATAGTCTAAGAATTTTAGTTAGGAATACTAAGTACCTCAAAGGTGACATTAAAA
>CAZBXL010000124.1:0-5390 GCA_964495785.1 uncultured Saprospiraceae bacterium | reverse complement strand
TAAGGATGTGTGCCTATACCTAAGGCTAACTCAGCTTGAGCTACCAGATTAGTACATATACGACCACCTGCATTGTCTTCTATTAGGGCTACAATGATATAACGTCGACCATTCTCACCAAAAACAAGAGCACTATCACAATGGAACTGCTTCCAACTACCAGACTTTCTATAGATGTCTACATCGGGGTCTAAGCGATCAAGAGACTTGACAAATTTGTGATGGATTTCTGGATCTATGAGATAACTCATCATCTCGAGATTAAATTCTTTATCTACTAGTTTTCCATAGGCCAGCATGGTGTAGAATCTCGCAACCTGATCAACATTGGCTGCATGACTGAGACCTTTAAGAGGATCAGGATTTCTTGCTCCAGATTTTGCATATTTTTTTCCTACCCATAATCCCCCTCCATCAAATCGGTCGTACAGTCCATACTTATTTCTCTCCATAGTCTCAGCGATCCTATCATACCCCAGTAATTCTATCACTCTTGTTGTGGCAGCGTTATTGGACTTAGCGATCATAAGCCTGAGATCTTTTTTTAGTTTAGGAGAATAATCAAGAAAGCCTTCTTTTACAGCTTCCATAGCACTAAGCAGGACTGCGATTTTTGGTAGGCTTGCTGCATAGACCATATTCTTACCATTGACAGAGGCATATCTAATATTAGCCATCTCTCTCAGATCGACAATCGCCACTGACATTCTCTTCTTTCTGACGAGTGTCTTCCATAGATAGTTGTCATTGATCATCGCTTCCAAATTTCTTTGGAGTTCAGGATCCCTTCTTTCGTCCACTTCCTGATAATATGTAGATGGAAAAGGTAACTCAAATGAACTTGACACCAATTGACCTGTGGTCACCTTAGACATCAGCATCAAAAGAGATAACAGTAATATGCTTTTAGGACTAAACATTCTATAAAGATATGTAATGAATGATTTCTAAATCGTTATTTGATTGTTAAATTGTCGTCTTATAATGAGTATTTTTCATGACATAGAAAACTGTAAATACCAACGTATTATTTTTCATTTTCGTCTATTTTAATCTGTCTTTACATTTACAAAAAAAACATCTATAATATGCTCCTATACGTATGTGATAGGCCCACCCAAAGAAATAATTTAGCTTATTAACTATCGCAATCGAACCTTAATAATGATTTTTATATACATTGTAAGATGTAGACCAACGAAGCGATTAACTTAACCAACGAAAACTTCCTATGTACAACAGATTGTCTTTGACATTATGTTTATTTTTCTGTTCACTTTTCATCTTAAGTACTGAGGCTCAGACCTTAGGCCAGAACTACCTTCAGGAACTAAGAGAAGATATCAGAGGACCATATATTGCCATAAAGTGGTTCTGCGAAGATGGGACACGACGAGAAGCACGAGACCCATGCCCTGAACCTATGAAGGGATGGCAGCATGCGATATATAAATCCCGAGTGGCAGAGATAGCAGAACGAGATCATATCTTCTTAGATCAGATTCTGACGGGTACTGAGAAGGAAGACTTCTGGGATAGTCGGCATCAGAATAGCAGATTAAAGCAATATCAAATAACGAACTATCTATTCAATACAGATAATGGATGGATACTCGAAAAAGGTCAAAACTATAGAGGCGCTAAGCAGATAGAAGATGAAAAAGAATGGGGTCAGGAATTTTTAGAATGGCTGGTCACAAGTAATCAGCGAGTCAGAGATAATTATCTCTTCATCAAAATGGCAGCAATAGATATACCACATGGAGAGGATACGAATGTTGCGCAGAGAGTCAGAGCCTATAGCAAACTACTGGCTGAAGAGAAGTCTAATTTCATGGACACTCGGATCAAGTTACACAATAATCCTACAGCTACCGATACGAGCCTTGTCAGAAAATGGGGTGAGAAAAATACTGACATCTCAGGAAAGGCATTAGAATATTATGATAAGCTTGTTACAGATCTTAAGGAGTTGTACAAGCCATTCGTCATTACCGATCTCGAACAATATACTCAGAGCCTCACACCAGGACCTTTCACAGATGCGATAAGAGCTAAGGTCAAAAACCTGGATGGTGCAAGTACTGCATTACGAGCGATGGAGGCGACAGAAACATTAAGTTTTCTGAGAGATAATCTTCTAAGAGAAACAAGACCATCAGTACGTGTAGACCTCATAGATCTCGCTAATGAACTGGAAGCTATTGCGATGCAAGATATGGATGCTATCAAAGAAGAGTCACTGGGAGACATCAGAGAAAAAATGTGTTTCCTCACCGAAGGCATCTATGGTGCAGGGTACGTAGAAACTTGGGAATACGACAAAATTAGACACGACCTTGATTGGATGCAAGACACGGTAGTCTCTCTACACGGTTTAGATTACTATAAAAATGCAGCACAAAAATTAGTTCTATGGTCATCGCAGATGGTACAATCACTCTATGCAGAACCCGTGCAAGAATTTGGAGAATTTGAGCCATTAGCATATGGATTCGTTGATGATAAGATTAGATCATCTCTCATCCTGCCTACAGGTAAGTTAGTTGAGATTATAAATAAATTCTATGGACAAGTGGCACACAATGCCTCCAGTATTATGGGCAATAAAAATGATGCTGGAATCCAAGGTCTGAACCCAGGCATAGCTCGCGGCAAAATGTATGTACTCTCTACGATTCCTGAATCTATGGAGATGGAT
Organism: uncultured Saprospiraceae bacterium; assembly: GCA_964495785.1. Lineage (GTDB taxonomy): Bacteria > Bacteroidota > Bacteroidia > Chitinophagales > Saprospiraceae > RFSX01. The sequence goes on along the minus strand of CAZBXL010000124.1, from coordinate 2,689 downwards.
AAGAAAGGTATCTACGCATTTGACAGACCCCCTGCTGAGATGAAACCCGTCGCTGGCATCCTCAATGTCAAAGAAGGCAACCCTGTCTCACACGTACAATTACTCGCAAGAAATCTCGGTATCCCTAATGGACTCATCTCAAGCAATGTACTGAATCAGCTAAAATCATATGATGGCAAGGAAGTCTTCTATGCAGTATCGCCTGGTGGCACGATGATGCTGAAGTTAGCCTCAGATATGACTGCAGAAGAAAACAAATTATTCAACAAAGACAATAAAAATAACAACCGAATCACCATCTCAATGAATAAGGTCATCCTACATCCTGATAGCCTACTTGATATGTCAGATATCAACTCAAGCTACTCTGGAAAATGGTGTGGACCTAAAGCCGCCAACCTCGGTCAGCTCAAGCAATTGTTCCCAGAACATGTCGTTAACGGTATAGTGATACCTTTCGGTGTATTCAGAGATCATATGGAACAAAAAGTGCCGGGTCAGGAGTATACCTACTGGTCATACTTAAAGGATATCTTCTCACGAGAGCAAGAAAAAATAAAGAATGGAGTAGATAGTGATGAGGTCGAAAAAGAAACACTCAACTCTCTGGCACTACTCAGATCCATGATAGAAGAAATGCCACTCAAGAGCAGCTTAGTGACTAATTTAGAAAATAGATTCAGTTCAATATTTGGGAAGCGTATGGGTAGTATTCCAGTGTTCTTAAGAAGTGACACCAACATGGAAGACTTACCTCAGTTCTCAGGAGCAGGTCTTAACCTCACACTATTTAATGTAGTAGATCGGCAAAAAATCATCGATGGTATCAAGAAGGTATGGGCATCTCCATATACAGAACGGAGTTATCAGTGGAGGCAACAATTCCTCAATAATCCAGAGGACGTCTACCCTTCTATCCTCATCATCCCAAGTGTCAATGTAGACATGTCAGGCGTCATCATCACTAAAGGTGTAAGCAGAGGTGGAGAAGGTGACATCAACGTATCATTCAGCAGAGGAGTGGGAGGCGCCGTCGAAGGACAGTCAGCAGAAAGCTACGTCCTCTATCGCAAGGGATACTCAGAACTGATATCTCCAGGTAGAGAAACCAAGTATAGGACCATACCCCCATCCGGAGGATCTTCTTATCAATATGTCTCCTTAACTGATCCTGTGCTTGATCAGAAAAATCTTAAGCAACTCAAAGATATGGCTAATGCCATAGCAGAGAAGATGGATGTCGTCACTGGGATGAATCATACCTATGATATAGAATTAGGTATCAAAGATGGATTTATTTGGTTGTTTCAAGTAAGGCCATTTGTAGAAAATAAAGATGCATTAGGTTCTGACTACCTTAAGAAATTGGACCCAGAATTAAAAAATATAGGTATCCTCATGGAGCCCGAAAATCAATAAATCAAATGGTCAAGTACACTATACTTTTTGTCACACTACTCATAAGTTATGTTGTATCTGCATATCCTATCGATGGATATAAATACACGGGAATAGACAGAATACTCTATCAATACAGAGTCATGCAGGACAGCACGCGTAATACAAAACTCGATGATGGGGCTCTGCTTAATACCTCTGACATTCAACTAAATCTAATCGGTAAAAAAGGAGGCCTACCCAAAGAGGATACACAATTAGAAAAACAATTAGAGAGTATATTCAGATATCTCGAACCAGAATATTCTGTATCTGTGATGGATATTTCTGATCCTGCTGACATTCGTTATGCTGGTCTCAAAGAAACGGTAGGCTACCAACCTGGAAGTGTCGCTAAGATAATAGCCGCCATGGGATTATTCGATGCCTTGCACAAGGTCTATGGAGACAACTGGGAGGAGACAAGAGCCGTCTTATATAACAGACGTGTCAGAGGTAACGACTTCGCTGTACATGATCACCATACCATTCCTATCTATGATATAAAAAACGATAAATACTCTAAAAGAAAAGCCGCTACGACAGATGTATTTTCACTATACGAATGGCTCGATCATATGTTCTCAGTGAGCAACAACGGTGCTGCAAGCATCGTCATGAGAGAGATGCTCCTCGTCCATATCATGGGTGACTATTATGAGTGTGCTACCCAAAAAGAAATGGACGATGTCATAGCTGATGCAGGCAAATCAGTATTAGCTAATCTTACAGAAGATCTCACAAATTGTGTTCTCGAAAGTCTCGACATCAGCAGGGACGAATATCGATTAGGTGGTTTTTTTACTGATGGCGCTGAGAAACATATCCCACGACAGGGAGGCAGCACAGGCACAACACTGGGCCTCATGAAGTTCATGTATGCTCTGGAAAGTGGACAAGTCATCAATGAAAGAATATCATTAGAAATCAAACGCCTCATGTATATAACGGACAGGCGTATACGCTATGCAGCCAGTAAGAGTCTGGATAATGACGCTGTCTATTTTAAGAGTGGGTCTTTCTATAGCTTCAAGCCTGAACCTGGCTACACAAGACAAAACTATGCCGGTAATAAATTCAATTATATGAACAGCGTAGCCATCATAGAAAAACAAGATAGTACTCAAAAGAAATATATGGTGGCCCTCATGTCTAATGTCCTCAAAAAAAATAGCGCCAATGAGCACTATGCTTTAGCCAAGAGGATTGATGAATTGATCGCAAGTCACGAGTGATATGAATGAGGACTTGC
>CAZBXL010000123.1:0-5485 GCA_964495785.1 uncultured Saprospiraceae bacterium | reverse complement strand
GATAGGGGGATGAGGGCGTATAACTGTCTATATATCAAAGGGTGTTATTAAAGGTATTTTAAAAAGCGTTCCACTTAAAGAAGTGAGGCGCTTTTTTGTTTTTACAAATCTTGATAAAGCACAAGAGAGCTTAATATTGAAAAGCTTCCTTTATTATTACATAGAATAAGTATCTTATCACATTCAGATATTTATGATCCTATTGGCTCATCGGTATATACGTCAGGTTATATCTTCTACTGATACATGTAGGATATAACTTGTTGTAGTAAGGGAAATTAAGTTTTATTCTTCTTATTTATTCTCTAACTGATTAAAATTATAAAGAGCCATCTACAGTATATTTTTTATTGATCCTACAATTGCCATTCCATCTTCAGGTACTTCTCGTCATATTCATTTTATTATACTCATTTAGCGACATAAGCTCCTATCTGATTTTGGTATGATGCTCGAAGTATGTTTGATGCTGCATGATTTATCATGGGGTATTTTAAAACAGCTATCGGTATTAGACAAGTCTCATTTCTCTATATTAATAGTAAATTTGTTTTGAGTCTTAATGCTTAAAAAGCTCTAAAATAATAGTAGACTAAAACTAAATTATGAAAGCCCTTGTACTCAATGAAGATAAGACATTGCATATCAAACAAGTCGATAGACCTACTGCTGGTCCTGGTGATGTCATAGTCAGGATAAAAGCTTCAGCTCTTAATCATAGAGAATTGTGGATACAGAAAGGTCTTTATCCTGGTATGGCTTTGCCTTGTATCTTAGGAGCAGATGCGACAGGTATAGTTATAGAGTTAGGAAGTGATGTGGATCAAAAATGGCAAGACAAGGAAGTTATAATCTATCCAGGTATGGAATGGGGTAATAATGAAAATGCTCCGACAAGGCAATTCAGAGTATTGGGTATGCCGGATCCAGGAACAATTGCAGAATATATTAAAGTCTCAGTAGATAATATTGTAGCTAAGCCAGAGTACCTCTCGTGGTCAGAAGCGGCAGCTATACCAGTTGCAGGATTAACAGCATGGCGAGCACTGGTGAGGCATGGAGGGATTCATTCAGAAAGCAAAGTATTGATAACTGGTGTCGGTGGGGGAGTGGCTCAGGCTGGATTTTCTATTGCAAGAGCATTTGGTGCAGAAGTTTTTGTTACAAGTTCGAGTACTGAAAAAATTACACATGCTGTATCTCAAGGGGCCAAAGCTGGTGTTAATTATAGAGACGAGGACTGGCATGCACAGCTCAAAGAATTATCAAATGGTATTGATATCGTCCTCGATAGCTCACCATCTCCTAAGCTAGATAACTATCTACGATTTATGAATTATGGTGGTCGTATAGTTACATATGGATCTACGGGGTCACCAAAAACAACTATCAGTATAAGCAAGTTTTTTTTACGTCATATTCAATTCATTGGTACTGCAATGGGCTCACCTCGAGAGTTCTGTGCTCTTATTGCATTCATGGAAAAGCATAGTATTAAACCTACGATCGATTCAGAATATACTCTTGAAAATGCAATAGAAGCTATGAGTGCATTAAGCAAAGGAGATCAAGTGGGTAAGATTGTTATTGGTGTAAGTTAGATTTAGACTGATGAGATTTTTTAGTGTCTACCATCAATATAAATTAGGTCTTTTATAAATTGATATTTTAGATTGGTATTGCATTTTGAACATAAAGTATTATTTTGATAAAAATTAATACATTATGAAATCTCTCGTATCCATATTCTTATTTTTCATAGTATCATACGTAGCAATATCTCAAGAAAACATTAGACCATCAAAAGCTATAGTTGATGATATACTTAAAGGTAATTATGATCCTACTGAGTATCAGTCTTCTAATACATTCGAAAAGCCACAAGATATATTACCATTAATAGAAGAGGATATAAGTGCACAGCAAATTCTTACTTACTTAGAAGGACTGGTTAGTTTTGAGACGAGACATACGGCCTCCGATACCGTTTCTACCACACGTGGGATCGGTGCTGCTCGGAACTGGGCTTTTGAAGAATTTAAAAAAATATCCGAGGATAATGAAAATCGATTAATCCCGGCATTTTTAGATTTTGAAGAATTGATATGTGATGTAGATAAGCACAGAAATGTCATAGCTGTATTACCAGGTATGGAGTCAGATCCTTCATTTATACTAATAGAAGCTCATATGGATAGTCGGTGTGAGGATAGATGCGATTCAGATTGTGAGGCCAATGGGGCAGATGATAATGGTAGTGGTTCATCTCTTGTTTTAGAGTTAGCCCGAGTGTTATCTAAATATAGTTATAAGCATACAATCGTTTTTATGTTGACCATAGGAGAAGAGCAAGGTCTCTTAGGCGCTAATGCCTTTGCCCAATATTGCGACGATAATCAACTTTCGATCAAGGCCGTTTTAAATAATGATATTGTAGGCGGTATTATATGTGGTAAGACAGCTTCTCCGCCAGGATGCCCTACACCCGGACATATAGATAGTACAACTCTTAAAATATTTTCTTCAGGCGTAGGTCTCTCTCTGAATAAACAATTAGCTAGATTCAGTAAGATGCAATACCAACAAGAAATTCTACCTACAGCAGATGTAGCTATGGAACTTAGAGTGATGTCTCAGGCAGATCGAGGGGGTAGAGGTGGTGACCATATTCCATTCCATGAGAGAGGCTATACAGCTCTACGGTATACCTCAGCTAATGAGCATGGTAATGCAGATACATCTAATCCTGACTACTGTGATAGACAACACTCTACGAGAGATAGAATTGGAGATGATATAGATGGTGATGGTGTCTTCGATGAGTTCTTTTTAGATTTTAATTACTTAGCAAGGAATACTTTTATCAATGGCCTTACAGCTATCATGGCTTCTGAAGGTCCAGAAACACCTACAGGATTTAATGCTTACGAAAGAGATGATGGCCTCATCCAAGTAGATATTTTTGATGATGCTCATGACATGTATTGGGTGTTAGTCAGAACAGAGAATAACGATTTTGATACACTTATATTTACAGAAGAACGAAGCATTAGTTATGTTGGTGATCCATTTGCATTTGTAAGTATTGCAGCTATCGACGAGTGTGGAGTTGAGAGTTTATTTACCAATGAAATCTTCATTCCTCTAAGTACAAGTATTGATGAAGAAACTCAAGAAAGTATACAGTTTTTAGAATCTGCTCCCAATCCATTTACGGATGAGTTGGTGATTAGTTTTGTCATTAATGGAGAAACATTTTTCAGTTACGCTTTTTTAGAGGTTTATGATTTGCAAGGTAGATTGGTAGACACCCAACGTCTTAATGTTACAACAGAATTGAATAAGATCAGATACGTCCCAGACTATGAGGAGAGAGGAACTTTTGTTTTTAAACTGAATATAGGAGGAGAGATATTTGATGCTATAAAGGTTGTTAGGATATGAGGAATTTAATTTGAATTAAATGAATCGAATGCGAGCGAAAATAGAAAGCCTGTATCATTTTAGATTTTCACGCAGCTTGTACGGTACTCGAAATCTCTACCTGCATAAATCCTTATCAAACATTTTGATTCAGTAACGTCAGGTCTCGATCTTAAGCTTAAATTATAAATTTGTTGATTATCATTATTTTATGGTTTAATCAACTAATATTTGCACATATTTATATCTAAATACGTCAAGGCCTGAGATGCTAAATCTTGAATCCCAATATATTCATTCATTTGATAGTCCCATTACTGGGATAAGTCTACCTGATAAGTTTACTTTTCCATTCTTCTATACGCCACATCCTCTGGTAGAGTTAGCGGCAAAGCAGATCCAAAAGTATCTAAATAATCAAAATGAATGGAACCATAATTTTGGTTTAGAGGCTCATCAAGAAGGGTTAGTTATTAGTAAGATGTTTGGTGTTATGGTCGTCAAGACTTCTGAAGGTAATATCAGGTTTCTTGCTGCATTCTCCGGCAAGTTAGCACAGTCTAATCATATAAAGGGATTCGTTCCTCCTATCTTTGATATGCTCCAAGAGGATGGTTTTTATAAGTTAGAAGAAGCGGTAATTGTCCAACTTACAGATCAGATTGATGCCTTAGAAAGTAATCATGAGTATCAAAAATTATTATCAGATATAGATAAAGCAACTTCTGAAAGAGAGTTAGCTGTAAGTGCTGCAAGGAAGAACTTTAATGCATCAAGAAATGAACGAAGACGTATACGTAAAAAAGCAGTAGTAGAATTAAATGAAGATGCGTATACCAAACTGCACAGTGAGCATAAAAGAATTAGTAATGAGCAACAAAATGCAGTACGCAAGTTAGACTATGAATTGGGTAGAGTAGTGTCAGAATTGGAAGAGGAACTTCAATACTTTACGGATAAGATTAAGCAATTAAAAGAAGAACGTAAGCAACGATCTAATCAGCTCCAGCAGAAACTATTCGATCAATATAACTTTCTGAATATCGAAGGCCAAGAGAAAAATGTACTTGATATATTTAGAGATACTACAGCAATGATACCGCCTTCTGGTGCTGGCGATTGTGCAGCACCAAAGTTGCTACAGTTTGCATTTCAGAATAATCTGACACCGATCTGCTTAGGAGAGTTCTGGTGGGGACAAGATTCTAAATCAGAAGTCCGTAAGCATGGTTACTTTTATCCATCATGTAGAGGGAAGTGTGAGCCTATATTATCTCATATGCTGAAGGGATTAGAAGTAGATAAGAATCCGATGCTCGAGAATATGGCTGAGGGTAAGAAGATAGAAATCCTATACGAAGATGAGGACATCGCTGTCATTAATAAACCTCATGAATTTCTGTCTGTACCTGGAAAATCTATAAGTGATTCTGTATACCTCAGAATGCGCCATCGCTATCCAGATGCAACTGGCCCCCTCATAGTACATCGTCTTGATATGTCAACTTCCGGGATTATGCTTATCGCTAAAAACAAGGAAAGTCATAAGCTATTACAGAAGCAGTTCATAAGAAAGAAGGTGTCAAAAAAATATGTAGCCATCCTTGATGGCCAACTTACAACTACAAACGGGGAAATAAAACTACCTCTACGTGTCGATCTCAATGATAGACCCAGACAGATGGTCTGCGAGGAACATGGTAAAATGGCCCACACTATCTACGAAGTTGTAGAAAGAATAGGTCGTAGAACAAAGATTTTTTTCTATCCTGTTACTGGGCGGACACATCAGCTACGGGTACATGCTGCACATGCTTTAGGACTAAATACAGCAATTCTTGGTGATGACTTATATGGGAAAGTTTCTCAGAGGCTGTTTCTACATGCCACCTATATAAAGTTTATACATCCTTCTACACGAGAGCTTGTAGAGATTGATTGTCCTGATGATTTTGGGGAGTATGAAGAAGAGCTGTCGTAGGTGATTAGAAATAAAGCTTAGAAAAGGTCCATATATGCTAAAAGCCCTCACCGAAGTGAAGGCTTTAAGCGGTCTGGACGG
>CAZBXL010000122.1:0-5603 GCA_964495785.1 uncultured Saprospiraceae bacterium | reverse complement strand
ATCACAATCCCACAAGTCCATAAGACCGACTACGCCCTTCACCGATAGGGTATAACACACCATTAGAGAGTAAGTCTTGTAAGTCCCTCGTAGCTGTAGCCTTAGAACATTTTGTGATGGCCATATACTTACGTGCATTGAGATAACCATCGAATCCATCAGGTCCATCCTTAGTCATACGCTTGATGACTTTAGTGGCTCTGTCGTTGAGGTGGTTTTTATGAGATTGCCAGAAAGTCTTTTTCTTTATTGAGTATCTTATTCTTTCTATGGCATCATGTTGGGCTTGTATGCATACATTCAGGAAATAATGCAGCCACTCATTAACATCCAGTTTTTTTTGAGCTTTCTCTAATGCATCGTAGTAATCTTGTTGCTTATCACTTATAGTCTTAGACAGACTGAGTAAGACAGGAGTGCCGTGCCCTTGTGAGAGTGCCTTGTCAGAGAGTGCTCGACCTATCCGACCATTACCATCTTCAAATGGATGTATAGACTCAAAGTAGAGATGCGCCAATGCAGATCTTATGGGTGCTTGGTATCTATGTGGGTAATCGTCTTTGAGAGATCGATTGTACCATGTCACGAAGTGCTTCATCTCGGTGTGGACTTGAGAAGAGGGGGGAGCTTCATAGTGTATTTTTACTTTGCCTAATGCTCCAGAGATCACTTGCATGGGTTCCGTATGCGTACGCCATGCTCCTATCTTGACTTTTTTATCATCTGCCATGATCATCTTGTGCCATGAGAAGAGCATCTTCTGACTCAGAGGCTTATCGAATTCTGTTCTACAAGCCATCATGAGATCAGCGGCACCTTTGGCTTTGAGATCTTTGATCTTTTCTTTAGGCTGACTGAGGCCAAGGTTGTTTTTTATAGATGATCTAAGATCTTTCTGGCTGAGATATTCGCCTTCTATCTCTGAGGTCTTCATGGCTTCAGTGATCATGAGGTCGACTGTCGCCTTTATCTGATCATTATCAGTACTGTTCTCATTGACTCCTGAGAATGTCCCCGATAGTGCAGTATACTCATGTAGTAGTGGTTCCAGAGGTGCTGCATCATATACAAAGTGTGGCCACCCATCTTGTTGCCAGTTGTATATTTTGCGTTCTCTCATGTCTTATTTTATACCCCAAAGGTATACCTATGAGCCGATTAATTCAAGTAATCGGCTCATTTATTTGACAATTATGAGCCGATTAATTCAAGTAATCGGCTCATAATTTAGATATTTGGGAGCTGATTAGGATGGTTAATCGGCTCATGAGACTTTATTTAGGTGTGAGCATTACTTTATAAGTCTCGTGTTAGGATAAGTATTGTACCATGCAAACCAAAATGTGTTATGCGAAGGTAATCGTTCAAGGACTGTTCCATCAGGAGATGTGATTTTGTCATGCTCGATGGTCCATGCTTGACTATTGAGATCAATTAATTTACCTTTTTTATAAGAAGAAAATTCTGTAGCCCCTCTGTTGTACACCCGAGAAGCGCCTGACTCGTCAGTGATCACTACGAAGTTCGTAGAGCCGATATTACCATGGTACCACTTTTTCTTTTTGAGATACTTTATAGAGATGGCCAGTGGATCTTCTCTGTATCCAGAACTTCTTATGATCAATACCTCATCTTTATTAGCGAGAGATTGATCTGATTTAGGAACGGGAAACATAAGTTTATCGGTAGCAAAATAATCTTTGTAGGCATTACCTTCATCATAATTTCTTTCATGTCCTGTATCCAATGATAAGACTTGGGTATTAGGGTGTATTTTCTTCCATTCTCCCCATGTGCTGGTTACGATGGGCAGTACATCTAAGACGATATCTTGGCCGACTAACGGTCCCAAAACAGGTGCACCTTCTATGGTGTTCCATAAGCTTTGAGTGGCTTTGTCATACATTAGTTTATTAGATCGATATAGAAATCCACTTGTGCCCAGATCATGTTTGATGCCCTTATGTTCGGTATCATAGGCGATAACGGTACCGCATAGTGTGCAATAGACGCCACATATGACATCATCTCCAAAATTATCGACAAACATCTCATGCCATGCAAGTATTCTCTTAGGGTAGGCCTTAGCGACACCATTGATATATGCTCCGAAGACAATGTCAGTATCTGAGAGATAATCAGCTTCAGATACATTCAGTAATTTGGGCTGTCTTAGTGGCGGTATCCCGTCCTGTTGTACACCTCCCCACACAATTTCTTCTAATCTAATGTCAGCGAGATCGTATCGATCCTTGAAGTAGACAGGAAATCTTTCGTCTATATGCTTGTATATTTCTGCTTTAAATTCATAGTAGTAGGGTTCGATATCAGGAGGATTATTCCATAACCAATCCATCCACTCAAAGAATGCTTCATCATTACGACCCGTTTTCTCTTGTAGTAGCTTATTTATTTTTCTGAGAAGTTTTTTGTTATTGCTGATCCTTTTTATTTCTACAAGGGGAGCAATCATACCTTCTTCCCAGTGATTATCTAATTTCTGAAGAGCCCTATTATTGTCTTCTTCTCCGAAGTTGTACAGTAGCGTTTTTAAGAGAAGAAATATTTCATCATCAGCAAGGGATGATTGTCGACCTTGTACCTGATGAGTAGTGACAAGAAGTACTATAGTACTGAGTGTTATAATTAGGATTCTTTGCATATTTCAAATCTATGTTACTCTACATTGAGATATCAGCGTGTGGAAGACAGTTTCAAGCTATAGAAGTGTTAATGTAATTCTAAAACTGAGTCTTGAAGACAGTTATGACTTATTTGTACTGAGAGGATTAAGTAATCATGTTTTTGATTAAGGTTCTTTTTTATTGTTGTAATTTAAAGTGTCGCTTTTTGTATTTTGAAATTATCTTAGCGAGGTATAGTGGCTCAGTCTGAGCAAATAAATAATTTAAATTTTCTAAAAAGAGAAATTTATAAATATGAATCGAGTTCTCTCACTTCAAGCTAAATGTTCTAAATGGCCTTTTGGACAAAAAATATTTTCGCGACTCGTGGCGGGTATGGCACCTTACTTTACGACTATCAAGCCACTGATAGAAGAAGTCAGACCTAACTATATTCAAGTAAGTATGAAGAAGCGCAGAGCTGTGCATAATCACCTGAAGACAGTACATGCTATAGCCATGTGCAATCTATGTGAGTTTGCAGGAGGGATATGTATGGAGGCATCTATTCCTTCTCATCGTAGGTGGATACCTGTAGGTATGACTGTGGCTTATCTTAAGAAAGCAGAATCTGACTTGTTAGCTACATGTGATCTTGGTCAGCCTGATTGGGATAATATAGATTATCAGATCTGTCATGTTTCTGTTACTGATAAGAATGGACTGGAAGTGATGACAGCTGATATTGAGATGAAGGTAAGTGACCGACCATCGAAGAAATAAGTCATATAAAATGATAACCTTCTTAGTTAATTAGAGAGACGATATGAATGATATTAGAAATAAAGATGACATAAAATTAATAGTTGATAACTTCTATACTAGAGTCAAAGATGACAAACTCATTGGCCCTATTTTCTTAGCAAAAATAGAAGATGATAATTGGACTATTCATTTAGAGAAAATGTATAGCTTTTGGAATACAGTTCTTTTTAGGGCGATGGAATATAATGGCAATCCTTTTGCTCGACATATTAACTTAGGGATTAATAAGCCTCATTTTAATGCATGGTTGCAATTGTTTGAGAATGTTGTAAGTGAATCTTTCTCTGGCCCCAAAGCCGATGAGATCATTCTACGATCACAAAAAATGGGAGCCCTATTTGAATCTAAGTTAGATTATATGAGGTCTAATCCAGAGAGATTTCCGCTCATGTAATAGCCCGCTTAGTATATAGAGCTTTGATCATATCTAAGATTATATGGTTCTATACTCTTGCCTATATAATTGGAGATCATCGCAATATGATAATAGAGAACAATTGCAGATTTATATAGTACTCTTTGTATAATTGTAATAATGTACAATATCAAGCTAAGGACTACATACAGATGCTGAGTTATATCAAGAGTAGATTAAGTAAAATATACTTTACTATAATAAGAAGCATTGCTTTTTATCCCTCTCTGATCCTGATAGGGTTTATAGCCTTCGCTATTATTCTGTTATATCTTGAACGCAGATTTACTAATCAATGGCTGTTAGATAATGCAGAGTTCCTTGTCATTGATAACGTTGATACTGCGAGAGCACTACTCGGCACGAGTGTCGGTGGTATCATATCTCTTATGGTTTTCAGTTTTTCTATGGTCATGATGACTTTGAATCAGGCCAGTAGCAATTTTTCTCCCCGTCTATTGCCAGGATTAGTATCAGATAAGAGAAATCAGTCTGTATTAGGTTTTAACCTTGGGACGATTATTTACAATATAATTGTTATGATGAATGTCCGTCCAGATGAGAACGCTCAGACTATAAATGGTTTTACCATTCTCGTAGGTATTATTCTGTCTATAATCTGTTTGATTCTATTTGTATTCTTTATCCATGGCATCAGTAATAGTATACAGATTAATAATATCCTTGATAGAATATTTAGAAATACCAAAAATAGCTTGTCAGCAATAATAGATGCTGAAGAACAACAATATGAATATGAAAATGGTCAAGATATAAATTGGAAGAGCAGTAGCTCAGATGAAGCTGGTTATTTTCAAGGAGTTAATCGCAAAGGACTCTTAGAGGCCTGTGATAAGAAGGGAGTGCAGATGAAAGTCATTCCAGTTAAGGGAGAATATTTATTGCCTAAGGAAGAATTATTTGCTGTAGATAAGAAGTTATCAGATGAAGACATAGAAGATCTAAAAAAGTATTTTATATTTTCTAATAATTACGATGCCTCAGATAATTATGTGCTTGGTATGAAACAGATCACTGATGTAGGATTAAAGGCCATGTCTCCAGGAATTAATGATCCAGGTACAGCTATCATGACCATAGAGTATCTGACAGAATTAATAGCACTGCGTATGCGTCTCCGAGATATGGAGTTGTACAAAGAAGAGAATAGAGATCAAAGAATTCTCATACAGGCAGCTAAATTTGAGTCAGTACTATACTCTATAATGGCATCATACCGTCAGTATTGTAAGCATGATGTCACATTAATGAGGAAGCTTCTATGGATGCTAAGATATCTACTGTCTCAGACGAGTGCATGTGATCATTATTATGATGATATAAAAAATCAAATTTCTATTCTCAAAGAAGATATAAAGGACAATGTTTCTAATTCTACAGACAGAAAGAAATTATTTGAGATGATTGATGACATAGAATCGCCCGACACTAATGATGAGAAAGCATCATAGAGTTTATCAATTATAGATGAGTGATTTTTTTATTTGGAGTGTATTAGAATGGTTTACGCTGCTATTATCTTTCTGTACTCTGAGGGTAACATCCCAAATTCTTTGCTAAACAAAGCCGTAAAATGTCCAGCATTGGTATAGCCAAGTTCGATTACAATGTCACCTATACGAGCATCCTCTTTTTCCAATCTTTTGAGAGCAAATTTTAATTTATTCTTTATAACGTACTGTCTTATGGTCATACCATAGTTGATCTTAAATCCCTTT
>CAZBXL010000121.1:0-5698 GCA_964495785.1 uncultured Saprospiraceae bacterium | reverse complement strand
CTAATGCCTCAAATACAATTCCGTCATTAAGATGGATATCAAAGAAATATAGATCCGGCTGATCATTTTCGGAAAGCTTTTCTTTTAATTGAGCTACACTGGCTAGCGTCTCTATCACGACAAGGTCATTATGCTTCTCGAGCATCCGCTGTAATCTCCTCGCTGCGATCGCTTCGTCTTCTACAATGATGACTTTCATATCAAAGGAAGTTTAACTGTGAATAAATCTGCGGTATCTTCAACTGAAAAATTATTCATCTGATACAATTTATATCTCTCCTCTATATTGACCAAGCCTACCCCATTGTTACTCTCCAGATTACGCCGAGCCTTTTTATTGTTTTTTATAACAAGTGTATTGGTTTGATTCTGGATTGAAATCTGAAGTGGATTATCTGTGTCAAAGGTGTTATGCTTAATCGCATTTTCTAACAATAATTGTAGGCTTAGAGATGGTACTTTTTTCTCCATTACATCTTGAGGTACATCTATGGTCATCATGATACTGTCTTCAAATCTTATCTTTTGTAGTTTAAAATATTGTTGCGCAAAAGATAGCTCCTCAGCTACAGTGCACAGATCTTCATTTCTATTTTCTAAGATGTACCTATAGATTTTAGATAGACCTGATAGAAAAACTTGTGCTTGATCTGGATCTTCATCTATCAATCCGGATAACACATTAAAGCTATTAAATAAGAAGTGTGGATTAACTTGAGCCTTGAGTGCATTTAATTCAGCAGATATTTTTTCTTGCTCTAATTTTTTGCTGACTTCTAACTGTGTCACATATCCCCTAAAAAATCCTAAAGCATGAAAAAATAAAGTCCCTATTAATGCTATAGTTAAACCAATGACAATAGGAAAAGTATTACTGCCGTCAAATATTCCAGGATTCTCATTACCTAATATAACAGCAGAATAAATGTAAATCAATATACTCATCACACCTATATTAACAATCATAAATGCTGGCACACCGATGAGTGTTCTTTTCTTAGGATGCTCCACCCATGAGAATATTCTATTTAATCCATCATTAAGATAAGCATTGGCAAAATAAAAGGGAAGTCCAAAATAAAAATTAGATATCACCCATTGTTTTGCACTTTCAAAGTTAAATCCTGAATCAAGGATTGTTTGTATAAGAATCGTTATCACACATAGTATGAGTATAAATTTTACTGCCTTATATAACTCAGCTGTGAATTTCATGATGGCAAATATATGGTTAATCGCATTTACATTGCTTAAGAAGAATATCTACTCTATCCTCACCATGCTCTGGGTAGAAAGGTTCAGAGGTTTCCTGATTTTCAAACAGTGACCTTGTCTCCTTAATAGATTCGCAAAATTTTGACAAATCTTGACCAAAAAATCTTGCAGCTCCCATTGCATATTCTATCTTATTAAGATGAGCTCTTGGATTACTTTCGTCTAACTTAATTGCTCGAGTGTGAAGGTTGTTAATTTTATCAGAGTATACCATGCCAAATGCTTGAGGATCCATCGCTACATAACCAGTATACAATAAGCCCTCTAATGTAATGAGTTCGGAATTATCAGGAGAGATCTTTTCTCCAGCCTTAATAAAAGTATCTGCTTTCTTGAGAATCTCATTGACGAAAGTAACATCCTTAGTTTCAAATGATGCAGTAATGAGCGTCTGAGCAGCATAGTAATATGGAATCCAATTATCTTTTTCTGCTATTGCTATTCGCTCAAACATGGCACTTGCATCCATAGGTTTAGCGTCAGAATATAGATCAAAAGCTTTTTTCATTCCAGACTCATATTGGCTTTGTGCATTTGCTGATCCTATGAATCCAAGAGTTATTAATATTATAAAAAATGAGAGCTTCGATTTGATATATGTGTTCGTATAATTCATGATGATATTTTTTAATTTTTGGATTTGAGATTAATATTTTATTTCTTCTGTATGAAACTGATTTGAAACATTGAATTTAGCGTGAATCCATTTAGGTGGTCCGAAGTATCCAAAAGCACCACGTGAAGATGCGTATGGCTCCTTAGGTATTCCAAATAATCCAGTGTCCAATTTCCCATTATCATTCTCATCTTGATATGTAGAAATGCCATAAACACCTAATGGGATATTCTCGAAAACAACCGTAGCGACACCATCTTCTATAGTTGTAGATTTTCTATATTGGCTGCTTGATAACCAGTTATCTTCCGATGTGTAAATGGCAATCATCATTGTGCCTTTATCAGATTCCAAACCATTAACTATGACAGTTAATTCAGAGCTTGTCTCTTCTAATATTGTTGTACTTTGTTCGATAGAATCTTGAGCCTTAATTTGTAATCCTAATGCTAAAAGTACTGCGATAATAAGAGTTAATTTTTTCATGTTTTTTGATTTAATTGTTATTAATAATTTTGTTTTCATTTACAATATAAAGATGAGATTAATGAAAGCCTCTGACAACTCGAGAGAGACCAACTGTTGATTATGATGGATGAATTGTAATATCCTCTTGACTATAATTTATCCAATTGATTCTTAGCCTTATCCTTGCTCATAGTAATAAAGAATCCGACGAAGAAAAATTGATCATCATTAGGCCTGATTTGTTGTGAGTTAAAAGCTCCCATTGCATTAGGTTGATCAGAGAATCTTGTTCCAAATTCATTCTGAAATCTTGGAAGATTGGATACTGAGATGAATAATATCTTCTGTTGTGTAATTAGATAAGCCCAACTTGCCGATAAGTTATGATACATACCTGATCGCTCAGTCATAAATTCTGGAGTAGTCGGATCATCAAATGGTCTTCCACTCGCCATACTATATGTCAAACTCAACTGAGATTTCATCTTAGGAAACCACTTCTTAGCGACTACTGACAAGTTATGGTTTGTCACAAAGTTAGGCGATGCAAAATTTGGGTAATCACGATATCTTCTTCGACTATCTACATAGCTGTAACTGACCCACATATCTACATTTTTAATTACATTATTAGCCCTCCAGAATCCGTCAAACCCAAATGATCTTCCTTTTCCATTATTGGCAATATTACTCTGTGTCCCATTGATACCGCTATCAAAACTGATGAGATCATCATAGTTCTTATAATAACCCTCTAATCTGATGATATTCTTATCTGTTTTATAGTTATAGTTAAGGAGATAATGACTTGCTTTCTCATTAGTCAGCATTGTGTTACTAAAGAGAAATTCAGGATTAACTTCTTGGCTATACAGTCCTGCTGCTGCACTGACTTGAGCATGTTTATTCACCTTGTAAGCGATTGTTATTCTTGGACTTACATCATGCGTATTTACAATAGAATTATACTCGTATCTGACGCCTAACTTTACAGCTAAGTCTTTGTTAAAAAAGTAATCCACAGAAGTAAATAACCCCGGTATAATACGAGTCAGAGTATCTACAAATTCATTATCGGAATCTACTAAAGAAATCAATCTTACATCTTGTTGCACAAACACTTCAGCACCATAATCTATAGTTATAAAATCACTTACAATTGTCTTAAGTGCTGCCTTTGTATGGACACCCTTTAAGTAAGTCTTTAATTGTAAATTATCTATGATAAATCGATCTGTATTATGACCTACGCTTATGCCTGCTTTATAAGATGTCGTCTCACTTATAAGAGAACTATATGTACTATTAAAGTATAGGTCTCTATTATTGATATCTATGGTCTCAACAGTATTAGAATTCAGATTGAGACGATTGACATTGACAGTACTGATATCTGCTGCTATATAATTTTTAAATAAGCCTTTATCTGTCTTATAGCGATGGACCATCTCACCAGAGAATCCCTTATATGGTTTATTAAAATCAAGTCTTGTCGGAGCTAATAAATAATAAGGTGTCAGATCAGTATAAGAACCGCTAAAACTGACTGAGCTCCTCTCTCCTTTATGTGTATGGCCTAAACCCACCCCTACAGTCATAAGTGAAATATTAGTCTCTGTATCGCTGGGATCATCTATCGTACTCATATCTAATATGCCAGACAAGGCCTGACCAAACTCAGCCTTATACCCTCCTGTACTAAAACTGACACCTTTAAATAAAAATGGAGAATAGCGTCCTCTACTCGGCGTCCCACCAACGGTACGGCTGTAGGGAGAGAATACTCGCATACCATCTATAAATATCTTCGTCTCACTGGCATCACCTCCTCTGACAAACAATCTACCGTCTTCAGGATTAGCTTGTGTCCCAGGAAGTGTCTGTATGGCTGCGATGACATCCCCGTTAGATCCTGCCGTTGTCACCATATCCAATGGCTTAAGGACAGCCACCTTAGAGTTATCACCTGCTTTAAATGTACTTGCGGTAATCTCAACTGCATCTAATGTAGATGCCGACTCTTTTAATACAATACTTAGAGATGCCATCTGAGATACTTCTCGAGTTATCGTCTTACTCGCATACCCTAAAAAAGAAATAGATAGGACTTGTTCTCCCTCGGTAGTAGTCTCCAACTCAAATAAGCCATCTATATCTGTAGACGTACCATCATAACTTCCTTCTATAAATACATTAGCACCGATGATAGGATCTCCTGACTTCTCAGTCACTTTTCCTGAGATTACAGTCTGAGCGAAAGAACAAGAAGTTAATATTGAAAATAAAAAAACAAGAATAGATTGTGTATTGGACATTTGAATTGTTTTATAATTCAAATATCGCTTATAGTCATAGGCACTTCTAATCTAATCCGATGAAGTGTTGTATAGGAAGGATGAATTGTAAAGGATCACGAAATCAAGGTCATCAGACCTCAATTTCGTGGGTATATAATCTCTAATTCTTAAAAATCACAGTTTAATAAACTGTACTTGTATATACAGTAGGATCTAAAACGGAAATTATCATAAGCTATAAACTTATAGCTACAGACGATAATTATAGGACTTTCCGAACCTATAAAATATAAGTCAGATAACTATCAATAGATTCTACACTTTCGTGAAAATCTCCTAATCATCAGCATCCAAAACCTCTGCCTTCATAAGAATGTCTTTGGCTTTAGCCTCGTCTTCCTTACCGACATGGATTTCTATCTTACCTAAGATGCCTGTGTAAGCAGAATCTCTTCTGTCTACCTTATGTGCATGTATGCCTGCTTCCTCGAGAAGGTGCATTGCCGTCATGGCTTTTAATTGATCGACTGCAAAGAATATTTTATGATCTTCCATATAAATAATTTTTTATTGAGGTCCACTTGGTCCTACACTAACATTTAATATATCTCTATCAAATAAATATAGGCCACTCTTATCTTCTCCTATCAACTCTAATTTATCATTTAATGTTCGTGCAAGAGCTTCTTCTTCTATTTGTTCTGCTACATACCACTGAAGGAAATTATGTGTTGCATAATCCTTTTCATTGAGGGAGATATCTACTAAATTATTGATACTCGCCGAGACCATTTCTTCATGCTTGAGTAATTCTTTGAATGCATGATTAATAGATGGATACGTTAATGCAGGTTGCTTCAGAGTAGGAACAACAGCAAAACCTCCTCTTTCATTAATAAAATGTATCAACTTAAGCATGTGCTCTCTTTCTTCTTCAGAATGCCTGTAGAAAAACTCTGTGACATTATTAATCCCAGGCTGAATCTCTGCCCACGAGGCCATGGCTAAGTACACCTGTGATGATTCTGCTTCTATTCTAACC
>CAZBXL010000120.1:0-5821 GCA_964495785.1 uncultured Saprospiraceae bacterium | reverse complement strand
CGGACAGGTGTAAGGTCGACGCTTTATACTGATTATCTATACTCATCTTTATTTGAATTTTTAATTTAGCTGTTTTACCTCAAATGTGTTTTGCGTATGGTACGAGTATACTTGATCGAGGTTGCAAACCTCGACCATCGGGGGGATATATTAACTAACCTCGATCATCAGGGGTAAATAAAATCATGTATTTACATATTTGCAATAATTATTCAAACTTTTTAATCATCAATTCCTAAGTATTCCAAAACTTCCTTGGAATAATTCTCTTTTAGAAATGCGATAAATAACTTACTATTAATTTCGTCTTTTTGCATACACAATCCATTGCGTGTATTTCTATCTTCAGAAAAATAAAATCGATCTATTGTACTATTCATAGCATTTTCAATAAAACCAAATTTTTGATGTGTTTCTATAAAATTATCCGCTATACGTATTATCCACTTCTCATTCCAATCACAATCAACAGAATGGTGAAGAACAAGCCAAATAGTATTTTGTCCTTCTAAACCGACCTTAGCAGCAGTAGGAAATCCTATTTCTTCAAATAAACCTTCTACTAAATCTCTATTTTTTAAATCCAGTATCCGCTGTTCGGTCCTATCAATAATTTCATGTCCTCGATACTTTTGATCATTAGTTCGTATCTCTGAGATAATTTCTTTCACATTATTATCTACTGAGATGGCAAAAGTACTATCAGCTTTATCTATTCCAGTAACTTCATCTTTCTTGGAATTTTGACATACCACTCTGACAGAATCAACAAAACTATGAACTATTAAGTCAATAAAATGAGGTTGAAATATTTCGACTACATCTGGATCTTCAAAATCACTTGTTATATCCAAGTATTGTTGACAAAAGTTAGTTGGATCACTATAGAAAGATTCCCTTAGGTGAAACAGAATATCTTCATCATTTCGATAATAATGGTATGAAGTGTTTGCAATTTTATAATGGTATTTTGATATCTCTGTAGGATCATTAGTGATTTGTAAACATCGCTTACAATTAGTAATACTCATCTTTTGATTTTCTAATTGTTGTTGAGTATACTCAACATTTTTTAACGCTATAGAAGGCTTAGCGGATTTAAGAATTAAATCACAATTTTGAGAAGTTAGATTGTTACAAAAAAAACAGAATATTAAAATTTTTAAAAATTTACTCATTAAACTTATTTAAAAATAGTAATGAAGAACAATTCGTCGAGGTCTGTGACCTCGATGCAATATACTCATCTTAATTTGCATTTTTAATTTAGCCGTTTTACCTCAAATGTGTTTTGCGTAAGGTACGAGTATACTTGATCGAGGTTGCAAACCTCGACCATCAGTGGCTTAAGAATAATTAATCCTCTAAATAATCCTCCATTTTAAATTCAAAACCTATCTTGAATGCTGCATCTTCAATCGGAATTAATCCTAATTTACCGCGTCTTAGATTTACATTTTGTACATCTATAATTTCATAAAACGAATGGCCTACTGATTGAGTGCCATATATTTGAGGATAACCACTATTCATAAGTATTCTATCGATCAATCTGGCATAATTAAAGTTGCTAAGACTTCCATTACTATACATCTCTAAGAAAACAGGAAGGTATCTTGCCACAATTTCAACATCCATATGTTGTACTATAAGAAAAAGTTTATTATAGTTGCTCTTAAAAATATCCTGTATATCACATTTCTCTAAAATAGAAATTATAATGTGTCTGTTAATCTCATCAGTCTTAAGTAGTGATTCTGTATTTCCTAAATGTCTAACTGATTGATCATTATTATAGCATTTTTCTATTATTGAATTAACTTCATTACAATCAAAATCGACTATTTTAATTTCTCTTAATGGATTGCAAAGAGCAGCCTTTATCTGAATTTCTTTTAACTTATCCTTTGTATTTTTTATTTCTCTCAATCTAATTTCTTCTAAGTTCCCTTTGCTGTCAAAATAAAAATCTCTATACATTTTACCCGAATTCCTTTTCGCTTTAAGGACATCAGTTAATACGTTACCAACAGAATCCTTTGGCATCGGTAATGAAAATATGGTTATTTCTCCTTTCTCAATTTTGTCCAAAACATAATCTGTAGAAACTTTTTTTGTTTCTTCATTTTGACATGAGACAATAAATATTATTGATAAGAATAAAAGATAACATCTTGTAAAATAGGTTAAACGATCACAATGCATTATTCTATATTAATAAAGGATTCAGGGGTACCATTAAAACATCTATGAAATTTAATCATTATTTACGAGAAAGATTACAACACTTCGCATTTGACATTTTATAAATATTTCGCTTTCCCCAGAAAGTTCATCAGTTATCCGATCGTCGAGGTCTGTGATCTCGATCCTATATACTCATCTATATTTGCATTTTCAATTTAGATGTTTAACCTCAACTGTGTTTTGCATAAGTTACGAGTATACTTGATCGAGGTTGCAAACCTCGACCATCAGTATATTATGTTTCTGTGTGCCAGTGTTTGGCGTTGAGAACTATGAGGGCTTGGAATAGCAAAATTTAATGTTTTTTCTCAAACTTCTTTAAATATTCATCTATTGGTATTAGACCCATCTTTTTTCTTCTGTTATCCAACCCATTAATATCTTCCACTTCGTATAACTGATGGATCCCGTCATTGGTAATTATTAACTGTGTCCCATACAATTGAGGTGTTTTCTCAAGTAGCTTAATTCTATCATAAGTCATACAATAATTTTCCCATTTAATTAAATCATTTTTAGCAAATTCATTTATCATGGAAAGATACTTTTTTTGATAATGTAAATTTGAATGTTGGATAACAAGCCATATTACGTAATGAGGGTTAAAGTCTTGATTATGTTCTTTTCCAGATAAGTCACATTTATTTAGTATATTAACAACTACTTCTAAATTCTCAAAATCAATTTGAGGATCAATTTTCTTTATCCCATTTCTATTTTCTTTATCCCTTTCATAAACATTTTTTAAAATACTTAGAGTGTTTTTGCAGTTTACCCTGAGTTCTTTTATTCTTGGACCTTGAGAATAAGCTTCCATCATATCATCGCGTAACTTTATATCTGATTCTGTTTTTGTTCGTATAACAGCGAATTTAACTGTATCCGAGTAATCAACATAATCATCAAATGCTATCTTATCATGATTTAGCAGAAGCATCGAGTCTTTAGATATTATGCCTCCATTATGTAATTTATAAGTAATTATTGAACTATTTGGCCAATTACCATTTCTAGCTCTTTCTATCATCTCATTTCGAGATAGTTTTCTGTAACCAGTGGGTGCTTCACTTATTGGTTTCTTTCCAGTACAGCAACATAGAACAAAACTGAAGGTGATATATAAAATAAATTCAAATTTTACTTTCATATTTTAAAAAAGTTTTAACTTTTAATTTGTTCAGTTTCCAATCTAACCAAACACCTTTATAAGGATCATATCCACATTTTAAAGGTTTTGATAAATTGTTATCGGGTTCTTCAATAAAAGCTCTGCAATCAGTACATGAGTATCTATACTCACAGACTTTACAAATGTTAATTTTGTCTTTATTAATGTGCCACAATTTCTGAAATTCTTTTTTCTTGACGATTGTTAAAATTGAGTCCTTAAGCAAATTACCAAAAACCTTTTGTAATGAAGGACAATTTTTAATATCACCATTAGCTGAAATAGACATTTTCTTATTCAAGCATGAATTCAATTTTTGAGACTCTGTAAACATTTGAATATTGACTTTAAAATTATCTGAGAAAATTTGGCCACAGTGCAAATTACTAGTAATTGGTTCACTATAAAAAAAACATCTCTATCTACAAGTTTTTCAAACTGATTGATTCTTCTTTTACTTCCATGTATTATAATCTTCCCAACTCTTGGATTATCAAAAAGGACAGTAAGGAAACCTATACTTAGTAATGATTCAGAATAAGGAATATATAATTCCACATCTCTGACAAATGTATCCTTCAAAGCATTTAAGAAAGTCTCAATTAACCTCATTTTAGTTTCAAATGAAACAAGGGTTTCGGTATACCCATTTATTTATTTTATTTTTAAGTCTTAATATAAATTTAGTGAAGAAAGAAAGTCAACATTTTTATTAAAAATTTAGACACACACAAAAATGAATCATAGTAGTGCAAAAAAACTGCACTCAGAATAAATTTTCTTTATTGTATCGAATTTCTCGCAATCATTAAAAATGTTCTATAACCTTACTATTAATGATCCAATAGATATAAACTACTATTATTATCATCTTGCATTTATGATAAAAAATGAAATAAATATGCCAGAACCAAAACGAATCTTTTTTTTCAACCAATTAATTATAACTTATTTCCTTGGAATACTTGGTCTAACATTATTAGGCTGCAATACAAACTCTTCAAATACTATACCTCAGGAATCAAATGCAACAGTAAAATTTTTAATAGAAGGAGGTGATGAAATAGAAAATATAATTTTTACAAAATTCGGCGGTTTTACAGATGAAGATATAACGCCGTTTAAAAAAAATATAGAAATTACACTAAATGAACCAATTAATAATTTTTACCAATTATTATTACAAAAAGATGACAAGAATATTGTTGCGCAAATGTGGCTTAAAGGAAAAGACGTTGTTATTAAAGGGAAAATAATAAATGACGAATTTCAAATTGATACAATAATTAATTCACCTTTTTACTATTATACAATAGATGCACTTAATCGGTATTCAAAATCGAATATCAATACTCAAAAGGAAATAAACAATTCTTTATTAACTGAAATTACAAACAATATAGACAATCCATTTTCATCTGAGCTAGCGTCAATATATATGGAAATGAATTTGAATAATTTGGATAATTTGAAATTACTTCAAGGGAAATTGGCAAACCAAAATACTCAA
Organism: uncultured Saprospiraceae bacterium; assembly: GCA_964495785.1. Classification (GTDB taxonomy): domain Bacteria; phylum Bacteroidota; class Bacteroidia; order Chitinophagales; family Saprospiraceae; genus RFSX01. The sequence continues at coordinate 896 of CAZBXL010000120.1, read as the reverse complement.
CTTAAAAACCATATCATAAGTATACATCAGGATTTAGAAAAATTAATAGCTATAGAATCAATACAGCTTGATTCATTTAACTTCAATGATGAGAAAGGTCGTAACTCTAAACTTCCTTTAAGTAAAGGTCGTATTTACATGTTAGATTTTTGGTTTACTGATTGTCGCCCTTGTATTGTAGATCACCAAACTATAGACTCTATGTTTACTTTTTTTAAGGATTCTAATGTAGAAATAGTGGGGATCTCAACTGAAAGCAATCAATCAAAATGGATGAAATTTGTTTCCAACAAGAAATATAAATGGAAAAACTATATACAGTTGAGAGAAAATGAAACTAAGAACACATTATCTGAACACTTAGGTATATCGATTTCTCCGACTTACCTTATTATAAATAGCAATGGTGAAATTCTTAATAGAAATATCTCATTAAAAAAAAGTGTTTCCTTTATCAAGGATCTAAATCAGTAAACATTTTAAACCTTGTTGCTACGACTTATAATTGTCTACTTTCAATAGTCACGGTCCCCTGACCAACGAAAATCGATAAGCTTCAATTTTCTTAGTCCGGTTTCAAGCCGAAACAATGTTCCATATACAACCACAGGTCGTAACGAACAAGGCACATCGATGCTCTTCCTCATTCTACGCCTAACAGATTTCGAAATCAAACAAGACTGCTATGATCAATTATTATTCAACAATCAACAAAGAAACACCTTCTGAATGACTTGAAAATTCTGGTGCATACATCGATTGTACTTCTGTAATGCCATTAGAGTATGCTCCTTGATGTGATGCATAGACATCATATTCAAAAATGAAATCGCCTTTAGGTAGATAATCAAAATAGAAAAATGTGGCTACATCTTTAGTGCTTTCGTAATAGCCTA
>CAZBXL010000119.1:0-6028 GCA_964495785.1 uncultured Saprospiraceae bacterium | reverse complement strand
GAGTAAGTGTAGTTTCCTGAACCACCATTAACTGTCGCTGTTGCACTACCGTTAGATAAACCACATGATGAATCTGTTCCAGCTACTGAGCATGTGATCGCATTTGATCCTGCTATCGTCACTGAGCATGATGTTGTACATCCTGTCGTGTTATCTGTAATGTTTGCTGTATAGATTCCAGCAGCTAAGCCTGTGATTGTCGCAGTAGTTCCACCATTACTCCATGAGTAACTGTAGTTTCCTGTTCCTCCATTAACCGTTGCTGTTGCACTACCGTTAGATAAACCACATGATGAATCTGTTCCAGCTACTGAGCATGTGATCGCATTTGATCCTGCTATTGTCACTGAACATGATGTTGTACATCCTGTCGTATTATCTGTAATGTTTGCTGTATATGTACCTGCTGCTAAGTTTGTGATCGTCGCAGAAGTTCCACCGTTACTCCATGAGTAAGTGTAGTTTCCTGAACCACCATTAACCGTCGCTGTTGCGCTACCATTAGATAAGCCACATGATGAATCTGTTCCAGCTATTGAGCATGTGATTGCATTCGATGCTCCGACCGTTGCAGTACAAGTAGTATTACAACCAGTAGTCACATCCGTAACATCAACAGTATAAGTACCTGCAGCTAAGCCTGTAACTGTTGCAGTATTTCCACCATTGCTCCATGCGTAGATGTAATTTCCTGTTCCTCCATTCACAGTCACTGTTGCACTACCATTAGATAAACCACATGATGTATCTGTTCCAGTTGCATTACAAGTAATTGCATTTGATCCTGCTACATTCACTGAGCATGTCGTCGTACAACCCGTTGCATTATCTACTATATCTACTGAGTAAGTACCTGCTGCTAAACCTGTGATTGTTGCAGTGGTTCCACCATTACTCCAAGAGTAAGTATAACTTCCTGTTCCTCCATTAACTGTTACCGTTGCACTACCATTAGATAAGCCACATGAAGTATCAGTTCCTGTTGAATTACAAGTAATAGGATTTGATCCCAATATTGTTGTAGAACAAGTCGTCGTACATCCTGTCGTGTTATCTACTACATCTACAGAGTAAGTACCTGCTGCTAAACCTGTGATTGTCGCAGTGGTCTCACCATTACTCCAAGAGTAACTGTAACTTCCAGTTCCTCCACTTACTGCAACTGATGCAGTACCATTATCTAAACCACAACTTGTTGCATTTGATGTTACCACACATGATAAGTTACATGCTGGTCTAACACCAAAGTCAATCGTCATATCTCCGTTGTCATCATCTATTCCGTCATCTTTTCCTCCATTAGATGCTGGCTCATTAGTAGGCTCATCATCTGGAGTCAAGTTGAATACTACAGAAGTAATCAATCCATCTGTAACTCCGTCACCGTCAGTATCCTGCTGGATACCATTGTCATCACCATCTACATTGTTATCTCCAGCTGAACCTGTACTTGATATAGTAGAAGTTGAAGGAGGATTGAATGAGATATAATAATCACCTGGTAATAAGTCAGTGAATATGTAGCTACCGTTACTATCTGTTGTTGTTGATCCAACCAACTGATCAGTATTGGCATCAAAAATCTGAAGTGTTACTGACTTACCTTTAGCACCTATAGTCAATTCGTCAGGATCTTGTATTCCATTATCATTAAGATCAGAGAACACTGTCGACCCTACACTTACTAATCTAACAAGTCCAAAGTCAATCGTCATATCGCCGTTGTCATCGTCAGCTACATCTTTACCTCCATTAGATCCAGATTCATTAGTAGGTTCTGCTCCAGATGAAAGATTGAAAATATTAGATGTAATTAATCCATCTGTAAGACCATCTCCATCAGTATCTACTTGAGTACCATTGTCATTGCCATCAACCTGATCATCATTACTAAAGTTAGTAGTTGAAGATACTGGTGCTGATGCTGGTGCAGTAAACTGTATGAAATAGTTTCCTGGTAATTGATTTTCGAATAAGTAGCTACCGTTAGTAGTCGTTGTTGTCGTTGCTACAACCATGTTAGTTGCTGCATCAACAAGCTCTAACTGTAGTGTCTTACCTTTAGAATCTACACCATTCTCTCCCGTATCTTGTATACCATTGTTATTATCATCAAACCAAACCGTAGAACCTACGCTTACTGGTGTAAAGAATCCAAAGTCAATAGTCATATCTCCATTATTATCATCAATCGTATCTAAGTTTCCACCAATTCCTGGTTCATTAGTAGGCTCTCCATCGACAGTCAATGTAATTAATGGTGATGTTACCTCGCCATCTGTTAATCCATCACCGTCAGTATCTTGTTGTATACCATTATCATCGTTGTCTTGCTGATTATCCGCATTATCTGTATCCGTAGAAGACACTGCTAATGAAGCTGGTGGCGTGAACGAAACAAAATATGATCCTGGCGCAAGGTTATCAAATAGATATGCTCCATTAGAATCTGTTGTCGTTGTTGCTATCAAGTTATTATTAGCATCGAAAAGTGACAATGTAACTGTCTTACCTTTATCAGCTGCAGTTAATTCACCCGCATCTAATAATCCATTGTTATTAGCGTCACTCCATAATACACCACCTATGCTTACACACTGCTCTTGTCCTATCGTCACATTGCAAGATGTCATACATCCTGTCGTATTGTCTGTTACTTCAACAGTGTAGCTACCAGGAGCTAAATTAGTAGCGGTTACTGAATTGCTACCATTACTCCATACATATGAGTAGTTACCTGTACCTCCATTAACTGTTACTGTTGCTGATCCGTCATTCATGTTACATGAAGCATCGACTCCTGTTACACTACAAGTAATAGCATTTGATCCATCAATAACTACTGTACAAGAAGTTGTACATCCTTCTACATTATCAGTTACACTAACAGTATAAAGTCCTGCTGCAATACCAGTTATGGTCTGAGTGTTACCACCGTTACTCCATGAGTAAGCGTAGTTTCCTGATCCTCCATTAACTGTTACTGTTGCGCTACCATTATCTAATCCACATGATGTATCTGTTCCTGAAACTGAACATGTAATAGGATTACTATCCCCTACATCAGTAGTACAAACAGTCGTACATCCATTACCATCGGTTACAGTTACTGAATATGTTCCTGCAGCCAGACCGTTGATGCTATTAGATGAAGAACCGGTATTCCAAGAGTAAGTATAATTACCTGCTCCTCCATTTGCTACAACTGTAGCGGTACCATTATCTAATCCACATGACGTAGCTACTGATGTCGCAGTACATGTAGGAGAACTACTTGGTGCAATTGTTACATTACAAGTTGTAGTACAACCCTCTGCATCTGTTACGACAACTGAGTAATCACCTGCTGGCACATTATCAATTGTTGCTGTTGTAGCTCCATTACTCCATAAGTAAGAATAAGGTGCTGTACCACTTGAAGCAGACACACTTGCTGACCCATTATCTGAACCACAAGATGTATTACTTGAAGTTGCTGAACATACAGGTGAAGTACTATCTGCAACATTAGCAGAACATACTGTAGTACATCCATTACCATCTGTCACAGTTACGGTATAAGTACCTGGTGATAGATCAGATATAGTCGAAGAAGTACTACCTGTATTCCAAGAATAAGAGTAGACTCCTGAACCTCCCTGACCAAACGCCTGAGCTGATCCATTATCCAATCCACAACTTGTATCTGTTGCATTAACTGCACATGTAGGAGGAACTGTTCCTCCAATATTCACTGTACAAGAAGTTGTACATCCTTCAGCGTCTGTTACATCTAATGTGTAAATACCTTCCGCTAATCCGTTGATATCTGCAGTAGCTGCCCCGTTACTCCAAGAGTAAGAGTATGGAGGTGTACCCATTGTTACATTTGCTGATGCACTACCATTAGCTAAACCACAACTTGAATCCACACCACTAATGTTACATACTGGATTAGTACTCGGAGCTATTACTACTGTACATTGAGATATACACCCTACATCATCTGTTACTATTACCGTGTATGTACCAGATGCTAAGTTAGAAACTGAAGTCGTCGTTGCTCCATTGCTCCATGCATAACTGTAAGGTCCATAACCACCTGTCGCAGTCACACTTGCAGATCCATTATCTTCTCCACAAGTCGTATCCGTGCTGTTAGTTGAGCAAGCTAAGTCAGTGGCTTCAATTACAATATCCTGAATACAAGTTGCAGTTCTGCCACATTCGTCAGTTACTGTAAATGTTACTTGATATAAGCCACCATCACAATCATTACCACTTACAAGAACTGGATTTGTATTAGTTACCGTAGTCATACTATTACAAGAACTTGTTGTCGTTGGTGTACCTAAGTTATACTCACTTATTCTTCCGACTGTTATTGTCGCTGGGCAAGTAATTGTAGGTCCATCATTGACTAATGTAAATGTCTGTGTACATGATGAAGATCTGTTACATTCATCTGTAGCTGTATACGTAATTTCATATATAGCACCATCACAATCTTCTGTTCCGCTCACTAAGGCAGGACCAGATACTGATACTGTTGTATTTAATCCACAAGATGACATAACTGTTGGTGTTCCTTCTACTATATCATTCGTACATTCAACAATTGCATCCGCTGGACATGTAATTACTGGTGCCTGATTATCTATTGTAAATACTTGAGTACACTCTGCTGTTCTTCCACATTGATCAGTTACTGTATAAGTAATTTCATAAACTGCTCCATCACATTCTGCTGTTCCGTTCACTAAAGTAGGACCAGCTGTAACGACAGTGGTAGTCGAACCACATGTACTTGTTACAGTAGGCGTACCTTCAGTAATATCTGCTAAACATTCTACAGTCGCGTCTGATGGGCAACTGATTGTTGGTGCACTATTTTGAATTGTAAACACTTGTGTACAAGAAGCTGATCTTCCGCAATCGTCTTGTACCGTGTAAACGATTTCATATGTTGCTCCATCACAATCTGCAGATCCACTTGTTAAAGTTGGACCTGATGTTGTTACCGCTGCTGATAAACCACAAGAAGTAGTTACAGTCGGTGTTCCCTCTGCAATATCATTCGTACATTCTACGACTGCGTCTGATGGACATGTGATAGAAGGTCCTTGATTACTTATCGTAAATGTCTGAATGCAAGAAGTAGACCTTCCACACTCATCTTCTACTGTGTAAACTATTTCATAAATCGCTCCGTCACAATCTGCAGTACCACTTGTAAGTGTAGGACCCACAGTTGTTACTGTTGTTGACAATCCACAAGATGCTTCTACCGTTGGCGTTCCTACAACTACATCATCAGCACATTCTACTACTGCATCTGCTGGACATACGATAGTAGGTCCATCGTTACTTATTGTAAATACTTGAGTACAACTTGCCGTTCTTCCACAAGCATCTTCTACTGTATAAGTTATCTCATACTCTGCACCAGCACAACCGTCATTTCCACTAATCAAAGTAGGGCCAACATTCGTCACATTTGTCGAATTCCCACATGAAGAAGTCACTGTTGGCGTTCCTGCATTAATATCATCTAAACATTCAACTACTGCATCTGCAGGACAAGTTATAGTTGGTCCTTGATTGCTTAATGTAAATGTTTGTGTACATGATTCCGTTCTTCCACAATTATCCTCTACAGTGTATACTATTTCATAAACCGCTCCATCACAATCTGCAGTACCACTAATTAAGGTTGGACCTACATTTGTAACAGCAGTATTTAATCCACAAGAAGAAGTAACTGTTGGAGTACCAGCTAATATGTCTTCTGTACATTCTACTACTGCGTCCGCTGGACATACTATTGATGGCCCTTGGTTACTTATTGTAAATGTCTGTGTACATGACTCTGTTCTTCCACACTCATCTTCTACTGTGTATACTATCTCATATGTCGCTCCATCACAATCCGCAGAACCACTCGTTAATGTTGGACCTGCTATTGTTACTGTTGTCTCTAAGCCACATGATGCCTCTACTGTTGGTGTTCCTTCAGCGATGTCATCTGCACACTCTACTACTGCATCCG
>CAZBXL010000118.1:0-6175 GCA_964495785.1 uncultured Saprospiraceae bacterium | reverse complement strand
AAAGCAAAGTTATGATGTCAAGTCTTCTCAATGATATTTATATAGAATAGATGTCTCCCGTTGGTCGACATGAAAAAGTAAATAGAACTCTGGCGGCTGTGGCTCTATTAAAAATGTAAACTCATTGTACAGAAATTCCACCCCCTAACCCCCGCAAGCGGGGGAAAACACATACAGTTATTATCAGCAAGGTCAATTCAGAAATCATTAAATTTATTAGGTCATATGGAATATGAGAAGGGATTCCTTCATTAATAATTCAAAGTAAAGATATCTCCGAGCGGCTATCGCCTTAGTCGATAGGAAAAAAAACATTGTCTTTGCTTTTCATCGCGAGCAAAGCATGAGCCGAGTGATCTTCAGTTTGTATTAGAGTAAGTATATCATGAAAAAGACAGCCTTACTTTCAAAGTCCTCTAATTCAAGCTAAAGATATCTCCAAGTGGCTATCACTCTAATGGTTATGTATAAAATGTAAATCTATAATGCAAGACAACAGCTATCCTTGACATTTATAGTGTAATTATTTATAATATATATTTAACTGATAATAAGAAGTATAGATACAATGTGTCCTTTATTTCAAAGTAAATGACCTCTCTTGTAAATCTTGTTAATGACTATTGTTAAAATGTAGTATATTTGCAGCTGCTAAATTCAGATTTCCGTAATCCTTTTTGGTTAAATTAAAACACAATGGCAACATACTTAAAGAAAGAATCTATTAACGAGATTTTTAAAGAACACGGTGGAAGCGATGCTAACACAGGTTCTATCGAAGGGCAAATCGCTCTTTTTACATTCAGAATTACACACTTATCACAACATCTCCAAACTAACAAGAAAGATCACTCTTCAAGAAGAGCTCTTCTTACCCTTGTTGGTAAAAGAAAAAAGCAACTTAATTATCTCATGCGTAAGGATATCACTCGTTACAGAGCTATAATTGAGAAGTTGAATTTAAGAAAATAAGCTGCGTGCTTATTTTACCCACTATCGATATATTATTTAGAAGGCTACTGGCTTAAGTGCCTTTGGCATCTTTTTATTAACGATGTAACAAATTAAAAGAATTAAACTATGGGAAAACAGACTCCTATAACGTGTAGTTTTAATTTACCTAATGGTGAATTAGTAACTATAGAGACAGGTAAATTAGCAACACAAGCACATGGTTCTGTTGTAGTCAAGATTGGTAAAACGATGCTCTTCTGTAGTGTAGTTTCAGCATATGAAGCAAGAGAAGGACAGAGCTTTTTCCCATTATCAGTAGACTATCAAGAGAAGTTTGCTTCAGTAGGTAGAATACCTGGTAACTTCTTTAGAAGAGAGACGAGACTCTCAGATTATGAGATACTCACTTCTAGATTAGTTGATAGAGCGATAAGACCTTTGTTCCCTAATGGCTATATGTTTGATACTCAGGTTATCATTAATTTGATATCTGCAGAAGAAGATAGATTACCTGATGCATATACAGCGTTAGCGGCGTCTGCTGCTATTCTTATCTCTGATATTCCATGGGAAGGTCCATTATCAGAAGTAAGAGTTGCTAAGATCAATGGAGAATATGTCGTTAACCCATCTAAGTCTGCGTTAAAGGAATCTACGCTTGAGATCATCGTTGCAGCAACAATGTCAGATGTGATGATGGTAGAAGGAGAAGCTAAGGAATGTCAGGAGGCAGAACTTGTAGAAGCTATAAAAGTAGGGCATGAGGCTATTAAGGAGCAGTGTAAAGCGCAATTAGAATTAAGAAAACTGACAGGAGAAGTCGCTAAGAGAGAAATAGAGGTAGAAGAAGAAGATACTGAGTTAAAGGACTGGGTTAAGAATAACACAGTCGATAAAATCTTAAAAGTATCGAGAGGTGCATTAGATAAGAAGACGAGAAAAAATGGATTCAAAGAGATCAAAGATCAGATGAAGGAAGATCTCTTAGAAGAAAAAGGAGAAGAGTATGCAGATGAAAAAATGGGTACTGCAAAAGAATACTTCGAAAAGATAAAGAAGGAGACTATCAGAAAGATGGTCTTAGATGAGTCTGTCAGATTAGATGGTCGTAAGAGTGATGAAGTAAGACCTATATGGACAGAAGTAGATTATCTACCATCTGCTCACGGATCGGCTATATTCAATAGAGGAGAAACGCAGTCATTGACTTCATTGACATTAGGATCTAAGTTAGATCAGAAGATGGTTGATAATGCTCTTGAGAACTACTACGAGAGATTTATTCTTCATTATAACTTCCCAGCATTATCAGTAGGAGAGACTAAGCCTATGAGAGGTCCGGGAAGAAGAGAAGTAGGCCATGCTAATCTTGCTCAGAGAGCATTAGCACAGGTATTACCTACAGATACACCATATACGATCAGATTGGTATCAGATATACTTGAGTCTAATGGGTCTTCTTCTATGGCTACCGTATGTGCTGGCTCGCTTGCACTCATGGATGGCGGTATAGAGCTTAAGGCACCTGTATCAGGTATTGCGATGGGTATGATAGCCGAGGGAGATAAGATTGCTGTATTGTCTGATATATTGGGTGATGAAGATGCATTAGGAGATATGGACTTTAAAGTCACAGGAACTGAGAAGGGGATCACGGCATGTCAGATGGATATTAAAATAGATGGTCTGCCTTATGAGACATTAGAGAAGGCACTTAGCCAGGCAAAAGAGGGAAGAATTCATATCCTTAATGAGATGGCTAAGACCATGACTTCAGCAAGAGAGGACTTCAAGCCACATGCACCTCGTATCATAGAGATCAAAGTCGATAAGAGTTATATCGGTGCTATCATAGGACCTGGAGGCAAGATCATACAAGATCTACAAGCCAGAACAGGTTGTGTGATCAATATAGAAGAAGTAGATGACAAAGGAATTGTATCTATCTCATCTTCTAATAAAGAGTCTTTAGATATGGCTAAAAAAGCTATTGATGAAATTGCATTCGAACCGACAGTAGGAGACTCTTACGATGCCAAAGTTGCTTCAATCCAAGATTATGGTCTATTCGTTGATTTTAAATCTAAGAGTGGATTGCTTCATATATCTGAGATATCTCACAGTAGAGTCAATAATCTACAAGAGCTGTTTAAGGTAGGCGATCCTATTAAGGTCAAATTGATCGGTATAGATCCTAAGTCTGGAAAGATGAGACTATCAAGAAAAGCACTTTTAGAACCTAAAGATTCGTAGTGGAATGATCTTCTAAAAGATAACAAAATATTAAAGCCTGATTAATTGATTAAAATTTTTCAGGCTTTTTTAGTTTTTGTACTTTTATGTCACCTACCTGATATAAGATTCCAATCTTAGGAATAAACTGTAAAATTTCTTACCAAATCTGAACTTAATTGGTAAGAAACTTGTAATTCATGTACCTGCTATAAACTAATTATGTCTAATAAACAAGTTGGGTGTATTTTTTTTAAAGCATAGAATATAAATAAAGATAAATGAGACAATTAAAAATTACTAACAAAATCACAACCAGAGAGAGCATGGCTCTCGACAAATATCTTAACGATATCTCTAAGATTGATATGTTAGTACCAGAGGAAGAGGCAGTACTTGCCAGAAAAATAAGAGACGGTGATATGGCTGCTCTCGAGCGTATGACACAAGCGAACTTGAGGTTTGTCGTATCTGTGGCTAAGCAATACCAGAATCAAGGGATGTCATTAAGTGACTTGATTAATGAGGGTAATGTTGGACTAATGAAAGCCGCTAAGAGATTCGATGAGACTAAGGGCTTTAAGTTCATATCATATGCAGTATGGTGGATCAGACAATCGATATTACAATCTATAGTAGAGAACTCAAGATTAGTAAGATTGCCATTAAATAAAGTCAGTTCATACAGTAAGGTTAATGAGGCGTATGTTTCATTCTCTCAAGAATTTGAAAGAAATCCGACTCACGAAGAGTTAGCTGAGATGTTAGATATGAAAACCAAAGACATCGCTAATGTGATGAATGGTGGAGGAAGACATCTCTCTATGGATGCACCTATAGGAGGAGAAGAAGGAGAGAGCACGATGCTGGATCTTTTCTCATCTGATGGAGAAGCAGCTCCAGATCTAAGTCTCATGGAAGAGTCGTTGAAGGAAGAAGTGAGTTTCGGTCTATCACTGCTAAGTCATAGAGAGATAGAAGTGTTGTCATCATATTATGGACTGAATGGTCATAAGTCATTGACATTAGAAGAAATAGGTGAGTTGTACGGACTTACAAGAGAAAGAGTGAGACAGATAAAAGAAAGGGCACTGAGAAGACTGAGAAAGTCAGTCAACAAAAATGCACTTAAATCGTATTTGGGATAAGATTAGTAGAAAATTCAATTCATTGAATTCAAAATATACCTATCATGGCTTACAGAACTGCATTGTTTTGTAAGCCATTTTTGTACACAGATATCACATTACTTAATGACCATAATTAGATGATTGTTTTATTTAGATTTTTATTAATAATTGTTGTTATTGGAGGAGCTGCTGGGTTTATTTTATACCAGCTTAGTAGCTTTCTATTAGGCACCAGATCTGTAAAAAGACAGATTGAAAAAGACAAGGATTTCTTCAATGCTGTATTGAATGAGTTGATGGAAGGCTTGGTAGATGTAGATCATGAAGAGCTGAAGATTATGTCTGTCACGCCTACAAGCAAAAGTGTTAATCAAGGTATTACAACTTATGAGAAAGGCGTATTACCAACGATATACCAAGAGCCCATTGTAGCATATACACTTAAGACATATGATAATAACAATAGGCTTCTTGTGATGCTAAGGACTTCTAAGGTGACGTATAGCATACTTTCAGAGGCTGAAATCTTTAAAGTTTTCAAAAATAATAAGCAGATAGGAACCATTAGCGATGATTATGAATTCAGTATATCAGAAAGTGGACAGAAAATAACTGCGATCAGAGAGGGTAGTGATATGATGAGCTTGGTTCTTAATAATAAAGAAATAGCTCATATGAACTTAAGAAATGAGAGCGGCAAATTTGATACAGATAGGGTCTTTTCCTTATTTCATAATATAGAATCTGGATACGAGGAGGCGTTATTGATATTATCTGTTTTCCATGTATTGATAAAACCTAAACTAATATAAATGAAGAAAATACTATTTTACTTATTACTGCTGGGCTTATGTAATGTCTCATGGTCTCAGACGGATGAGTCGATCGACACTCAAGAAATAAATAAGTCTTTTGAGGACGCAATGCAAGAATTTCAAAGAGCCATGGATACGATGGACTTAAGTCAGATCTTTAACCAAGACTTCTCTCAGATGTTTGGTGACTCAACAATGCAGTCATTTGACTTTAGTCAGATAGAAGGAATGTTTGGAGAGATGGATATGAATGAATTTTTTGGTCCAGATATGCAGTTACAAATGGAACAGAGTCTTAAGATGCTGGAAGGGATGGATATGAGTCAACTCAATAGTTTGCTTGAGGGTATCGATATGTCTCAGCTCGAGGGCATGTTTAAGGAATTAGATATGGGAGAATTAGAAAAGATGTTTGAAGGCATAGAATTACCTGAAGAGCTTCAAGAGACGCCTGCAGAGGACAAATCTAAGAAGATGAAGAAAATTTAGAAATTATATAACATATATCAATATACAATATAGATTTTCTATATTTGATAGAAGGAATCGATACGGACGAACAATTTGTATCGATTTCTTTTTATATAATGACAATAAATAAAATATGCCATGGGTGTATTAGATGGAGTAAGAATAGTTCTATACAGATGTCACGAGAAAGGCTTAGAGATTCTTCTCGTTAATAATGATATATCAAAAGATGCAGATGTATGGAGATTACCCAATGTATCAAATCTTGATTCTCAAAAAGATCGTTTCATAGAGCTTGACGATATCGTAGATTCTGATGGTAATGCTATTAAAGCCATGGCAATAGAAGCTGACTGGCATGATATACCATCTATCAGAGGTATGATTAAATATGATGTAAAGCTCGTCAAGGACAAGATCAAAACAGTCATACCAGATTTAGAAAAGAGTACATATTTCACAGTGAAAGAAGCTTTCAAGAAAGTTCTTCCTCAAGAATATGCTGCACTTAAAGAACTTAAAGACATTATCCTGGATAGGAATATCTGTACTAATATTTAAGCTCCTTCTACA
>CAZBXL010000117.1:0-6213 GCA_964495785.1 uncultured Saprospiraceae bacterium | reverse complement strand
AAGAGAGAATTTAATGTAGAGTGTAATCAAGGAGAGCCACAAGTAAATTATAAAGAAGCATTGACTTCTACAGTTGATCATCACGAGAGACTTAAGAAGCAGTCAGGTGGATCAGGACTATTTGCTGCTATGCAGTTTGAATTAGGTCCAGCAGATGAAGAATTCTTAGAATCTGATGACTTTAAGAGTGGTAAAGAAAGATTACAGTTTGAGAACAATATTTTTGGAGGTTCAATTCCAAAAGAATTTTTCCCTTCTATCATTAAAGGATTTAAATTAATGATGGATAACGGTGTTCTCGCTGGTTATTCTATCGATAGTATGAAGGTAAGACTGTATGACGGATCTACTCACGCAGTAGATTCTAAGCCGATAGCATTTGAGTTATGTGCCAAAGAGGGATTCAGAGCTGCAGCTAAACAATGTAACCCGGTACTCCTTGAGCCTATCATGAGTATAGAAATCGTAACGCCAGAAGAATATATGGGTAGTGTCATTGGTGACCTCAATAGGAGAAGAGGATTGCCTAAGGGACAGGATACTAAGCCAGGAGGAGCTATTGTTATAAGTGGAGATGTGCCATTATCTGAGATGTTTGGATATGTGACATCACTTAGAACTATAACATCAGGTAGAGCGAATAGTACTATGTCGTTCTCACATTATGCACCAGCGCCTCAGGGAGTTGCAAAAGAAATAATAGAAAAATCAAAAGGTGAAGTGAGCGTATAAAGAAAATAAAGCTCAATTATATTTGTATAGTTGAGCTTTTAAATTTACTTTTGCGACCATTTTAATACATTTTTAAAGGTTATGAATCAAAAAATTAGAATCAAACTTCGTTCATATGACTACAATCTTGTAGACAAATCAACGGAAAAAATAGTGAAAACAGTTCGTAGTAGCGGTGCTGTGATCTCTGGTCCGATTCCTCTGCCGACAGATAAGGAAATGCATACGGTGCTTCGTTCACCGCATGTCAACAAAAAATCTCGAGAGCAATTTTCATTACGGACCCATAAGAGACTCATAGAAATATTTACACCGACTCAGAAGACAGTGGATGCATTGTCTAAATTAGAGCTTCCCTCTGGTGTAGATATCCAGGTCAAGCTCACGTAAGTTTCACATATATTATTTATAAAAATTAATTGGACGTCATCCTCAAGGATGGGTCTGTAATCATATTTTGTCAAATTCGAACGAATGAATGGGCTAATAGGAAGGAAAATAGGTATGACCAGTATCTTCACTGAAGAAGGAAAGAATATTCCTTGTACTGTGATCGAAGCTGGATCTAATGTCGTGTCTCAGGTGAAAACCTTAGATTCGGATGGCTATGATGCGATCCAAGTTGCATTAGATTACAAAAAGAAAAGGAAAATAACTAACGCTTTAGGAGGACACTTGAAGAGAGCAGGTCTTGATTCAGCTAACAAGTTAGTAGAATTTAGAAATAGTGATCTTGAAAAATCTTTGGGTGACAAAATAGCTATCGAAGAAGTCTTCGCAGAAGGTGATAAAGTGAGTGCTACTGGTACTTCTAAAGGTAAGGGTTTTCAAGGTGTCGTTAAGAGACACGGATTTGGTGGAGTTGGACAAGCAACTCACGGTCAGCATAACAGATTAAGAGCACCAGGAGCTATTGGAGCATGTGCTACACCGTCAAGAGTATTCAAAGGAATGAAGATGGGAGGTAGAACGGGTGGCAATAGGATAAAAACAATGAATCTTACAGTAGTTAAGATTTTACCTGAAAAAAATCTTCTATTGATCAAAGGTTGTGTGCCAGGTCATAAAGGAGCAATTGTAATCATAGAAAAGAAATCATAATGAAGGTAGATGTATATAGTGCAGAAGGAAAGTCTACAGGAAGATCAGTTGAGCTTCCAGATGAAATATTTGGTATAGAGCCTAATAATCACGTTATGTACCTTGATGTAAAAGCTATACAAGCTCATCAAAGGCAAGGGACTTCTAAAGCAAAAGAAAGAGGTGAGATCAAAGGATCTACTAAGAAAATTAAAAAACAAAAAGGAACGGGTGGAGCAAGAGCTGGTAGTATAAAGAATCCTTTGTTTAGAAGTGGAGGTAGAATTTTTGGTCCAAGACCAAGAACCTACAATCTCAAGGTTAACAAGAAGGTTAAGCGGTTAGCTAAGATTTCAGCATTGTCGGTAAAAGCTCAAGCAGGAGCCATTAAAGTAATAGAAGACTTCACTTATGATAGTCCTAAGACGAATAATTTCGCTTCTATGCTTAAGAACCTTGAATGTGATAATAAGAGGTCTTTATTAGTCTTAGGTGATATGGATAAGAATTTATATCTCTCTTCAAGAAATATAAGTAAGAACGAGATTATGACCTCAAGTGGGTTAAACACTCTGGATATAATGAAAGCAGGTACATTACTACTTTCAGAAGGATCATTGTCAAAAATTAAAGAAGCTCTATCAAATAATTAATTATGGCTAAGGAAATTTTAGTAAAACCAATCATATCTGAGAAATCAGAATTGCTAAGCGGAAATCTCGGTCAGTATAGCTTCATAGTTAATAAAAGAGCGAATAAGGTAGAGATAAGAAAGGCTGTAGAAAAGATGTACAGTGTAAATGTAGATTCTGTTAACACGATGATAATGCCTAAGAAGTCAAAAGTCAGAAATACAAAGTCTGGTGTTCAGAAGGGTAACAGAAGTTCATATAAAAAAGCAATTGTCAAGTTATCATCAGGAGAAGAAATTGATTTCTTCGGTGATATCTAAAAATATAAAGTAATGGCAGTAAAAAAACATAGACCAGTTAGTCCAGGACGAAGACACTACGTCAGTCTTGACTACGCTGCATTGACTAATAAGTCGAGCAAACCATTCAAAGGCCTAACAGTTGGTCTTAAGAAATCAGGTGGTCGTAACCACGATGGTAAGATGACTGTACGTAACATAGGTGGTGGTCACAAGAAGAAATATAGAATTATTGACTTTAAGCGTGAGATCGAAGGTACTGCAGGAGTAGTTCAGACGATAGAGTATGATCCGAATAGATCAGCTTACATAGCATTAGTTAAGTACGGTGAAGAACACCGTTACATTCTTGCTCCAGACAAATTAGTTGTAGGTGCTACGATAGTAGCGGGTAAGGAAGCAACTCCTGAAGTAGGTAATGCAATGTATCTTTCTGATATACCATTAGGAGCTACTATTCATGCTATTGAGATGAATCCTGGTAAAGGAGCACAACTCGCAAGAAGCGCAGGTACTAACGCGACCTTAGTCGGAAGAGAGGGTAAGTATGCAATCGTTAAGTTACCAAGTGGAGAGGTAAGAAGAATATTAGTTACCTGTAAGGCAACTATAGGATCTACTTCAAATCCAGATCATGGGTTACAAGTCATGGGTAAAGCAGGAAGAAATAGATGGAAAGGAAATAGACCAAGAGTAAGAGGTGTTGCGATGAATCCTGTCGATCACCCAATGGGTGGTGGTGAAGGAAAATCATCAGGAGGACATCCAAGATCAAGAACTGGAGTTTTTGCAAAAGGACAGAAGACAAGAAATCCTAATAAGCCTTCTAACAAACTAATTATTTCAAAAAGAAAATCTAAGAAATAAAAATTACTAAGTAATGGCGAGATCGATAAAGAAAGGCCCATATGTATTCCACAAACTTCTCGATAAAATAGAGAAGGCTAAGGCAAATACTAAGAAGTCAGTTATTAAAACTTGGTCAAGATCATCTATGGTGATTCCTGATATGGTAGGATTGACGATAGCCGTGCACAATGGAAGAACGTTTGTTCCAGTATATGTTACTGAAAACATGGTAGGGCATAAGTTAGGAGAATTCTCACCTACAAGGACATATAAAGGACACGGAGGTAATAGAAAATAATTTTAAGAATTTAGAATTAGACTCAAAATGGAAGCAGTAGCAAAAATGAAAAATGTACCACTCTCAGCTCGTAAGATGAGGTTTGTGGTAGATAGTATAAGAGGAAAATCAGCCTCTCAAGCTCTCAATATATTAAAATTCTCTAAGCGTGAAGCTTCAGAATGGTGTGAGAAGTTGTTACTCTCAGCTATAGCAAATTGGGAAAACAAACTTGATATGGCTTACAGTGCTGATGATTATGACCTTATAGTTAAAGAGGCATTCGTAGACAGTGCAAGTAGTCTGAAAAGATTCAGACCTGCCCCTCATGGTAGAGCACATAGAATTAGAAAAAGATTAAATCATGTAACTCTTGTTGTTGCTAACAATACGCAAATAGATGCGGAAGCAACAGAAGTAGAAACTACAGAAGAATAATATAACTATGGGTCAAAAGACAAATCCAATAGGTAATAGATTAGGTATCATCAGAGGATGGGAATCTAACTGGTATGGTGGTAAGGACTTCGCAAAAAAAGTAGTAGAGGATCAAAAGATCAGAGAATACCTCAAAGCGAGAGTTCAAAAAGGTGGTATCGCAAGAATCATCATAGAAAGAACACTTAAGAGAGTTACTGTGACTATTCATACAAGCCGACCAGGTATCATCATCGGTAAAGGTGGTTCTGAGGTTGATAGAATTAGAGAGGAGCTCAAGAAATTAACAAGCAAAGAAATACAAATAAACATACTTGAGATAAGAAAGCCTGAATTAGATGCAGCTATTGTTGCTGAGTCTATAGGAAAGCAACTTGAATCAAGAGTTAATTTTAGAAGAGCTATAAAAATGGCTATCCAGTCTACAATGAGAGCTGGGGCAGAAGGAATTAAGGTCAGAGTAGGCGGAAGGCTTAATGGTGCAGAGATGGCTCGATCTGAAGAGTTTAAAGACGGGAGAACACCGTTACACACTCTTAGGGCGGATATCGATTATGCATTATTTGAGGCACATACTGTTTACGGAATCTTAGGGGTTAAGTGTTGGATATGTAGAGGAGAAGTACTTGGTAAGAGAGACCTTTCACCTAATGTAGGTGACGGTAAGTCTTCAGATGGAAGAGGTAAGAGAGGTGGCCGTGGTGGTAGAGGTGACAATAGAGGTAATAGAGGTGGCAACCGTGGCGGTAATAGAGGCGGCGGAAGAGGAAGAAATTAGAAATTCAGTTAAGTTTTAAATTTTAATAGATCTTAACTATTTATAAAATTAGGTAATCACAAATAAAGATGTTACAACCTAAACGTACTAAACACAGGAAACAACAAAAAGGAAGAAACAGAGGACTTGCTTACAAAGGAAGTAAAGTTGATTTTGGTTCTTTTGGCCTTAAGGCAATGGATAATTGTTATATCACTAACAGACAGATAGAGTCTGCGAGGATTGCTATGACAAGATACATGCAGAGACAAGGAAAAGTTTGGATACGAATATTTCCAGACAAGCCTATCACATCTAAACCATTAGAGGTAAGGATGGGTAAGGGTAAAGGAAACTTAGATCACTATGTAGCAAGTATTAAAGCTGGTCGTATCATGTTTGAGTTAGATGGCGTCTCTCGCGAGATTGCTACAGAAGCATTGAGACTTGCAGCTCAGAAATTACCAGTTGCTACAAAAACTGTTGTTAGACCTGATTATGTTGATTAATCATAGAGCAAATTAAGATATGGCTAGTAAAAAATATATAGAACTACAAGAATTAACTGACGAGCAAGTAACAAGCGAGTTAGAAAAAACAGTAGGACAGTATCAGAAACTTAAATTTGATCACACCTTGAAAGGATTAGAGAATCCATTAGCACTGAGAGAGGTAAGAAGAGATATCGCAAGATTAAACACTGAAGTGAGAAGAAGAGAAGTAAGTCAACTTACACCAGAGCAATTGGAATTAAGATCTAAAACAAAAGCAAGAAGAAGAACTAAATAATCTTAGTTATGTCAGAAGAACAAAATAACATCGAAGTAGTCGATAGCAGAAAGAATAAGAAGCAGAGAGTTGGTATCGTAACAAGTACCAAAATGGATAAGACTATCACCATCTCTGTTGAGAGAAAACTACGTCACCCGATTTATGGGAAGTTTGTCAAGAAATCAACCAAGTTCATGGCTCATGACGAAAAGAATGAGTGTAATGAAGGAGATACTGTAAGAATTATAGAATCAAGACCATTGAGTGCACGCAAGAGATGGAAACTTGTAGAAATTTTAGAAAGAGCTAAATAATATTCAAGTAAAATGATACAGCAAGAAAGTAGATTAAATGTAGCTGATAACTCTGGAGCAAAGC
>CAZBXL010000116.1:2565-6276 GCA_964495785.1 uncultured Saprospiraceae bacterium | reverse complement strand
CATTTCCAAGAATCTCCTTATTAGTCGTGTGTTTTATATTCTTAAGCATAGCAAATTGTGATTTAAATGCCCAAACTATTACGATTGATACTCTTAATCAGAAAATAGATTCTCTGACAAATTTAGTCCAAAAATTAAAGGGATTTAATGAGAATAATAAGATCTATGGACATCAATTATTTAAATCTGACAGCATAAAAATCTTCAATGAATCTACAATCACGAAAATACCTGATAATTATGTTGTAGGTGTAGGTGATGAAATTACGGTCTCTATTTTTGGTGAATCACAATTAGATGGAAAATTTGAAGTCGACAAAAATGGGTTTATACAACCACGTTTCGGTAATAGCGCCATTCCTAAAATATTCTTGCAAGGTTTAACATGGATTCAAACAAAAAATTTAATTGCAAAACGCTTATCACGATACGCTATTTTTAATAGAAATCAAATTGCTATTACCTTGACTGCACCGAGGACGGTTACTGTTAACGTATTTGGAAATGTAAATAGACCTGGAACCTATAGTTTACCTGCTACAAATACAGCATTTAACGCAATAGTTGCTGCTGGTGGACCTCAAAGCAAAGCCAGTGTCAGAAATATAAAAATTTCAGATGGCTCAGGACAAAAGAATCTGGACATCTACGAACTAATGGAAAATCCAATAAAGCAATTCGACTACTACCTTAGCGATAATGCTATTATTCATTTACCATTAGCTAAAAAAGTCGTGCATTCTATTGGCCCATTTTTAAGACCGATGGATTACGAATTAGTTGAGTCTGATGACCTTGATGACTTGATTGGATATTCAGGTGGATTTCGTTCCAATGCAAATAAAGAGTTGTTACAGATAAAAAGATATACCGCCAATTCGTTAGAGTTAATAGATGTAAATAAATCTGATCTAAGATCTAATAATATAGATATGATGAATGGTGATTCTATATTTGCACTGCTTATTGAAGATGTTATAACAAATGCTGTTTCTGTGGAAGGAGCCGTTGAAATCGATCGAGAATTTTCTTTATCAAGCACTAAGACTGTTGCAGATCTTGTTAGGAAGGCCAGATTAAAAAAGGAAGCAAAAACGGATGTAGCATATCTATACAGAGAAAATAAAGATAAAACAAGTGATATCATTGAAATCAAGCTATCTGAGATTCTCGATAATCCTTCATCTTCTCAAAATATTATTCTGCAGGCCAACGATAGATTAGTGATATTGAGCCAAAGCGAAAGAGTCACTAAGTCATTTATTAAAGTCTCTGGAGAAGTAAGAAAAAGCACCACAGAGCCATTTGATCCTGATTCTACATTGACTATATCCAAAGCCATCGAACTTGCTGGAGGTTTGACTGACGAGGCGGAGAATTTTGGATATTTAGTTCGCTCACAGAAAGATAATCCAAAGAAAAAATCTTACCTCCGTATTGATATTGAAAGCGCCGTAAGTAAGCCATCAGGCATCGCCAATATTAGACTTTATCCACAAGATGAAATTATAGTCCTTAAAAAATCAGACTTCTCAGACCAATTTTTTCTTACGACAAGAGGCGCATTCAGGAAAGGTAAAGACCTGTATTATGATCCCAAAATAAGTATCAAAGAACTTGTAGAGCTAAGCAATGGGCTGAAACCAGAAGCTTCTGGCAAAATAGACGTCTATCGATTAATAACAGAAAATAATAGAGCATCAGAAGTTGTGGTGGCAAGCATAGAGATTGATAAGGATTATAATATTGTAAATGGTGACGCTGATTTTAAATTTGAACCCGGTGATCAGATAATAGCTCGAGTCAAAGAGGATATTGATCCACAAGCTCTCGTCTCAATAGAGGGAGAAGTCAATTATCCAGGTACATACTCTCTCACTTCTAAAAGTGAAACACTTCAAGATTTAATTAAAAAAGCTGGGGGAACCACAGATCAGGCTTTTATTAATGGTATAAAACTACACAGGTCTAAATTAATTGCGGACTCAGACACATTGGTATATTACCCTATCGTTGTAAGTAATTCTAATTTAGACAAATCAAAGCTTGACATTCTCTTAAGGTCTAATGACAAAGTCATTATTCCTAAAATGAATGATATTGTACAGATAGAATTAAAGAACACTATAGCCAGCAACTTACTCAAAGAATTAGATTCTCTAACTGTAATAGGTGTCCAATATGTTAGCAATAAAAATGTAAAATGGTACATAAATAATTTTGTTGCAGGAATAGACATCAACTCTAAGTGGAAAAATGTTATCGTAGAATATCCAAATGGAGAAGTAAAACGTGTAAGCAAAAGTTGGTTGTTTTTTAAAAAGTATCCACCTGTTCTTAAAGGATCAAAAATCATTATAGGTACTACTCAAGATAAGACAGATGACAACTTGGAGAGTATCAATAAGAACATGGGAGAATATAACATTCCTAAGTCTGTGAAAACTTTAATTATAAATGAAAATATACTGCCGTCTAATAAAAATAAAACTGAGTTAAAGGACGTGCCTACTGAAGGTAATTAGATATTTACAGACAAAAAAAATAAATTGCGTTACCTCATAAATAGTAGTAATAGCTCTCGCGAAAAAACTTATGGAAAGAGATATCAATAACGGTCCTCAGTATTATGATGATGAGATCACACTAAAAGAATTGATCTTAAAAATCATAGAATTCTGGAAAGAAGTTTGGCGTCGCAAATTTTTAATTATAACTATAGCTATAATTTGTGGAGCGATAGCGTATGGTATTAATTTAAGACATAAGAGCACCTACACGTCTAATCTTAGCTTTCTATTAAATGAGGAAGAAACCTCAAGCTCGGATGCGGCGATAAGTGCATTATTAGGAATTAATTCAAGTATTCCTCTAAATAAGGTAACAGAGATATTAAAGTCTGCTAGAGTTATTCATAATGTCATTTTAACTAAAGGTGTTGTAGATGGTAAAGTGGATTATTTTGGTAATCATATTATTAATATCTACGCTTTACATGATGACTGGAACACAGACATAAAGGATGAAAAATATAAGCCATTAGATTTAACCAATTTTTATTTTACAAGAAATGAAATCCAAGATTTCGAGACGAAAGATTTACGAGCTCTATCGGCTATACATAAGATAATCATTAGCGATATTCTTGCAATCAACTACAACGATAAGACCTCAATATTTAATATGAGTGTAACGTCAAGAAATAGCGAATTAACATCAGAGCTAACCAATAGAATTTACTCTGCTTTAATTGACTTCTATACTTATCAAACTGTCGGTAAACCCAAAGAAAATTTCAAGATATTAGTAGAAAGAGAAGATTCATTACACAGCGAAATAAAACGCTTAGAGGGTCAGTTGGCTTATATGGACGATAGAAGATTAGGCCTAACGAGTAAGCGATCATCTTTAAGTAGAGAGGATCTTAACAGAACCTATGCTGCGACTCTCCAGCTTTATAATAAAGTCAACAGTAACAAAGAAGAATTAGAGTTTATGTTAGCTAATAAATCTCCAGAATTTCAAATTTTAGATAAGACTTTTATTCCTATTTCAAATGTGAGTTCCTGGAAGAAAAAGGTTCTCATAGGATTATTCTTAGGTTTATTTTTAGGTTTTATTTATGTCATTGGTACTAAGATTATAAGAGATGCTTTAGCAGAGTAAGCAGAACAACCAACATAAGATTTAGGCCATACCATATAGAATTCT
>CAZBXL010000116.1:0-2465 GCA_964495785.1 uncultured Saprospiraceae bacterium | reverse complement strand
ATTACCTCAAATCAGATTTTATTTTTATGATTGCTGAACCACATTCAGCTTTGACGTGTAGTCTTGCATTTCTTGTCTTAGGAAATGGTAAAGATGTTTTTTCACTTAATAAAATGAGTTCAGATTTGAGTAGAAATTGACCTTGTGTCCACCAAGCGTATACTTTCGTATCTGATTCAAAAGTTTCTACATCAATGTGCACTTCACCATTTGCATTTATATATCCCCAAAGTAGGCATCCATTCTTATCTGAAGACTGTACATAAAACTTATTAGATGATATCTGAGAACAAGAAGGATTGGTATCTTCTGATAAAGATTCTAACGTGACGGGATCAGATGTAAATCCAAACAAAGCTGTTATTAAAAATACAGCAATTAGATTCATTGGTGATTTGTTGGTGCTGCTCATTCTAATTGGGTTATTAAAAGTCTCGTAATAATAGAATATTTGGCATTATTATCTGAATAAAATATAACGAACGGCATGTTTTTAAGCATAAACGGCACAACTTTAACACTTAAACGAACATACTTTCTCGCAACATCCCCCAAAGGGATTAGTGCTTTTAGGGTAGTCCTATAAATATGTAGAGTTCAAATGTTCGTTATTCAAATGGATGGCCTTTGATTGGCAATTTGGAATATGGATGACTATAATTTTGAGGCCCTAACACTTCAGAACACCTTATCTTTTCAGTCAAAAGAATACTATCTTTCACCTCATCTATAGAGTACCCTCTTTGAAAATTTAATATCTGATTATAACTTTCAGTGTGTAGATTTTCAAAACCTGTAGAAAAATTAAATTTCATACTTCCAATAGACAATGAACGATGAGTACTTGTATGCTCATTTTCTGAAATTAAGTTCTTATCAGTACTTAAGAACCATTTCACTGTCGCCCTCTCCATCTCTATGATTCCAGATGCTCTATCAAAAGATAATTGATGAGTTTCGCTTTTTGAAACTGACCCAAAAACCCATAAAAGCATATCAAATAAATGTATTCCAATATTACAGACAATACCCCCTGATTGGTCTTCTTTGCCTTTCCAGCTCGCATAATACCAATGTCCTCTACCTGCTATATATGTCAATTCGACATCGTGCTTTAAGCTACCTTTACTGCTATTACTAATTTTCTTTTTAAGCTCTATGATTTCCGGATGTAATCTTAGTTGTAAGATTGTATTAATTGTTTTTCCAGTTTGCTTTTGTAAAAGCTCTAATGATTTTAAATTTCGTGAATTTATCACTAAAGGTTTTTCACAGATGATATTAGCATTATGTCTTAAACCAAATCTAATGTGTGCATCATGCAGATAGTTAGGAGAACAAACAACAAGGTAATCTATATCAATATTCTCTAATTTAAGTTTTTCAAGATGTCTATCTAATCTTTCTATCGATGTAAAGAAATAACATTGAGGAAAATAACTGTCTAAAATTCCCACTGAATCAGAAGGATCCATAGCTGCAATCAGCTGATGCCCTGTATCCTTAATTGCTTTCATATGTCGTGGAGCTACATATCCTCCTACTCCTAAAATGACAAAATTCATTTCTTTATTTTTTTTACAACTCCTTCAGTCAACATATAGTACTCACCAGTTGCAGCACAGATAGCTTCGTTATTAATACCGAATTCCAAGCGCTGCCCTGATTCGCTAACCCACCCAACTAACTTAGCTGGATTACCGATAACTAATGCGTAAGCTTCTATATCTTTAGTTACTACAGCACCTGCACCTATCATGGCAAACTTACCTATTTTGTTGCCGCATATTATAGTTGTATTCGCCCCTAAGCTTGCACCTTTTTCAACGACTGTGCTTTTAAATTCATTTTTTCTATCTACAAAACTTCTTGGATTAATGACATTCGTAAATACTACTGAAGGACCTATAAATACATCATCTTCACAAACGACTCCTTCATATAAGGATACATTATTCTGAATTTTTACTTTATCTCCGATTTTCACTTTAGAACCTATAAAAACATTTTGTCCAAGGATACAATTATCTCCTATTTTGGCTGATGACATTACGTGAGTGTAGTGCCATATTTTAGACCCTGTACCAATCGTGGCGCCTTCATCTATCGTGCAGGAATTATGACTGAAATAATCGTTCATACTATGCAAAAAATGATTTAATCGTATCAATTATAAATGCTTGATCACTTTCTTTCAGTTCTGGACATATTGGTAAAGACAACACCTCCTCACAAGCGATTTGAGTTTCTTTTAATTTGAAACCTTTGTTACTGTAATGATTATATGCTTTTTGTTGATACAAAGGTAAAGGGTAATAGATCATAGATGGAATTTCTTTACTTGCAAGAAATGCTTTCAACTCATCTCTACGTCCTCTTCGTACCCTCAAAGTATATTGATGAAAAACATGACTACTGACAGGATCACGAAAAGGTATTTGTATTTCATCAAGATTTGATAACTC
>CAZBXL010000115.1:0-6714 GCA_964495785.1 uncultured Saprospiraceae bacterium | reverse complement strand
AAAATGATACAGCAAGAAAGTAGATTAAATGTAGCTGATAACTCTGGAGCAAAGCAGGTACTTTGTATTAGAGTATTAGGTGGCTCTAAAAGAAGATACGCTCATGTAGGCGATACCATCGTTGTATCAGTCAAAGATACATCTCCAGGTGGTGTTAAGAAGGGAACAGTGACAAAAGCAGTTATCGTAAGAACTAAGAAGGAAATCAGACGTAAAGATGGATCTTATATTAGATTCGATGATAATGCAGTTGTTTTGTTGAACGCTGCAGAGGAACCAAGAGGGACACGTATTTTTGGACCTGTTGCAAGAGAATTAAGAGAGAAGAACTTTATGAAAATTGTTTCATTAGCACCAGAAGTGTTATAAGATATAGAATCATGAATAAAAGTATTACATCACATAAAACATCTAAGCTCCACGTCAAAAAAGGAGATAAAGTAATAGTACTATCAGGTGCCTTTAAGGGAACTGAGGGTGAGGTCAAAGAGATTTTCCCTAAAAAATATAGAGCTATTGTAGAAGGTGTAAATATTGTGAAAAAGCACACTAAGCCAACTGCAGATCAGCCAGGTGGTATAAACGAAGTAGAGTCTTCTATACATTTATCTAATTTAGCGCTATTAGATGCTAAGTCTGGTAAGCCTACAAGAGTTGGAAGAAGAAAAGAAGGCGATAAAAGTGTTAGATATTCTAAAAAATCAGGAGAAACTATTAAGTAATGAGCCATCAACCAAGATTAAAGAAAAAATACGATGAGGAAATTGCTGCTAAAATGCAGGAGCAATTTAACTATAAATCAAAGATGGAAGTGCCTCGTCTTCTTAAGATCTGCATCAATCAAGGAGTAGGTGATGCTACTCAGGATAAAAAACTTGTTGATATAGCAGAGAAGGAAATGACAGCTATTGCTGGTCAAAAATCAGTTGTTACAAGAGCAAAAAAATCTGTATCAAACTTTAAGTTAAGAGATGATATGCCGATTGGAGTGAAAACAACTCTGCGTAAGGCAAAGATGTGGGAATTCCTTGATAGACTGGTATCAATCGCGTTACCAAGAGTAAGAGATTTCCGTGGTATTCCAGATAAAAGTTTTGATGGAAGAGGAAACTATACTTTGGGAATAAAAGAGCAGATTATTTTTCCAGAGATCGATATAGACAAGGTTAACAAAATCACAGGGATGGATATCAATTTTGTAACTTCAGCAAAAACTGATGCGGAAGCATTAGCACTTTTGAAGTTCTTAGGTATGCCATTCAAAAATCAAAGAAATTAATATAAGCTATGGCAAGAAAAGCACTTATAGCAAGAGAAGCAAAAAGACAAAGGTTGGTAAATAAATATGCCAAGCTGCGTAAGCAACTAAAAGAGGAAGGTAGATGGGATGAGTTAGACAAACTTCCTAAGAACTCTTGTCCAGTTAGATTACATAATAGATGTCAACTAACGGGTAGACCAAAGGGATACATGAGAAAGTTTGGTGTTAATAGAGTAACTTTTAGAGAGTTAGCTTTAGAGGGGAAAATTCCTGGATTGACTAAATCAAGTTGGTAATTATATTTAATAGATAAAGAAAATGGCTGTAACAGATCCAATCGCAGATTATCTTACAAGAATACGTAATGCTCAACAAGCTAAGCATAGAGTTGTAGAGATACCTGCTTCAAAAATGAAGAAAGCAATTACCGAAATCTTATATGATCAAGGTTATATACTTAAGTATAAATTTGATGATAATGCAGGAAAGCACGGTATAATAACTATCGCTATCAAGTATGATTCAAAATCAAAGCTTCCTGTAATTCAAAAGTTAGGAAGAATTAGTAAACCTGGCCTACGAAAGTATTGTAACTCATCAGAGATTCCAAGATCAATAAATGGCTTAGGGGTAAACATAATATCTACATCAAAAGGTGTTATGACAGGTAAGCAAGCAACGAAGCAAAATGTAGGTGGAGAATTACTCTGCTACATATATTAAAAATAAATATTTAGATACAAATGTCACGAATCGGATTATCACCTATTACAATACCATCAGGCGTTACAATTAACGTAGACGGTAGTGTAGTAAAATGCAAAGGGCCCAAGGGAGAATTGTCACAAGCAATCGACCCTGACTTGACTTTGACAATAGAAGATGGATCAGCAAGCCTTGCTCGACCTACAGATCAGAAAAGACACAAAGCTATGCACGGCCTCTACAGGTCATTAATAGATAATATGGTTGTAGGCGTATCTGAAGGTTATACCAAAACCTTAGAATTAGTCGGAGTAGGTTATAGAGTAGCTAACACAGGAAACCTCATTGAATTTACATTAGGGTATTCTCACCCGATTTATTTCTATGTACCAGATGAAATTAAAGTGGAGACTTCAATGGAAAAAGGTAGTCCTCCGACAATCGTATTATCAGGTATTGATAAGCAATTAATTGGTCAGGTAGCTGCTAAGATCAGGACATTTAGAAAAGTAGAACCTTACAAAGGAAAAGGTGTCAGATTTAAAGGAGAAGAAATCAGAAGAAAAGCAGGTAAAACTGCTGCTAAATAAAAAATAGCTTTACTATGGGAAATGTACTAAGCGGTAAGAAACGCATAAAATATAGGATAAGAAAAAGGCTATCAGGGACTGCTGATAAGCCGAGACTTGCGGTCTATAAATCAAATAAATACATCTATTGCCAGATTGTTGATGATGTAAATGGAGTGACATTAGCTTCAGCAAGTTCTAGAACTGTTGATAATGGAGGCAATATAGAATCGGCTAAAGCTGTAGGTCAAGCTATTGCTGAAAAGGCTAAAAGCCAAAATCTATCTGAAGTAGTTTTCGATAGAGGAGGCGTTATTTATCACGGTAGAGTCAAAGCTTTAGCTGAAGCAGCTCGTGAAGCAGGTTTACAATTTTGATCATTATTCCTTAATAAGGAAAAGCATATAAAATGGCATATAAAGATAAAAAAGTAAAAGCAGTAGAAACTTCAGAACTAAAGGAAAAGTTAGTGACACTCAACAGGGTTGCTAAAGTAACCAAAGGGGGTAGAACATTTAGTTTCTCAGCTTTAGTTGTATTGGGTGATGGTAAGGGCCGAGTTGGTCATGGATTAGGGAAAGCAAGAGATGTGCAAGAATCTATTGCAAAAGCAGTAGACGATGCTCGAAAAAATCTCATTACTGTACCACTTATAAAAGGTACTATCCCACATCAGCAATTAGGTAAGTATGGTGCTGGTAAAATTCTTATCAAGCCAGCTTCAGATGGTACGGGTGTTATTGCGGGCGGAGCTATGAGAGCAGTATTAGAAATGGCAGGTGTGCATAACGTATTAGGAAAGTCGCAAGGCTCGTCTAATCCACACAACGTTGTTAAGGCAACTATTAATGCCCTATCAAAGCTCAGAGACGCTAAGGAAATAGCAAGAATGAGAGGAATTACATTAGAGAAACTATTCGAAGGATAATCATTATGGGAAAAGTAAGGATAACTCAAGTAAAGAGTATAATAGACAGACCTAAACGTCAAAAAGCAACAATGAAAGCTTTAGGACTACGAAGGATGAATCATACGATAGAAAAAGAAACTAATGATCAGATTCTTGGTATGATTAACAAAGTGAAGCATTTAATAAAAATCGAAGAAGTATAGTTCTAACTATCGCTTCTAATAAAATAATAGGATCATGGAATTGCATAATCTTACACCAGAAAAAGGATCAGTAAAAAAGAAAAAGAGAATAGCTCGTGGGCAGGGATCTGGAAGAGGAGGTACTTCTACCAGAGGGCATAAAGGTGCTAAATCACGTTCTGGTTACAGTAGAAAGAGAGCTTTTGAAGGTGGTCAGATGCCATTGCAGATGAGACTTCCTAAGAGAGGATTTAAGAATCCTAACAGAGTAGAATACGTAGCATTGAATCTTGCAAGACTACAAGAAATCAATGAGAAATTTGGTCTCAAAGATGTATCGGTAGAAGCGTTATATCAAAAAAGGATCATAAAGAAAGGAGATAAAGTAAAAGTGCTTGGTAACGGAGAACTTAGTTCTGCAGTCAATGTCACTGTACATGCAATCTCAGAGTCGGCTAAAGCGGCTATCGAGTCTAAAGGTGGATCAGTTACTTTACTTTAATTTTTATAGATAATGAAAAAGTTCATAGAGACTTTCAAGAATATATGGAGTATAAAAGAATTAAGAGATAGGATTCTTTTTACACTTTTATTGCTATTCGTATTTAGAGTAGGTTCATTCATTCCTCTTCCTGGTGTAGATACAGCTGCTTTAGATACAGCTGCTTCAGGAGGTAACAATGATATACTTGGTCTGATTAATATCTTCACAGGTGGTGCCTTTAGTCAGGCTGCCATTTTTGCTTTAGGTATCATGCCATACATCACGGCATCTATTATCATACAGTTATTAGGTTTTGCAGTTCCTTATTTTCAAAGATTACAACAGAAAGAAGGTGAGTCAGGTAGAAAAAAGATAACTCAAATTACAAGGCTATTAACTGTAGCAATAACACTTGTACAAGGTGCTGGATATTTGACTTACATAAAGTCTATTCCTGGTGCTGTTCCAGTGGATACACCAATGTCAATTTTTTGGTTTTCTAATATTATCATTCTATCATCAGGTGTGATTTTCGCAATGTGGTTAGGTGAGAAAATAACTGATAAAGGAATAGGGAATGGTGTTTCTTTATTAATTACAATTGGAATAATAGCAACTCTCCCAAGAGAATTTTTTGGTGAAGTTTCTAAGAGAATAAACGGTGGAGGTCTTTTTCTTTTAATATTAGAATTGGCTCTTTTCTTTGTTGTCGTCATGGCAGTTGTCTTAGTTGTACAAGGGGTAAGAAGAATACCTATACAATTCGCAAAGAGAATGGTAGGTAGATCTAATGCGAACATGCCAACAGCAGGTGCAAGAGATTATATTCCATTAAAAGTCAACGCTTCAGGGGTTATGCCAATAATTTTTGCTCAAGCGATCATGTTTTTACCTCCTCAGTTAGGGACATGGTTAACTGCAGATGGCGAAGCACCGAGCGGTATTATGATGCAATTAACAGACTGGTTGTCTGTACCATATAATGTTATCTTCTTCTTATTAGTTGTTGTTTTCACTTATGTGTACACGGCATTATTAGTGAATCCTCAACAATATGCAGAATATTTAAAAAGACAAAATGCTTTTATACCAGGCATTAAGCCGGGAAAGAGTACTCAAGATTATATAGATTCATTAACGACAAGAGTTACACTTCCAGGATCAGTGTTTTTGGGACTTATAGCAATATTACCAGCCATCATAGCGGCATTCGGGGTAAATCCTGGATTTGCAATATTCTATGGTGGTACTTCATTGTTAATTCTTGTAGCGGTTGTATTAGATACATTACAGCAGATAGAAAGCTATCTTCTCATGAGAAAATATGATGGTCTTGTGAAGTCTGGTCGTATTAAAGGAAGAAGTGGAATGCAGCCGATCGGGGCAGGTATGTAGATATAATGATCTATTACAAAACCCAAGAAGATGTTGAGCATATCAGAAAAAGCTGTATGCTTGTCACTGGTGCTCTAGCAGAAGTAGCTAAGATTATTAAACCTGGAATTACAGGTTTAGAGATTGACAAAGTAGCAGAAGAATATATTCTTGACAATAATGCTAAGCCAGGTTTCAAAGGATATAACGGTTTTCCTGGGACATTGTGTATTTCTCCTAATTCAGAAGTTGTACATGGCATTCCTAAAAATAAAGCATTCGAAGAGAATGATATTGTAAGTGTAGATTGCGGATCATATTTGAATGGATATTTTGGTGATTCGGCTTTTACATTCGCTATGAATGGTGTAGGAGATGAAGTTATGGATTTACTAACAACAACATATGAATCGCTATACAAAGGTATAGAGGCAGCGAAAGTGGGTAATAGATTAGGTGATATTGGACATGCTGTCCAAGCTTACACAGAAGAGAAAGGT
The DNA here is from genome assembly GCA_964495785.1 of uncultured Saprospiraceae bacterium. Classification (GTDB taxonomy): domain Bacteria; phylum Bacteroidota; class Bacteroidia; order Chitinophagales; family Saprospiraceae; genus RFSX01. Next base: position 729 of record CAZBXL010000115.1, on the reverse strand, counting down.
TATAGTGTGGTTAGGGAATTAGTAGGACATGGGATAGGAAAAAATCTTCATGAACCACCTGAAGTGCCAAACTATGGCAAGCGAGGGAAAGGAGCTACGATTAAAGATGGTTTAGTAATTGCGATTGAGCCGATGATTAATTTGGGTAAAAAGGCCATCCGACATGGAAAAGATGGTTGGACAATTACGACAAAAGATAATACACCGTCTGCACATTATGAACATACAGTATCGATTACAGAAGATGGGACAGAGGTGTTATCAGATCACAGTAGGATATTAGAAGCGGTAAAAAATAACAAAGAAATCAGGAATATTACCTTAAAAAAATAGATATTTGCACTCCAAAATTTTTAAATGGCAAAAAAAGATCTAATTCAGCAAGACGGAACGATAGAAGAAGCATTGTCTAATGCTATGTTTCGTGTTAGGTTAGAGAATGATCACCTCATCGTCGCCACTATATCGGGTAAGATGAGAATGAATTATATACGAATTCTTCCAGGTGATAAAGTTGCTGTTGAAATGTCCCCATATGATTTGACAAGGGGAAGGATAACATATAGATATAAATAGTTATGAAAGTAAAAGCATCAATCAAAAAACGGTCTGCCAACTGCGTCATCGTAAGAAGGAAAGGCAAGTTGTACATCATTAATAAAAAGAACCCTAGGTTTAAGCAAAGACAAGGATAATCATGGCAAGAATTGCAGGAACAGATCTACCTAA
>CAZBXL010000114.1:0-7328 GCA_964495785.1 uncultured Saprospiraceae bacterium | reverse complement strand
CCACCCCAAATAAAATCATCATAACTCGGTGACTGATACCTCCCGATGAGCTTATGCTTTTTTATACCCAGTGCATTTGCTCTTCTTTCTAATATGTTGTAGTCTGAGCTTATAGGTGTTTCTTTGACCTCGTAAGCCGACTCTTGATCTATGATAAAATCAATTTCTTGACCCGTTTTTTTCTGATAGTATTGGATGGGTAGATTATAGTACTGTAGTTGGTTAAACACCTTATTCTCAAATAGATGGCCAGTAGGGCAGTTCTTATTGAATGCTCTTATGAGGCCAGTATCTGCAAAGTATATCTTCCGAGCTTTGGAGATCTCAACATCCTTGCTCTTAGTGTACGGCGTTATGGTCTGCAGAAAGTAAGTATGTTCTAATAATTGTAAATATTCGGTAGTTTTTCTTCTGGGTATACCTATGCGAGAACTGATCTTAGTGACATCTAATTTGCTACCTATTCTGGATGATAGCAGTTGCAATAATTTGTATAAATCTTGTGATGCTTCAAAGTCAGAAAGTAAGATGATGTCTAATGAAATGTATGAATTGATGATATCAGAAAGATAATCATTTCTATCCTCGTCAGTTTCGGCTAAGACGACTTCTGGAAATCCTCCGTAAGCAATGTATTGATTATAATCATTGGAGTATTTATTGTGTACCGCTTTGCTGATGTTCTTCTTTCTGTATTTCTCCAGATTGATCTTTTTACCATATACGAACTGAAGGTACTCGTCAAAATTCAAAGGGTATACTTCGAATATTTTCTTCCGACCGGCAAGACTTTCTGAGAACCTATTTTTGATATAAAACGAACTCGAACCTGTTGCGATAAACTTAATGTTGTAGGTATCATAGAAATACTTAATGACACTTGTAATCTGAGGCACCAGTTGTATTTCGTCCAAACCTATGACGCATGGCTTTGAGAATGTGATACCCTCTACTTCTAAGGCAGATTGAATGTCATCATAGCTGTCTTGGGAGAAGAGGTTTCTCCACTCTATCTTCTCAAGGTCTATGTAGACTTTGTTTTTATGCTTGACCTTTGATAATAGATGCTTAAGCGCTGTACTCTTACCTACACGCCTCATACCTGTCAATACAGTGACTTGTCTTTTGCTCAGGTGAGCTTCTAATTGCGGATATATTATTCTCTTGTAAATGGCTATAGTATTATGTGATACCTCACATTTAAGTAATGATATATGTTCTTATATGGTTCCAAAAGTATTACTATTTGTACAAAATATGTACAAATAGTAATACTAAATTCCTTTTATTCCCTCCGTATGTCAGTACATTTATAACTTTTTGTCTTATTCTAATCAAATTTTATATTAACATATTCGGTTCTAAAAGTTATACTATTTGTACAAAATATGTACAAAAAGTATATTTTAGGCCCTGATTAATTTATTAGATTTTATATAGACACTAAACTATTCAGGAATAGTGAACCATCTTGATGATATCCGATATCACAACATTAAATTCATCAACATGAATTGGGCATTGTCTTAATCCCATATAGACTGAATCTTGATATTGGTGTAGATCCGTTTAAACTACATAAAGATAGTTCAACGGAAAATCCACCCACTTCATCGGTTTAGCATAGTTTGAGCGATATGGACTTTATACATTTGAATTATCAAAAAATTAAAGACCATGAAACAACTTCTAACAAGCTTAATTTTCATTCTATTTACAATTACTATTCATGCTCAAAGTATCACTGGAAAAGTAATGGATGCAGATAATGCTCCAATATTCTATGCCACAGCAGCCCTATATAATCAGTCAGACAGTACAGTAGTCAAAGCTGAATCTACAGACGCAAACGGTCTCTTCGAGATTAAAAATGTATCCGATGGAGAATATTACATGATTGTCTCTATGCTTGGCTACAAAGAATATAAAATAGATGCTATCGTAATCCCTTCTGAGAGAGGTGCTTTTTTTGACATTGATATGGAGTCAGATGCAGCTCTACTTTCTACAATCGAGATAAAGGAGAAGATGCCATTCTTAGAGCAACGAGCTGATAAGCTCATAGTCAATGTAGCAGATAATATTACAAATACAAGTGGAAGTCTGATCGATGTCATGCGAAAGGTTCCAGGCATGTTAGTTATCAATGATAGACTTACGATGGCTGGAGCTGGGACGCCGACAATTCTCATCAATGGTAAGTCAACGCAGTACTTAGATATTCAATCCCTATTGAGAGATATGCCTGGTGACAATATCAAAAAAGTAGAAATCATACATCAGCCAGGAGCAGAATATGAAGCGGCAGGTAGTGGGCCAATATTAAATATTATACTAAAGAAAAATAGTCTTCTGGGTACAAATGGCGCTGTTACCGTAGGTGTAGGTAAAGGAGAATTATACGATTATAATACAGGTCTTAATCTGAGTCACTACGCTGGTAGATTAAATGTCTTAGGAGGATTAGGATATAGCCGAAATGCATATGTCGATGAACTACTCATAACAAGACGGCTGACGACAATATCTGATGAAATCAACGGAGTATATGATCAGCGTAACTTAGATAAAGCAACACCATCTACTTACAGAGCTAATGTGAGGTTGGACTGGGATGCAACAGATAAACATAGGATAGGATTAGAGTCAAAGTATTATAATAATAGTAATGCCCGTGTAAGTACAAATGTGACTAACGTCGACCTTACAGACGCCTCGCAGATAGATTACAGATTAGATACAGATAATGATATAGATAGATCATGGACATATCTATCCGTCAATCCATATTATATTTTTGAAATAGATACGGCGGGTCAGAAGTTAGAGGTAGATGCTAATTTTTCAAACTATAAAATAGATGGCGTAAATGCTTTGACGACAATTAACAGTGTTACTAATGCTATCCAAAGGCAAAGGTACACGCAGCCTGGGGATAATAAAATATTTGCAACCTCAGCAGACTATACTAAACCTCTGAATAAAGTATTAGAATTAAAGATGGGAGTGAAATATAGTGATGCATCATTAGATAATGATTTGCTTTCAGAATTTGAACAAGATGGAGAATTTGTCAACAACGTAAGTCAGACAAACCGTTTTCTTTTTGACGAGACTATATATGCAGGATATGGTAAGTTATCATTTGTCAATGGTGATTGGAGTGGAACAGCTGGACTCAGATATGAAAATAGCCAATCGAAAGGTACATCTCTTACATTAGACTCTACGCTTACAAGAAATATATCACAACTCTTTCCAAGTTTTAGTTTATCCAAGAAGTTAGGCTCTATACTAACATCTACTGTCTCTTACAGTTACAGAATAGACAGGCCGCGTTATTCTACTTTAAATCCGTTTATTTATTTTCTTGATCCGTTCACTGCTGAGAGAGGCAATCCTAATGTTAGACCTGAATTGACACATAGTGCAAAATTTACCTTGAGCTACGAGGGGCAACCATTTTTTAATATTGAGTATAAGAAGTCAAATAATTCTATAGTCGAGGTGACAGAACAAGATCCTAATTCTGAGAGTGCATTTAAGACAGATATCAATTTTGATAATCAGACGATATTCAGTGGAAGTTTATTTTTTCCTTTAGATTTTGTGCCTGGTCTTAGTGGCTACGGTGGTGTTATACTCACGCAGAATTCTTATAATTCATTTTATCTGGGAGAGGTATTTGAGAGAAGTCAGTTCAATACGACTGCATTTATACAAGCAGAATTCAAGTTGCCATTTGATATCAATGCGGAGTTAGGAGGGTGGTATACGAGTGGTCAGCAAGAGGGTATATTTAATGCCGAGTATTTATACGGAACGAGCTTTGGACTATCTAAGAAGATTATGAATGATAAAGGTAAAGTAAGTATCGGAGTAGAAGACTTCACCAATAGATTCTGGAATGCTTCTGTAGACTTCCAACAAGATATGGACCTGACAGCAACATGGCAGGCACCTACGGTAAGTTTAAGATTTAGTTATAAATTTGGTAATCAACATTTAAAATCTAAGTCTAAAACTTCAGGAAGTGCTTCAGAAGAATTGAGAAGGGCTTCTCAAAGCAACTAATATGGATAATAAACCGATACGTTCTGATTGGTACATCATTACTATATTTTTCGTGATAAGTATTGTGATTACGCTCTTTGGTAGCGATAGTTATGACAGCATTTATCTGAGAATATATGATACCGCTGTATATGTTTTATCTGCGATTTCTATAACCTACCTGATAGTATATATTTTATTTCCAAAATACTTTCCGCAGCGTAAGATCTTTGTATTATTATTTTGGATAGTATTAGTGATGACGCTTATTGGCGTCGTAGAATATTTCGCTTATAGAATTGTAAACGGGATAGAGATGAAGCAATTTCAGGCATTTTACAAACCCAAATTATATCTATGGGCTATCATCTCCTCTTCTGAGAATGCAGGAATTTTGGTAGGAATATTATTAGGAAAAAAATTCTATGACGTGCAATTAGATATGCAAAAGAAAGAAAAGGAAATACGAACAAGTGAGCTACGTAGATTGAAGGCACAGGTTGATCCTCACTTTCTATTTAATAATCTGAATACTGTAGATGCACTTATAGATTCTGATCCTAAAGTCGCTAAGTCTTACTTAAAGCATCTCTCAGAACTCTACAGGTATCTTATAAAAACCAAGGATGATGAAGTGGTTGGTCTCGATGAGGAATTAGAGTTTGCTCAGAACTATGTCTACCTAATAGAAAAAAGATTTGGAGGAGCATTTCAATTTGTCATTGAAGCTCATCATGAGACAGAAGGTTATCTTATCCCTCCCGGTGCTCTACAGACTGTATTAGAAAATGTAGTAAAACATAACAGTGGAAGTAACGAGTCTCCTATTACTACGTACATAAAATTAGAAGGTGACTCGCTTAAGGTTAAGAACAATAAAATGTCAAGAGTCAAATCTCAAGCGAAATCAGGTACGGGCTTGAATAACTTGATAGCCAGATACACCTTACTGACTGACAAGAAAGTATATGTATCAGATGACGTATCTTATACGATATCATTACCTATTCTAAAACCAATAGACTAATGAAGATATTAATTTTTGAAGATGAGATTCCAGCATATGATAAGCTGCTCGTGTACATGAATAAAGCACTTCCTAATGCCCAGGTATTAGGGTGGGGAAGGTCGACGGTAGAAGCAGAACATTTTCTCAGCAAGCATAGTGATGTTGACTTAATATTCTCTGATATCAAATTATTAGATGGATTAAGTTTTGAAGTTTTTGAAAAAATAGAAGTCAAGTGTCCTATTATTTTTTGTACTGCATTTGATGAGTTTCTGTTTCAAGCTTTTCAGACGAATGGAATAGCATATTTATTAAAACCTTATTCTGAAGAAAATTTCAATGATGCCCTAAGTAAGTACAAGTCCTTATTTGGCACTAAACAAAAAGCGATAGATAAAAGTGTTATTTCTGAATTGAAAAACATATTGCAAGAAGAGGTCAAATCTTACAAGCAACGTTTCAGTGTAAAAAAGAAAACAGGGATTAAGCTACTGGCTGCAGAAAAGATTGTACTCTTTGAAGCCAGTGGAGATTTTAGTTTTGCCTATGATGATGGTGGAGAAAAACATATCGTCAATTATTCTATCGGTGATATAGAAAGTAAAGTCGATCCGACTTCGTTTTTTAGAATAAATAGAAGTGAGATAATTAGTATAGATTACATAGAAAAGATAGAGCCGTACTTCAAGAATCGGTTAGCTATAAAGTTAGATTCTATCAATGATGTCAGACATACCAGCTCGAGTAAGACTAAAGATTTTCGTAAGTGGTTAGATGAATAATGTATCATGTAAGCACAAAAAAAATAGGTGCCAGAATTTATTCTGGCACCCAATAATTCTCTTTGTAACTATATCAGTTGGCTCTATGCATTTGCCACTTGTTCTTCGTGTACGCCTTCGCCAACTTCTTCTATTAGTTTCTTGTTAAAAGCTGGTAGGTCATCCGGATTCCTACTCGTTACGAGTCCAGCATCTACTACCACTTCCTCGTCAGTCCAGTTAACACCTGCGTTTTGTAAGTCTTTCTTGATAGAGTCGTAACTTGTCATATTTCTATTCTCTACGACATCAGCACTGATCAAAATTTGTGGCGCATGGCAAATTGCTGCCACAGGCTTACCTTCTTTGAAAAACGATCTAACAAAGTTAAGTGCATTCTCATCCTTCCTTAATGAATCGGGATTCATAACTCCTCCTGGTAGCATAAGTGCATTGTAGTCTGACGCCGATGCCTGCTCTATTTTCTTGTCGACTTCTATTGACTTGCCCCAGTCATCTTTATCCCATCCTTTGATAGAACCACTTTTAATGCTTACGATATCTACCTGAGCCCCTTCGTTTTTGAGAGCATCCATTGGACTAAATAATTCACTTTGTTCAAAACCATCTGTAGCTAAAATAGCTACTTTTTTTCCTTGTAATTTCATGTTCCTATTATTTTTTTGTTTGCTTATCAGACTAATTGTCAACAGGAATTGTTCGGTACTTTAATTTCTTTGAGTCAGGAATTTTATAAAAATCAAAGCACTTAACTCTGCCTCTACAAAAGAAAGCTCAGACCAGAAAGTCTTTATGACCACTCTAATCTGAGCTTTTAATTTACAATATAAATCCTACTGATTTAATCTATGGTTGCTACCAAGAATAGCCGAACTTCAATCTTAATCCTATGAATGCTGAACTAAAATCCTGATCTGTATATCCTGCAGTATCGACACCATTGACGAATCTGTAACCACCATCTATACCTATACGCATAAATCTGAATACGTTAAGTTCTACGCCGATACTCGGTTCTATGACAGAGACATTATCATCGGCATTGCCTTCTATTTCTAATGAGCCAGATCCTCCTTTCAGATAGACAGCAGGGTGTATAGCATTATTAGAATCAAATGTATATCCGAGTAGGAGATCATTACCGTCGATATCCACCTTAGTGCCATCTGCGAGTTCTGTACCACTACCATAGCCCGACCACCCGACGAGGAAATTTTCGTTTATTTCGAAAACAAAATACCCGCCATTATTAAGACTGAAATCATTTTGAAATTTCACAAAACCATTGGTGGTGCCTCCCCATAAGCCAGTAAGTCTTATGCCTCCATTATTAAATAAGGTTTTTTCTTTTCTGTTAGTTTCTTGTTCGTAATTGTCCTGCGCTGATAGTCCAAGACTGAGAAAGGCTGCAATACAAATCGTAATTAGTGTTTTCATAAGTCAAATTTTTATTAGTTAGGAATTGTAGAGCTATGACGGGGCTT
>CAZBXL010000113.1:0-7354 GCA_964495785.1 uncultured Saprospiraceae bacterium | reverse complement strand
GAGATAAGCAAAATAAAAAACGACGGACAATGAGTAATGCAACTCACCAAAGCCTTACAGATCCTGACGCAAGAATAGCTAAGAAATCAGGTAAGCCACGCATGTTGTGCTATACCTCTACTATGATCACAGATACATCCAGCTAATAAGCAAGAAATTTAAGATTGTTGTATTAGAGCGTAGTTTATTACTGTGAACGGTAAAACTGATTTCAAATTTTGATGCTGTAAGAAATGTGAACTGCAGGATTGAATTAAATGATGACCTATTTGTGATCGGGGTATAAAAAATTAGTCACAGTCCTTCCAATGACGAGCAATACGAAATCTGCCTTTAGCGACCTCGGTAACTGATGTAGTCAGATTTAAAAAGTATAATTCAATACGAACAATGCGGTCATCATCTAAGATAGCGGAACCGTATACTGAGACTCCAATAAAAAATTGCAACTCAAAGTTGATTGTTTTTCCTGTTACTTGACCTACTAATCTATTAGCTGAATTGAGAAGCATTAAACCATTGCTATTCTCTGTCGAAAAAAGTTCAATTTCAGGTACCCTATTACCACATTCAAATTTTACAGAACCTAATAAGGGTCCCTGAAATATTGAATCGCCTGCTTCTGAAGTCCAAGTCCATTCTTCGCAGCTCCACCAACCTAGAAAAGCATCTCTACTTTCAATTTCGCATGTAGCACCTTCATAACCCACGAAACAATTACAATTCCCATCTACAAATTCTCCATTTACACATAATATATTACAACTCTCTCCGTAATAATTAGGATCACAATTACAACTTTCGGTTTGAGGGTCACAATCTCCATTACAACATACTATACCAAAACATGAATCCTCTATCTCACAATTATCACCTGAAAAGCCACATGGACAATCGCAGACTCCTTCGATACAATTTCCAAGTCCACACTCTAAATCATCACAAGGATCTGCAGGCTCGCAGCTAATATAGAACCCCAAGAAAAGCAATAGAATATATAGTTGATTTAATTTCATATATGTTGAGTACTGAAAATAAATATAAGATACAAAAATTACAATAGATCTTATAAATCCGTGGCCGATCAAAAGCCCTTATACTTAAACTTTGTAAAGCGAAAATTATTCAATAACTGACCTCTGCGCTCAATATAGCTGAGCCCTCAGTTAAGAATTTATAAAAAGGATTTGCTCCTTTCATATGCTAAAAAATATTTTCCATGTGTTGATTTGTCGCCTTGTATATCTGCATAGCATTGTCTATACTATTTATCCGTATTTATTACAGATAAGGATTACCTTAGTGACACTCGGGTTTTTGTTCATTTATTTATAATAGAAAAACAATTACCTTTCGTGTAGCATTATCTATTCATAATTATTTTTATACTATAAAAAGTACTCATTGAAGAATCTCCTATCTACCGCTTGTCTCATACTTTTTTCGAGTATCCTTGTAAGTCAAGATGATATTCAAACCATACTTACTGATGGTAACAATTTTGCCCAAATGTGCAAAGAGGCAGATAAGTATTTTGTAAAAAAGCATCCCAACTTTACACCAAAAGAACTCTCTATCGGCGAATATCGTGATGGAGAATTCGTCAAGTATATGAGATGGAAAAATTACTGGAAAGATAGCTTGAATCCAGATGGGACTCTGGGTGATTTTGCAGTGGATACAAGAGAAGTACTCAAGAGCTCATCTAATAATGATATCTACAAAGACATTGAATGGTCTAATATTTCTAACGATAGATTTATAAATCTTCAGATCTCCATGGGGAGAACTTCGAGTATTGCATTTCATCCGACTGACGAAAATATTTTCTACGTAGGTGCAGCTATAGGTGGAGTCTGGAAGACTACTGATGGAGGACAGACTTATACAGCCATCGGTGATGATCTGCCATACCTGGCAGTATCCTCAATAGTCGTAGATCAAGAGAATCCTGACATCATATATATATCACTGGGAAGTCATCTATGGAACGGCTTACCAAGCATAGGTGTCTATAAGTCTACAGATGCCGGAGAGACGTGGGGACCTACAAGTCTGGTGATGTCTACTTCTCAGAATACTCGCATCTACTGGTTAGCAGCAGATCCTGAAGATAGCTCTACCCTATTAGCTGCTACTCAGAGAGGCTTATATAAGACAACAGATGGATTTGACTCACATGATCAAGTGACAACGACGACATGCGTACAAGCACATTACAAGCCTGGAGATAATAGCGTCGTATACTTAGGGACTAATAATGGAGCTTTTCTTAAGAGCACTGATAGCGGAGATAATTTTTCTTTGATAAGAGACTTTGGTGATAATACAGTTAGGATTGCGCTTACTGCTCAGGACCCTAACAAGGTGGTCGTCACGCATGGTACAAGCCTTGCCGTAAGCACTGATTCTGGAGAATCTTTTCCAGAGATACAATCGCTGCCTGAGACTTTCTCCGCTCAGCTGGCGTCTATAAGTCCACAGAATTCTAATGATTATATAGTGGGATATTTTGATTTATATCGTTCTACAGATGGCAGCGGAGATTATGAGAAGATCAGTGACTGGTTAGGTCGTGATGGACTTCCTCTCATACATGTGGACATGCGTAACACGTTCATCAATCCTCTGCAGGATGATAGAATTTACTTCTGTCATGATGGTGGTATAGATGCCTATAATGTCGAGACTGGTGAGTTTATTAATCTGAGCGATGGGTTAATCATTACCCAATTCTATGATATAGCAGTATCACAATCTGATATGAATGTCGTCTCAGGCGGATCTCAAGATAACGGGAGTATGTACAGAGATAGTAATGGCACCTGGGATGACCTTGCAGGGACAGGAGATGGAATGATAACAGAGATCGATCCTAATGATGATAATGTGATATACTGGGAGTATCAGTTTGGTGCTATGAGGAGATATAACGGAACTAATAATATCAATATCTCACCACCTAATGAAGATGGACAAGGAGCTTGGATAACACCTTACAGAATAGACCCAAGTAATCCTAATAGAATTATAGTAGGATATCAAAATGTATATGAAAGTACGAATAGAGGAAATACATGGACGCCTATAAGCGGTCAGTTAGCTAATGGTGTAAACCTCAATCATATCGCCATAGCTGAATCAAATGGAGGAAGAATCTATGCTATAAATGGCAATAACTTGTATGTTAAAGCCATAGAGGATGATCAATGGACAACGAAGTCCTTACCTGCTGATAATGTCACAGATATAGAAGTCAGTCCTACGGACATGAATAAAATAATTATCACTATAGGCGGATACTCAGACAACTCTAAGGTATACATATCAGATAATGCTGGCGATGACTGGACTAATATCTCAGGCAATCTCCCTAACGTAAGATTCGGTGCTGTTGAGTATTACAGAGATATAGATAATGCTGTATTTATAGGATCAGATATAGGCGTCTATTATCGTGACGATAGCTCTGCGGAGTGGCTTCTATATGGAAGCTTACCGCATACAAGGATTACTGACATAGAGATACAATACAGTAGTCAGAGAATAAGAGTCGGAACATTTGGTAGAGGCATTTTTGATGCAGCTATAGATATCGCATCATGCGATGAGAACAGCCCAGACCAAGATAGCGATGGTGTCTGCGATTTATTTGACATATGTCCTGATCTTGATGATAATCTAATCGGAACAGCCTGCGATGATGGTGATCCACTAACATCTGATGAGACTTATTCTGACAGTTGTATGTGTGAGGGTGGCAGGGCTAATCTGGATTATTGTGCAGGTGCAGGCAGCCCTGGTACAGGGGCTGATTATATAAGTATCGTACAGCTTAGTGATCTAAGCAATACTTCAGGGCAGACAAGTTATTCTGACTTCAGAAACTTATCTGCAGAACTGAGAGTAGGCACTACGTATACATTAACGTTAGGTTTAGGATTTGCTTTCGATCAAGATGTCGCATTTGCTTGGATAGACTATGATGGGAGTAGCACCTTTGACCCGAGTGAGTTGATTACAATGTCAGCATTTGATAATAATATAAGTACTGGCACATTTACAGTACCCGATGTAGGTGGTAGAAGTGTTACGACGATGAGAGTCAGAAGTGTTTTTGGTATTAATGCACCAGCTAACCCTTGTGGAAATTTCTTCGGAGAAGTAGAAGATTATACGATTAGATTTTTAGAAGCTAATTCAGGACTAGAGGATATAGATCAAGATGGATACCTCAGTGATGTCGATTGTGATGACAATAACTTTGATGTCAATCCTGACGCGATGGAAATAATCTATAATGGTATAGATGATGACTGCAATCCACTGACACTTGATGATGACTTAGACGAGGATGGGTTCTTAGTAGAGGATGACTGTGATGATAATAATCCTGATATCAATCCTGATGCCGAAGACATCCCTAATAATGGATTAGACGAAGATTGCGATGGAGTAGATTTGCTCAGCTCTACACATGCATTGTCTAATGTAGAAGTTAATATATATCCTAATCCAGCATCTAAGGTTATCTATATCGATGTCGCTGGGCAGTTAAACTTTAAGGCGCAACTCTATGACCTGAGAGGCCAATTGATAGGGACTTATATTAACACGGACGAGATAGACCTAAGCTCTATAACCTCAGGCATCTACCTATTAGAGATGATCGACCTACAAACTTCACAAAAAATAGTAGAGAGAATATTAGTAGAAGAGTAGAATTACATTTTATACCATTTTATAATTTGCCTAATTTTAATACATTGAAAAAAATCTAACTTGAGACATGATTAATTCAGTTACTCATGCAACGTTTCAATCTATTAAAGTATAAATGGGTTATGAATATAATTCTTACACTTACTTTCATTTTTACAAGTGCATTATTACATACTACTTATGCAGCAGTATTTTACTCTGATCCTGTAGATGGTTCTATGCAGAATAGCGGAGGTGTGAATGATCCATTTGGTTCTTTACAAGAAATAATTGAATCCGATTTTTTTAACTCTCAAGCTTATGCTCCTCTACCCTATGATTCATCGATAAGCCAATTGAATAACAGAAATCCTCAAGCCATCATCCAGCCCGGAGATACACTTATGCTGATGAATGGATTACATGGAGAAGCCGTATGGAGAAACTTTATCAATGATAAGCCGATTACAATAATGGCTTATGATGATCATACCCCCATCATCGAATGGATAGGATTATATGCATGTAGAAATTGGAATTTTGAAAACATAGAAATCAGTTCTGAGCCCTACGGAAATTACGAAAATCGATATCTGGTGCATGTGGAAAGTAATGGATTTTTTGGGCCAAGTGCATTAGTTACATTTAAAAACTGCACGATATACAGCTCGGCTGAACCATGGATGACTCCAGAAGGATGGATAGAAAATGCAAGTGAAGGCATGTTTCTTAGAGCCGACTCTTTATCTGCTGTAGGTAATACTATAGTCAATACTTCTTTTGGACTTACAGCTATGGGCAATCATATTCTGGCAGATAATAATGAAATTATAAACTTTTCAGCTGACGGTATGAGAATAGTGGGATCACATATCACCTTCTCTAATAATCTCATCAAAAATTGTTATGATGTAGATGAGAATCATGATGATGGTATACAATCATGGGCTGAGATTAACGGAGTCGTCTCTGACCATAATACGGTCATAGGCAATACAATTATAAATTCTGATGATTATACAAGACCATTGAATGGTCCACTACAAGGTATAGGTTGCTTTGATGGAATGTATAACGATTGGTTAGTGGCTAACAATGTAATATCTGTTAATCATTGGCATGGTATCACATTCTTAGGTGCACGTCGCTGTACCATTATTCACAATACAGTCTTAGATCCTACGCCACTAACTACACCTGGGGCAAGCTGGATAAGGATTGCTGATCATAAAGACGGTCGCCAAAGTTCTGATTGTTTAGTGGCTAATAATGTGACTAATGATATTGTAGTAGATGGAACATTAAGTCAAAATGTTATACTCAATAATACAGAAGACTACAACACTGAATTTGTTGACTATGCAAATAATAACTTCCAATTGAGTCAAGACAGTAAGCTAATAGATGCCGCTGATACAGATTATAGTATAGAATACGATATACTCGGATATGATCGATTTATTGATAACAAACCTGATGTAGGTGCTTTCGAATTTCAAAAAGAGATAACTTCTACACAAGATATTATTCAATCAAGATTAATTCTATACCCTAATCCATTTACCAATCAGGTGATGATAGACAGTGAAGTAGATGTTATATCAATTGAAATAAATGACATAAATGGCATACTTATCGCAAATGGCAAACCAAGCCAAATTCTCAAAAATATAGATAGGCTACCTCATGGCTTATATGTTTTTAATCTATATGATTCGAAAGGAACTTCATACCATCATAAAATGGTAAAACTATAATCATACTAATATAAAAATTTAATATGACCATCTGATTTTTGTATAACACTCTATGTATGTTTAGAGATGCATGAATTATCATTGGGTATCTTAAATAGTTATGAAGCATTAGAGTAAATGCAACCATATCGGGAACATTTTGTATATTTGTAGCGTTATGAGAATTATAGCCATAAGTACTCTAAGAAATTACTGGTCAAAGCACAAATCAGCTGAACAACCTTTAAAATCTTGGATTCAGGAGGCTGAAAACTCAATATGGAAGAATTCAGCTCAACTTAAAACTAAGTATAGGAATGCCTCAATTATCACTTCGAAAAGAGTCGTATTCAACATCAAAGGAAACGACTATCGACTAATCGTAGATATTGAGTATAGATTAAAAATAATATTCATTGTATGGATCGGAACACATTCTGAATACGATAAAGTTGACGCTAAAACAATAAATTATGATTAAGCCGATAAAGAATAAAAAGCAATACAAAGATTATCTAAAACAAGCATATCAACTTATGCAACTTGAACTGAAGGTAAATTCTGACGACTCAGACAAGTTACAGTTACTCAGCATTCTAATTGAGCAATATGAAAAAGAGAATTTTCCAATTGAACCTCCTCATCCAATTGAAGCAATTTTATTCAGGCTTGATCAACTAAATATGAAAAAATCCGAATTGTCGAAAATATTGGGCACAAGAAGTCGAACAAGTGAAATACTTAGTGGTAAAAGAAAGTTAAGCCTTACAATGATTAGAAAGCTGAATACTGAGTTAAATATTCCAGCTGAAGTTTTAATCCGAGATTACCAAATGAGTAACGCATCATAACATGCTATATCGGGAATGCCTCCTTCGTCAGCACTCCCGATATAGCTGATCCGCTATCGCTCATAG
>CAZBXL010000112.1:4248-7646 GCA_964495785.1 uncultured Saprospiraceae bacterium | reverse complement strand
AACAAATAGACATTTAATGAAATATCTAATATCACTTTTTACAACACTATTATTTGCCGCTTCTATGACGGGTCAGTCAGTGGATTTATTACGAGAGGCAGAGTTAGTGCCTGGAGGTTATTCTATAACTGGTCTTGGATTCTTAGAAGAATTGGACAACGGAGATTTGCAACTAAGGCTATCGGATGATTTTAGTACGCCGGCAGGTCCAGATGTCAGAATTCTACTTTCTAATTCTCTATCTCTATCTGGCTCTGAAGAAATTGTCAACCTATCAGACATAGGTCACTTTAATGGTGGTCTTACTGTACCTGTACCATCGTCCATCGGTATTGAAGATTTCGATTTTATGCTTTTCTATTGTGTGGCTTTTCAGCAATTATGGGCCTCGGGAGAATTTGGGGAAGTTATTATTATGAATGATGCCACCTGCGAGGAAAACGATGTCAACAATGCTAATGGAAGTAACAACATAGATATCTGTCCGGCTGATGGTAACAGTGATGTTGTAGAATTTGAAAATTCGTTAGGATTAGATGCAGGAGATGAGTACGTCTACCTTATTACCGATAATAATCAAATATTAGAAGAAGTCGTCATGGATGATAATTTTGACTTCGAAGGCAGTAGTGATGACGAGCAACGAGTCTATGGTCTACATTATGCCGGTGATCTTGATATCCAGATAGGGAGTATTAGGACAGCCACGACAGCATCTGATTGTTTTGAACATTCTGATAACTCATTCATACAAATAACAAAAAATGCATGCCCATCATGTGAAGAAAGTGAAGTCACTGATATCAATGGTAACAATACCATAGACATATGCTCTTCAGATAACATTGATGATATTGTAGAATTTGAAAACAACTTGGGCCTCGATGCTGGTAGCGAGTATGTCTACCTACTTACTGATGAAAATGAAATCTTAACTGAAGTACTATTCGAAGATTTTTATGACTTTGAAGGTACTGATGAAGAAGAACAGCGGATATATGGGTTGAACTACAGCGGAACATTAGACATCGACATAGGAAGTCATCGAACAGAGACGACAGCTTCGGCTTGTTTTGAGCATTCATCTGATAGTGACTTTATAACTGTTACTAAAAATGCATGCATCACTTTTGATTGCTTAAATAGTGAGACCTATACAGCAGATGCTACAAGTGACACATTACGTGTCATCAACATTTGCCCTACTGATGGCATACCAGATTCTATAGTAATGAGAAATTCAATTAATGCTGAAGCTGGTGATCATTATGCTTACATAATTACGAATACTCAAGGTATCACACAAAGTATATCTATTGATTCTACAATTAACTTTGAAAATTCAGGTTTAGATACGCAGCTCGTATATGGAATTCACTTTGACGGGACACTGATACAAAATATAGGTCAAGATAGACTGATGACTACAGCAACAGGTTGCTTTACTCACTCAGACAATATGAATTTCCTCACAGTAGCTAAGGATGCATGTCCGCCAGTATTTGAGTGCTTAAGCAGTACTACTAACACTGCAGGTGGGTCTATGGTAGATATCTGCTCTAATGATGGTCAGAGTGATGTGGTTCTTCTTAATAATAGTCTCAACCTCTCAGCTGGCGCTCATTACGCTTATCTCATTACTGATGAGAGTAATATTCTACAAGAAATCGTACTAAGTAACTTTTATAATTTTGAAGGTTCGTCACAGAGCACTCAGAGAGTATTTGGATTACATTATGATGGCACGCTCATTCCCGCTATAGGTCAGAATAGAACAGCGACGACAGCGACGGGTTGTTTTACGCATTCTCAATCCAATGGATTTATTACAATAACTAAAAATGCTTGTGTTCCTGAGTTTGTGTGTTTTAACAACACGGTCAACTCTGCTGGTGCATCCGCTGTAGACATATGCTCTAATGATGGTCAGAGTGATGTTGTTCTTCTTAACAATAGTCTCAACCTCGCAGCAGGTACTCATTATGCTTATCTCATTACTGACGAGAGTGATATACTACAAGAAATCGTACTAAGTAACTTTTATAATTTTGAAGGTTCATCACAAAGTACTCAGAGAATATTTGGATTGCATTATGATGGTACGCTCATTCCTGCCGTAGGTCAGATCAGAACAGCGACGACGGCGACGGGTTGCTTTACGCATTCTCAATCTAATGGATTTATTACAGTAACTAAAAATGCTTGTATTCCTGAATTTGAATGCTTAAATAATACAGTCAACTCTGCTGGTGCAAGTTCTATAGACATCTGCTCTAATGATGGTCAGAATGATATTCTGAATCTTAATAATAGTCTAAATGTATCTGCAGGTAATAATTATGCTTATCTCATAACTGACAGTAATGAGATACTACAGCAAGTTATATTCTCAAATAATATAAATCTCGAGGGATCATCTCAAAATACTCAAAGAATATATGGGGTTCATTATAATGGTACGCTGACACCAGCTATAGGACAAATCAGAACTGCGACTACAGCTACAGATTGTTTTATACATTCCGATGCTAATGGATTTATAACAGTAACTAAAAATGCTTGTGCACCTACATTTGAATGTAGAGAAAGTCTTACCGCAACTACAGATTGGGCTACAAGTGTAGAAGTATGCCCTACTGATGGCATTGAAGATATCATCGAACTAAGAAACAACCTATTTATAGAACCGGGAGATCATTATGCTTATCTCATTACTGATAGCAATAATATTCTTCAAGAAGTTACGACAGATCCGTTATACAACTTTGATGGATCATCTCTTAATGAACAAAGAGTCTATGGTATTCACTTTGATGGTGCTCTGATGCCTGTCATAGGTCAGGATAGGTTACAAACTACAGCAACGGGTTGCTTTATTCATTCTGGTGATAACTTATTTTTGACAATCACTAAAGTTGATTGTTCTAATACATTTGAATGCAGAGAAAGTCTTACCGCAACTACAGACTGGGCTACAAGCGTAGAAGTATGCCCTACTGATGGCACTGATGATATCATCGAACTAAGAAACAACCTATTTATAGAACCGGGAGATCATTATGCTTATCTCATTACTGATAGCAATAATATTCTTCAAGAAGTTACGACAGATCCGTTATACAACTTTGATGGATCATCTCTTAATGAACAAAGAGTCTATGGTATTCACTTTGATGGTGCTCTGATGCCTGTCATAGGTCAGGATAGGTTACAAACTACCGCAACGGGTTGTTTTATTCATTCTGGTGACAACTTATTTTTGACAATCACTAAAGTTGATTGCTCAAGTACTTTTGAATGTAGAGAAAGTCTTACCGCGACTACTAACTGGGTCACGGAGGTTGATATATGTGCTGGTGACGGAGAAGCAGATCTCATAGAACTAAAAAATAATATTG
>CAZBXL010000112.1:0-4148 GCA_964495785.1 uncultured Saprospiraceae bacterium | reverse complement strand
GATATATGTGCTGGTGACGGAGAAGCAGATCTCATAGAACTAAAAAATAATATTGAGGCACCTGTAGGTAACAATTATGCTTTTTTAATTACTGATGAATTTGAAAATTTACAAGAGGTGTTTTTTGACACATTATATAATTTCGAAAATTCTGGAAATGAAGAGCAGCGTATATACGGACTAAGTTACGATGGTCTATTGTCTGTACGAATAGGTGAAAACAGAAAGAATACTACGGCATCTAACTGCTTCATACATTCAGGGGATAACTTATTTATCAGAATCAATAAATCTGCAGCGTGTAATACAACTTCAACAGCTGAAGAAATTACTCTTGCAGAAAATATCAAAATATTCCCTAATCCAAGTAATGGACTCATTAACATTAATACTGATAACATTACAGAATCTATTAACTCAATGGTGTTATATGACATTAATGGTCGTATGATTCAAGAAATAATTGATAATCAAGTACATATTACAAATCCTGGTGTCTACTTACTTAAGATATCAAATACTACAGTAAGTGTAACTAAGAGGATTGTAATCCAATAGATATATTTAGCTAACGATTTTATATAGTGCATTGGGTTATTGATTGACCTAATGCACTTTTTTTATCTCTCCATTTATTTTTACAAATTCAATATTGATCACTGCATTGATCTAAATTCTTACTTCAGCGTTAATTGACTAAAGCCTGATAGAAAAGTAATACCGATAGCTGTTAGAAAATGCCTCATTATAAATCATAAGGCTTTACAAATGCATCGAGCATTATACCAATATCAGACAGGACATCCCTCAATTAGTGTAAATGGAGTAAGTAGGAATATGAAATCAGAACAATTACAAAAGAAAGAAGAGTTATGGAATATCATAACACATGGAGCTGGACTTATCCTAAGTCTAATAGGATTGCTATTTCTCATTCAGTTATCATGGAGTCATAATAATTCGTGGGGTTTCTTTGCCGCAGTGGGTTTTGGCTCCTCGATGTTAGCGGTGTATTCTGCATCTACAATCTATCACATATCTAAGTACAAGCGACATCGTTTTCAGAAATTCTTTAGGACGATAGATCATATTGCTATTTACTATCTTATCGCTGGGACGTATACCCCGTTTTTGATATTAATCTTAGGCGAAGGACAAGGCAAGTTAATACTCACTATAATATGGTCTATAGCTGCGTTTGGGACATTGTACAAACTTACATTAGGACAACGATTTCCTAAGTTTTCTCTTTTTCTCTATATCGCAATGGGTTGGTTGATTGTGTTTGATATCCAAGCTTTTAATGCATTGACGCCCTCACATATTCTAATACTTCTACTATGTGGAGGATTGGCCTATATGATTGGAACATATTTCTATGCTCGAGATAAAATGAAATATAATCACGTCATATGGCATCTATGTGTCTTAGCTGGTAGTGCATTTCATTTTATGGCTGTGTGGCAGCTTTATCGTATATAAAATCAATATCTACACTTAACTCCTACCCATAGGTCGTACAAGAAATATTCATACCCCTGGTTATCATGTTACTCACCCTTATAGTCAATTAATAAAAGTTAATAGTTATTAAATTGATTCTATATCAATAATTCTGCATATGTTTGGCTCAAGTATAAATTTTATATATTTGATCTAAATGCATATATTTTTTTACTTAAATATTATTTTTTAATATAAAAAATTACTTAATCGGTATTAAAACAAATAAAAGTGTATTCTTTCATTAAATAAAGCATAGACTTTCATTCAAGTCTATTAGACAGATTACTCTATTAAAATATTTTTTTACTAATTAAATTTCAAACAATGTTAAGTACAATTATTGGTTTAGCCTCTGGAGCTATAGGTGGTAATCTCGCTGGCGGTCTTCTCAAAGGCGCATCTATGGGTCCATTATGGAATTCTGTTGCTGGTATTGCTGGTGGTGGATTAGGCGCTACAGTCTTAGGTATGATATCACCTGAAATAGGTGCAGCTGCAGCAAGTGGAAGCATGGACATAGGCAGCATTCTTGGCTCTGTAGGAGGTGGTGTTGCAGGAGGAGGTATTGTTATGACAGTTATTGGATTTATCAAAAAAGCAATGGGCAAAGCTTAATAAATAAAACCAAACGAAAACCCGAAATGGAGCTAATGTAAAAGTTAGCTCCATTTTTTATTTATACTAAATAAAATAGACATTCTGAGCAATGACACCCCTTATTTGATACAAATAATGTCACAAATCACCCCTTATTTGTGACATAAAATGTTATAAATCACCCCTTATTTGTGACATATAAGTGAAATTAAGACTAATTTTGTTATATGTTTAAAAGAAAAGCACTTGCAAAACTTCTATATTGGAAGGAGGTATCCAATAACAAACCGATGATACTGAGAGGTGCAAGACAAGTTGGTAAATCAACGCTTGCAGCAGAGCTCGGTACACATTATAAGAGATTTATAAATATAAATCTTGAAAGATCTAATGACGCTAAATTCTTCAAATCAAGTGATAATGTCAATGAGATATTAGAACGAATACTTCTAGACAGAAATGAAAAATATATACCTGGAGACACTTTATTATTCATAGATGAGATACAAGAAGTCCCTGAATGCATTTCTCTACTAAGATATTTCTACGAAGACATACCAGAATTGGATGTTATTGCTGCTGGTTCATTATTAGAATTTGCGATAGGAGATGTGCCTTCTTTTCCGGTAGGAAGAGTTGAACAAATAGAAATTAGTCCACTGGACTTTTATGAGTTTTTAGAAGCCTTAGAAGAATATCAACTGATCGATCACTACAGTAGAATTCCAATATCAGAAATCGCTCATGATAAACTTTTAGAATATTATAACTTGTATATTATACTCGGTGGTATGCCAGAAGTTATCTCGACGTATGTAGATTCGGAAAGAAAGATTAGCAGCATACAGAAAGTCTATAGTTCTATATGGGACAATTACGTACAAGACATAGAAAAATACGGGACAAGCATAAACGAAAGAAAAATACTCCGACACATTATATCGACAGCACACTCTATCATAGATAGAATTACATTTAATGGATTTGGTAATTCGAATTACAAATCAAGAGAAGTAGGAGAAGCATTTAGAAAATTAGATAAAGCAGGCGTCATCAATCTCATATATCCTACAAGTCATACAAAGGTACCCTTGGCTCTCAATTATAAGAGAAAACCAAAAATCCAATTCTTAGACACTGGATTATTAAATTATGCTTCGGGAATACAAGGCGACCTCTTAGACTACAAAGATATGAACAACCACTATAAAGGTTATCTCACAAATCATATGATGATACAAGAGATGAGAGCGTACTCAGATAAGTTTAGGTATATACCACCATTTTGGACTAGAGAAAATGCGAATGCCAATGCTGAAGTTGATCTGTTATATATTAACAAAGGTCTTGTGATACCTATAGAAGTGAAGTCAGGAGCTAAGGGCAGACTGAGGTCCTTACATGAATTTGTAGAAAGGGCTGAGCATCCATATGCAGTAAGATTATTAGCCAATAAGTTTTCTATTGAAGATGCTGAAACCTATAAGGGCAAAGCATTTAAACTGATAAATATTCCTTACTATGCTATCGGTAGACTATCTCAGTTGTTAGAATACAGCATAGACCTTATAACTTCAGGAAAATAATGACTACACCAAATCACTGACTCTCATCGACGGGAGCCAATTTAATCTCTAAGCCATCGATGGCATCTGTTATTTTAATCTGACAAGAAAGACGACTGTTGTCTTCTACAAAGAATGCTTGATCGAGCATATCTTCCTCGTCATCAGAGGCTTCTGATAATTCATGATTAGATTCTATGTAACAATGACATGATGCACATAAAGCCATACCGCCACAAGTGCCCTCTACAGGTAACTCATGTGCCTTGAGGATCTCCATGACATTAAAGTTCATATCAGTAGGTGCCTCTAAGTTATGAAGCACCCCCTCTCGATCCGTTACTTTTATTTTGACATTCTTCTCCAAGAGAATTTCCTTGTGTATTAATTTTCTGCAAATCCCGCCACACCTGTGACCGTCGTATATTTAAAACTTAATTTCTGATCTGGATAGATACGCTTAAATGCCGACTGCACCAT
>CAZBXL010000111.1:0-7763 GCA_964495785.1 uncultured Saprospiraceae bacterium | reverse complement strand
CTGATTAGCTGTATTGGTAGAGATCTCAGAAGTAGTACTTTTATTTGAAATAGTATTTGACTTAGATTCACTAATGGATACTACTTCTGAGTGATCTCTATCATCGAAGTTGTTACAATGAAATGACCAGTATGTGATTGCTGCAATGAGAAATAAGGATAAGATGCCTAAAAGAATTTTATGCTGAAAAATCCAAAATATGAATCGTCTCTTAGGTTCATTATCTAACTTTTCTTCCATCATCTCCCATGCCATTGGGTCAAATGGTAATTCTTCTGAAGATAATCTATCGTGAAGCTCTTTGTCGAATTGTGTATTATTGTTCTTCATGTCTATGCTTCTTTTAAGAGTTCTTGTAATTTAATTCTCGCTGATGAGAGATACCATTTAGATGTCCCCTCAGAGATTTTTAATTCCTTAGCGATTTCCTTGTGCTTTAGATTATCTAATACATACATCGAGAATACTAAGCGATGAGAATCTGGAAGTTTTTGTATGCTTTTATATATTTCTGTTAAGCCCATATTGGATATAGCTTCATTATCTACAGTGATATCTTTAGCTTTTAATTCTGTTTTTATCTCGCTGACTTTGTAGTTTTTGCGAGCATAAGCGTACGTGGTATTGAGCACTATTTTGTATATCCAAGCCGAAAGCTGACCAGTGCCTTTATAGGTTTTGATAGATCTGAATACGTTCATGAAGGCATCATTAAGCACCTCATAAGCTTCTTCTTTGGTCCTTGTGTACCTGATGGCTACACCTGACATTTTGCCAAAGTACTTTTGATATAGTTCTTTCTGAGCAGATCGATTACCTGAAGCTACGCTTCTGATTAACTCTGATTCTGTCCTTCGTTCTATGCCCAAAGTTGGTTTTATCTGTTTCGTTTTATAATTAGTAGCTAATTCCATTATTATTGCTTCTATTCTTAATGTTGCTTATTAAGAGAGAATGGTTGGTAGAAAAGCTAATTATTTTCAAATATTAATTATTCTACCTTCAATGTAGGTAGGATAAGACCCTTAAAAATTGGTATTTTAATTCTTAGTCTCATTAATTACTCAAACTTTTATCTCTATTATATCCGATAGGTTAATAAAATAAGATAATCGATTTTCAATTATATAATTAAGCATTTAAATAAGGTTAAATTGCTACTATTAAAGGCAATTAGATATAATTAGTCTATTTACTGATTTATAAATGGTAAGGAAGGTATAAATAAAACAAAAACATAAAATGGATAAGAACTTAAATATAGCCGTGCTTATAGACGGAGATAATATACCCTCTGCTCATGTCAAAGAAATGATGGAAGAGATTGCTAAGTATGGTAATCCTACAATAAAAAGAATCTATGGAGATTGGACGAAGCCCCATCTTTCTAAGTGGAAAAATCTTCTGCTACAGAATGCCATCACGCCAATACAGCAGTACGGATATACGACAGGAAAGAACGCCACGGACTCTGCGATGATCATAGATGCCATGGATATATTATATTCAGAGAAAGTCAACGGATTTTGTCTCGTGTCAAGTGATAGTGATTTTACAAGATTAGCGACACGGCTGCGAGAGGCAGGTATGCAGGTTATCGGAATAGGGGAGAAGAAAACCCCAAATCCATTCATCGTAGCTTGTGATAAATTCATCTATGTCGAGATCATAAGAAATCAATCCGAAAAGAAAGAAGACGCAACCGAAACCGAAAAGACCAAACAAAGCTTAGATAAAATCACACGGAAAGATATAAAATTCATTGCCTCCACCATATCTGATTTGTCAGACGAGGAGGGCTGGGCATTTCTTGGAGATGTAGGTAGCCTCTTATTGAAAAAGAGACCTAATTTTGACTCAAGAAATTATGGTTTTGAAAAGCTGACACCATTGATTAAGTCTATTGGTAGTTTTGAGGTAGAACGCCGTGAAAGTGCTAATAGTAGATACAAGCTAATCTATGTTAAGAATATAGTTAAGCGTAAAGGAAGAGCTAAGAAGTCATAAATTTGATAGTGAATTACGTCATATAAAATATGTAATGAAAACACTTGAACAAACTTGGCGCTGGTACGGGCCAGATGATGGCGTTACGCTTTCTGATATCAGACAAGCAGGCGCTACGGGTATAGTGACTGCACTACATCATATTCCTAACGGTGATGTATGGACGGTAGAAGAGATACAGAAGCGTAAGCATGAGATAGAGACTGCAGGACTAGTGTGGTCTGTTGCTGAGAGCATACCTGTGCACGAAGATATTAAAAGACAGTCTGGTCTCTACAGAAAGTACATTGAGAATTATAAGCAGTCTATTATCAACCTATCAGAGTGTGATATTAGAATTGTTACTTATAATTTTATGCCGGTCTTAGATTGGTCACGTACGGAGTTAGATAAGAAAATGCCAGATGGTTCTACGGCTTTGTATTTTGAAAAAGCCGCTTTCGCAGCATTCGATTTATATATACTCAATAGACCAAATGCTGAGCAGGATTATATCCAATCCGAAATCGATGAGGCAAAGAAATATTTTTCTCAGCTGACTGAGAATGATAAAGAGAAGTTAACCAAAAATATAATTGCAGGCTTGCCAGGTGGAACAACAGAAGGTATTTTAGAATTGGATAATTTTCAAGCTATTTTAAATACTTATGATAACATAGACGCTGATACATTAAAAAGTAATTTGGTTTACTTCTTACAACAAATAGTTCCTGTGGCTGAGCAAGCAAATGTCAAGCTGGCTATTCACCCTGATGATCCTCCTTTTCCTTTGTTGGGATTACCGAGAGTAATGAGCACTCAAGCTGATGTAGAGTATATATTTGAGAATGTTCAGTCAAGCTATAATGGCTTATGTTTCTGTACCGGATCTTTTGGTGTAAGACCGGATAATAATTTAGCGGGTATGGTTGAGAAATTTAGTGATAGGATACACTTCATACACCTCAGAGCGACTAAGAGAGATGATGATGGTAATTTCTATGAGGCAGATCACTTAGATGGAGACGTAGATATGTACGCCGTGATGAAACAATTGTTAATTGCCGCTGCTGCACAAAATTGTCATATCCCAATGAGACCTGATCATGGTCATAAGATGTTAGATGATATTAACAAACAAACAAATCCTGGTTATTCTGCTATCGGTCGGTTAAGAGGCTTAGCAGAATTACGTGGTTTGGAATTAGGAATTATTCGGTCTGAGCAAGCGTCTTGATGTATTTTTTCAATACTTATTTTTTCGCGACAAGTTATCGCCTTAGGTTTCATTATTTTGAGTTCTACTTTATAATTAATGAAACATATTCCTAAGTATATACTTCCGACTATTGTTATCGCCCAGTTCTTTTGTACATCACTATGGTTTGCAAGTAATGGTGTTATTCATGAGTTGGTGCTCAACTTTGGACTACAAGAGAGTGCCTTAGGTAATCTGACTTCTGCGGTACAGTTTGGATTTATCTCAGGGACTCTGATTTTTGCTTTCTTATCAGTTGCAGATAGGTATTCTCCATCCAAAGTATTTTTTATTTGTGCTCTTTTAGGAGCTGCATTTGACCTGGCTGTAATTTGGGACGGTAATACACTTGTGAGTATTCTTGCATTGCGTTTTTTGACTGGCTTTTTTTTAGCAGGTATTTATCCCGTCGGGATGAAAATTGCTTCTGATTATTTTGAGAAAGGCTTAGGCAAGTCACTTGGTTTCTTGGTGGGAGCTTTAGTGATAGGTACGGCTTTTCCTCATCTCCTTAAGGACATGGCTGGCAGCTTCTCATGGAAATTTATATTTATAGCAACATCAGCGTTGGCGACCTTAGGGGGAGTTATGATGATTGCCTTAGTACCTGATGGTCCTCATCGTCGTATGAGTCAGAAGATAGACTTATCTGCAATAAGATATATATTTAGTAGACCTGATTTTCGCTCCGCAGCATTTGGATATTTTGGTCATATGTGGGAGTTGTATGCATTCTGGACTTTCGTTCCGATTATGCTGCAATTCTATCTTGAGTTATATCCTAATGCATATTATAATATTCCACTACTATCTTTCTTGATCATTTCTATTGGGGGACCGGCTTGTGTTATAGGAGGTTACTTATCCCATAAGATGGGGACTAAATTTATAGCTAAGACAACGCTTTTGATGTCGTGCATTTGTTGTCTGACTGCACCGTTAATATTTTTGCAGGAATCCCAAAGTGTATTTATAATATTTCTTCTTTTTTGGGGTATGGTCGTTATCGCGGACTCACCACTTTTCTCAACTTTGGTGGCACAGAATGCACCCACCGAACTCAAAGGTACTGCCCTCACTATTGTCAATTCCATAGGATTTTTTATAACCATAGTCAGTATCCAATTGATCAATGAGATGAGAAGTTGTTTCGAGTCGCCGATCTATATCATGATTTTAGCTATAGGTCCGATACTAGGATTATTAGCTTTATGTAATAAGAGGAATAAAATTATAAGTGTGTAATTAATTATCTAAATCCTACAATCAAGATTCTCCCTTATGAGCTCTGTCTATGCCTTTATCTTATGAATTATGTTCTGACCCATCCTACATAATTACATAAATTTACATTATGAAAAAGCCCTCTTTCAAAGAAGCACTTATATTTTGGTTTAAGTTAGGCTTTATAAGTTTTGGAGGACCTGCAGGACAGATTTCTATAATGCATGAGTTTTTAGTAGAGAAGAAAAAATGGATTAGTGATAGCAAATTTCTCAATGCTCTGAATTATAGCATGATACTGCCTGGGCCTGAAGCTCAGCAATTAGCTACCTACATAGGGTGGATGATACATGGTACTCGTGGAGGTCTTGCAGCGGGTATTCTATTCGTATTACCTTCTATGTTTATACTATTGGGCTTAAGTGCTGTCTATGTAAGTTATGGTAATCTACCGTGGGTATATGCGGCCTTTAACGGATTGAAGCCAGCGATTATCGCTATTGTTATTTTAGCATTAATTAAGATCGGTAAGAAATCTTTGTTAAGCCCATTTCACTATGTTGTTGCTTTGGCTGCATTTATCTGTATTTACTTTTTCAATATTGCATTTCCTATTATAATCATAGGAGCTATTGTGGTAGCATTGATATGTAGACAACTATATCCTACCATACTACAAGTCAATAGCAAGGTACTCGTACAGTTTGATCTCGAAGAAGAAAATTATTATATTAATAAATATACAAAGTCATTAGTAGCTGGGTTTCATTTACCAAAGTTGATCAAGCAAATCAGTATAGCACTCGTTATGTGGAGCATTCCTCTATTGATAATCTATTATTTAAAAAGTGATTTTCAGTTTTGGTCGACGCTATCTTTGTTTTTTACTAAGGCTGCATTTGTAACTTTTGGTGGTGCCTACGCAGTACTGCCATATGTAGCTCAAGTCAGTGTTGAGCAGTTTGCTTGGTTGTCTAAATTACAAATGATTGATGGATTAGCCTTGGGAGAGACAACGCCAGGACCGCTCGTTATGGTATTGGTTTTTGTGGGGTTTATGGCTGGGTATAATCACTTTGGTGGATCACTAGCAATGGGGGCCGCAGGATTGATGATGACAACCTTTTATACATTTCTACCTTGCTTCTTATTTATATTAATAGGAGGGCCTATCATTGAACGGACTCAAGAGAACAAGCTCATCAAAGAAATCCTCAGTCTTGTCACCGCAGCTGTAGTAGGAGTTATTCTGAATCTGACAATTTACTTAGGGGCCGCTGTTCTTTTTCCTATTGACGTTTCTGTTAGGGGCTTGGACCTTGTAACTCTGGTATGGGTGATGATTTCTTTTATTGCTATGTATCGATATAAACTTAGCATGATTTTATGGATAGGAATCAGTGCACTTTTTGGCTTGATATATTACTTTATTTTAGCTTAAGCCTTAAAGGGTTTTTCTTGAGAGGACTTTTATATTTCTCCCGCAGCAGACTCATTTATATTTACAAGATGATCACCGACTCTCTCTAAAGAAGAAAATAATATGGTGAATATCAATGCAGAATTGGGGTTGTAATCTTTGTTCTCAAGATTAGCGCTATTGTAAGATCTCATGGCATTTCTTTTCGTATTTATCTCGTCTTCTAAGGCATAAGATTTTGATAAGTTGACTTCATCATAGCTTCTCAGGTTGAGATTATAATTTGTTTCTTCAAATGCTCTATTAACTATCTCCAGTAGTTCATTTAATTGATTACGTTGCTCTGGAAGAAAATAAATTTTACGATTGAGTTTGTCTTCCATCGTTTTAGAAAGTTGATAAAATATATCACCTATACGTTCTAAATCATTGCAGATATTAAAGAAGCTACGTAATCTGACACTTGTCTTATGTGTCATTTCATTATCAGAAAGATTAGTAATATATTCTGTTATTTCTTTCTCAAACTTATCAGTGATCTCCTCGTATTTTTCGAGCTTTTGTATCATTGTGCTCATTTCCGTCTCATCTGTTGAGTTGATTAGACTACGAGAAAAACCCAACATGCGACCTGTAATGTCTCCGTATCGGGCAATCTCTTTTTGTAATTCTACAGTGGCTAATTCTGGTGTCCTATTTGCAGAGTTTATGAACTGTAATCTTGCAATATCTTCTTCTTCGCCACCTTTTTCTTTTACCGTCCATATTGCAACTTTGACTAATAGCGGTACAAAACCCAGCATCAGTACAACATTGGTGACGTTAAAGAAAGTGTGAAAGGCGGCTAATGCAATAGGCATCGACTCTCCGTGAGTAAAAGGGTCTGTAATCCCAAATAAGGTCTGTATAATACTTGAAAGAATTGGCAGCACAAAGGGCAACAAGATGACCATCCATATCACGCCTATGATGTTAAACATAGAGTGAATTCTGGCTGAACGTTTAGCTGCTGTATTACCTACAAGAGATGCGATCTCTGCAGTAATTGTCGTCCCGATATTTTCTCCTAATATCATAGCAGCGGCGACTTCAAAAGGAAGCCAACCTTGTGCACTCATAGTCAATGTTATAGCCATCGCTGCAGATGACGACTGCACTAATATCGTCGTCAGTGTACCTACGAAAACAAAAAAGACACGAGAGAAAAAACCATACTGCGTAAAATTTGATAAAAAGTTCAGTACTTCAGCATTGCCCTTAATGTCTGGCACTGCATCTTTCAGATAACTTAAGCCTAAAAATAAAATTGCAAACCCGACTAAGAATTCTCCCCAGTATTTGAATCTCCCCTTTTTAGAAAAGAGCATCGGTACTCCTATCGCAAATAATGGAATAGAATAAGAAGATAGCTTTAGTTTGAATCCTAAGAGTGATACAATCCAACCTGTAATTGTCGTACCGACATTAGCTCCCATCATTACTCCCGCAGATTCTACAAGTGTCAGTAAGCCTGCATTAACGAATGATACGGTCATCACAGTAGTCGCCGATGATGACTGCACTAAGGCGGTAGTAATAAATCCCGTAAATACACCCAAGAACCTATTACGAGTCATTGTTCTGAGGATGTTTCTTAGTTGTGATCCAGCAGCCCGCTGTATCCCGTCACTCATCATCTTCATACCGAATACAAAAAAGGCTAAGGCTCCTGCAATCTGAATAACTTCCCAGAAACCAAACTTTAGCCCATCACTCTTATCACCTGCAAATGCAGGACTGATAACCACAATCATACAGATTACAGTAATTAAGGCGATTTTTATATTATAAATTCTATTCCTCATGTCTGACAGAGGATGAATTTAATTGATTTTA
>CAZBXL010000110.1:0-8004 GCA_964495785.1 uncultured Saprospiraceae bacterium | reverse complement strand
CACCCCAACATGAATTACCTGTTACCGGATCAGTTACTGTTACTTCAAATTGTGCAAATACATCTTCGTTAAACTGAGTCTCTGTTGTAACCTCATAACAATCATAACAGCCATAAGGACCACCTTCAAGTATCATATCTGCACTAAATTCTATATCACAATCTCCATTGAGTGTAATATTAATCTGTTCGTTACAACTCAAATTAGGAGCTGCATCTTGATATTGTTGTAATGTTACTGTATAAGAACAGTTAGTGACATTACCACAATTATCAGTCGCGATATATGCGTACTCTTGTGGTGCACTTAATCCTGTAGTACAATCAACCTCTGAAAATACATCTGCTGATGGGACAATACGCTCTATCATTGCACCTGGACAGTTATCACGGAATACAGGATTCGGTTGAGCACTAAGTTCTCCACATAATCCTGGATCTATTTCTATTGTAATATCACTCGGGCATACAACATCAGGTGCCATATCATCTATCAATGTTACAGTAGATACGCATTGAGATGAATTACCACACTGATCAGTCACAGTAACAGTAACTGGTAATATAGTCTCACATTGTGCTAAACCAAGGTTAAGATCATCACAAGAAAAACTTGTCTGAGTTGCACTGAAAGTTAGATTTGGATTTGTGGTACAATTATCAAAACTTCCAAATGTAAAATTCATATCCGCTCTCATAGACTCACCATTACCGTCAAGAGGTAAAGTCAGATCAATGCATAAAGCTGTTGGAGGTGTCGAATCTTCTATTGTAACTTCTTGCGTACAAGAAGAACTATTATTACAATCGTCAGTGGCTGTCCATACTCTCGTTATCGTAAAGTCAAACTGAGAACAACCAAATTGTCCCTGAGTATCTGTCTCTTCTAAGCTGATCATAGGATTAGCAGTACAATTGTCAGTAGCAGTAGCTACACCGGCTGCCGTAGGTGAATTATCAGAATCACACTCTATGGTCACATCAGCTGGACAAGTAATTACTGGATTAGTAAGATCTGCTAAGAATGTAAAGGTATACACACATATCTCTGATTCCTCACCTGCATCAGCAACACCATTTCCGTTAAGGTCATCTATGATTGTAATAGTTCTTGTGATCGTCTGATCAGCTGCAGCACATACCATCGGAGTAGCACTATCAGAGCATGTTACAACAAGAGTACCACATGGATTATCACCTATAGTCATAGAATAAGGTGCAGCTTCCGCTTGAGCCACGTTAGTCGGACAAGCTGGTATACTTGCTATTGAGTTACAATCAAAAGTTCCCAAATTCAGATTAGCTCCACATGTCACTTCTAACATACAACATGGGTTACAATCGATTTCAGTTAGTGACTCCATACACCTTACATCTATTTGCTGTAGAGGCATCGTAAATTCTTCAGTAGGACAAGTAGAAGGTGCATTGAACCATCTACCCATAGCATCTTGAAACACATTTCTTGCATTATCTCCTGGGCATTCGACTAACTCATAAAATGTATAATTACATTCTGGTACCACTTCTTCTAAAGCAGTCACACAAGCTCCTACTCTAAAGCCTACATAATCTCCACTACAACCGCCGTCTGGATTATTATATCTAAAGTATAAATCAGATACCGTTCCCGGTGATACATTGTAGACCGCGTTAGGATTGGCACCACAACCTGGACCATCAGTAATGACTTGGTTAGGTGCAGGTCCTACGCCCATTCTACCACTTGGGTCATCACAGACAGATAAACTTAATCCTGTCGGCATACCCATGACTCCTGCACCAGTCAGACTCGTACCTATGAGTACTTCCGACTCCACTTCTAAGTTATATACTACTAACTCTGCTACAGTGATTGGCGTACATAAGTCCAAGTGGAGTAGCATTGTACCACCGTCGATATCATATCCACCAAATGTGCTTCCCTGACCATCAAGATTTACATCTAAATCACTAAATAAGAATTCATAAGTACCAATTTTAGCTCCATTTAAAGTTACAGTACCCACTGGTAAACCTGCATTAAATCCTGTTCTATCAAGAAATATGTAATCGAAATTTTGATCCATAGGACAAGTGGTCGCTGCGCAAGCCGGCTGAGGTGTACAATCAAAATCACACTCTTCTCCGACAAAGTCTATTATTTCTGCACATCCTACATTGACAGTTTCTAAGGCAATACCCATCTCTACTGCGTCATCAAGTCCTACATTACCTGATCCATCTGCAGCAGGGATATTAGCATTACATGATCTTCCGTCAAAATAGTTACCATTGCCATCAATCATGTAATTGGTCATTGCCCCGAAGTTACCGAGTGGATCAGAACATCCCACTGTAACTTCCTGAATTGGACATACAGGTACGGCTGAGATCGGCGGCGGCTCATAACAAAGACCTAATCTAAATCCAACGTAGTCAAAACTACATCCACCCTCTGGATTCATATACTTGAAGTACATCGTACTAACTGCTCCCCCAGATAAAGTATAAGATGCATTAGGATTAGCTCCACATCCTGGACCAGCAGTAGTTACTTTATTCCCTCCTGTAATATCATTGGCATCCATTCTGGATGACCCATCGCAGAAAGTAAGTGTCTGACCGCTTAAAGTTGCCGTCGGTCCTGTGCCAGATATTGTTGTTCCTATTTCTACCATTGATTCTACTTCCAGATTCACAATATCTAATTGCTGGATATTTACTGGTGTACAGAAATCAACTCTCAAGATAGCCGTACCTCCATCGTTATCAAACATCCCAAACGTCGTACCATTCCCATCCAGACTAACATCTACGTCACTATATATAAACTCATATTGACCAAAGCAAACACCATCTATTTCTACAATACCGATCGGCAAAGGAGTATCAGGATCTACAGCATTAGGAACAGTTGATGTCTGATCTAAGCTTACAAACTGAAACTCTCCTGCAGGACATTCTACACATGGTGGCGTAGGAATACAATCATAATCACATTCTGCACCAACTAATTCTACTATTTCTGCACAACCTATATCCACAGTCTCTAAGGCAATGCCCATCTCGACTGCATCATCAAGTCCTACATTACCAGAACCATCAGCTGCTGGAATATTAGCGTTACATGATCTACCGTCAAAATAGTTACCGTTACCATCAACCATATAATTAGTGGTAGGTCCAAAAGCACCTGTAGGATCAGAACAAGCAACCCCGACTTCTTGCACTGGACAAACCGGTACTGCAGAGGTTACAGTTGGTGCATAACAAAGTGCTATCCTGAAACCTACGTAATCAAAAGTACAACCTCCCTCAGGATTCATATATTTGAAATACATCGTATTCACAGGCCCTCCTGCTACAGTATACTTTGCATTAGGATTAGCTCCGCAGCCAGGTCCTGCTGTGGTTATCTTATCTCCTCCAGTAATATCATCGGCATCCATTCTGTTAGAACCTTCACAAAAAGTAAGGTTCAACCCACTTAAAGAAGCAGCTGCTCCTGTACCAGTTATAGCTGTACCTACCTCTACCATGGATTCTACTTCCAGATTAATAACTTCAAGTTGTTGGATATCTACCGTCTCACAAAAATCCACTCTGAGTATAGCCGTGCCTCCGTCATTATCAAACATTCCGAACTGTGTACCATTACCGTCAAGATTGACATCTACGTCGCTATATATAAATTCATATTGTCCAAAGCAAACACCATCAATCTCTACTATTCCAACAGGTAAGGGTGTAGTGGGGTCTACTGTATTAGCTACAGTGCCTGTCTGATCTAAACTTACATATTCGAATTCTCCAGTTGTACAAGCAACACACGGTGGCGGAGGTATATCTGAGAGACAAGTTGCCACAGAGAATGAATAATTATCAGCATCCGGACCATCCACAGCAACAGTTACACAACTATAGGTCCCTAATAGTTGTACTCTACCAGATCCACTAGTAACACAATTAGCCCCAACTCCAAGATCTATATTCCCAGAAATAATAGTTGGTGTAATAGGTGTTCCGCTACAATCGAAAAAACACATTTCTGTATCATTTTCGAGTCCACCGACACCTATTACCGGATTGGTAAGTGGAACACTAAATGAAACTTGCCAAGAATCACTAAAAGGCCCATTGCCATTTCCACTTTGATTAGCAGATAATTGGCTACCCGTAAAATCAGGAGTAGCATCAGTACCTGTATATTCTACAAATCCATCTATAGTAGTAGAACAATTGTTATCCTGTGCTAATCCCTCTCCTCCTATAACATTATCATTAGAATCAGCAAAAGGTGTCCAATTAAAAAAGTCCCAACAGTCTGCACCACATTCTGCCTCAGAATCCGCATTGGGAGGTGTTACTTGAGAGTAGACGTGCATTAAGCTCGAGCATAGCAATACTACGCATACTGTAAAAATTCGAGAGAGATTAATCATTCGCTTGTGAGTTAAGATTGAGTTTTTATAAATATATACTAGTTAGGAAGTCCAATTTTCCTAACTACGTCACAAAGAATGGCAAGAAATAACACATATAATAATTTATATATAAGATAGTACACGAATGAGGTATTATGGTGTACTAAAAAATACCCAGTATGATTCTGACTATAACTTTATAAATTTATGCCACGATAAAGAACACTTTGTGCCTAATATAATAACTAAAGTTCTGCTTTTGCTACTGATAACTGTGACCTCAACAGTTGTTATCTCTCAAGGCAATAGTAACATTGGTCATATAGGTATAGAAGATGGTTTACGTACCCAACTTAGCCTCCATCTTTTAGAAGACGACGAATACAACTTATGGATAAGTTCGTTTCAAGATCTACAAAAGTATAACGGACACAGTGTTACTGCCATACCTATAGATACTCGTAACAGCAAACCCCTCAATAATCTAGCTGACATATGCAAAGATCAGCTTGGCAACATATGGATTATACAAGGCTCGGACGGATATTACATCAATAAAGAAAAATACCTTAAACCCATTATCTACTATAAAATTGATATTATTGACCCCCAAAGTCATCAAAGTACAAGCTTTGATGACTATATAAAATCAGATAAACTTAAGCAAGAAGATATTGTAAATATCCAGCCATTCGAAGAGAAAATATTCATTACAACAACTGATGGCGAAATATATTCTTTCAAAGAGTCATTAGAGCACTATACGACAATCCAAGATACAAGTACATACATATCCCTCAATGAAAAGGGAGAGCTTATATCATACAAAGATGGAGCGATCCTATTCTCTGACAATCAAGGTCGACTAATACATGAAATAAAAGACCAACCTACCCAAGAGTATGATATACTTAATGTATCTCCAACAGGTCAATTGTTTTTCTGGGAGCAGAAAGGCGGTCAAAATATACTATCCAATTATTCCAATGGTCAATTCAAGGAAATATATACTGAAGAAATAAATCCAGACTTCATAAATGAATATAGGTATCACAGAGTAGAATCCTACGATGATGGATATCTTATAGTCAAAGGACAGCTACTCAATATTGAAGACTCGATTGATCTAACGCTTAAGACAATGATTGGAGATAATACTGTGTACGATCATATAAAAAGTAATTCGGGTCTCGAGTATTTCTCTACAAATCTTGGGGTCTTTATAAATAGCAACAGAAAAAAAACTTTCAAGCAATTAGGAGTGAGTAAAAATAAACTTAACTCAGTGAGAGCAATTTTTGTTAATGAGCATATAAAAGCTTACAGAGGAAAAGACAAAGAACTCATTATAAATAATTCTAATTATTACAATCTTGATTTTCTAAAAGGTAAAGATTTAGGGCCAGATGCTGAGGTACATTACTTAGACCCCTTAAACCAAGATGTGCTCTGGTCAGCTGGATACATAGACGGACATGTACGGAAAATAGATTTTAAAAAACAAAGCTTAGAGACGTTTACTTTTTCTCCTCATGGCCCGTATTCGCCTAGTGCTTTTCTTAGGTCATCTATGACCAACAGATTGTACTTATCTTCAGCGAGTGGCGTCTTTATACTTGATGAAAAGAAGAAGCTTTTTAATAAAATAAATCTTAACTCCTTAAGTGCAGAACATATTTCGATTAATCATATGATCGAAATAAATGACCAGATTTGGATCGCATCATCTCAGGGAGTTATTATAATTGATGAATTAAATAATCAAATATCACTAGATCCTATTCGTTCTGATTCGATAAATTACGTACTCCAACATATACATGCAGACAAAATTAATCCTAACATAGTATGGATAGGTACCAGAAGAGGTGGTTTAATAAAATGGGACACTACTACTGATACGATACAGAACTACAATATATCAAGTGGATTATCAAATAATGATGTCCACGCAATTATAGAAGACAAGCAAGAAAGACTCTGGGTCTCAACTAATCAATACTTAAATTGCTTAGACAAACGCAATGACAGAATATATGTATTCACGGAGCAAGATGGACTATCTCATTCCGAGTTTAATAAGTTAAGTTACTTTCATGATACGATACAAGATGTTATTTACTTTGGTGGGCTTAATGGTTACAACTACTTTAAGCCTGATGATATAGTCACTAATAATATCGAAAGCAGAATTAACGTTAGGCTCATAGGCGCTGCTAATAACAAAAAGGATGGTACTATAGAGAACGTTCTTTCTGATGCCATAAGAACGAGTTCTATAGATTTTAATGAGGACGTCATCTCCACTAATTTAGAGTTATCAACAAATTATCTATACCAACCTGACAAAGTCAAATATAGTTATCGTATTCCTGGCATCATCGAAGAATGGCAGTCACAGTCATCAAATGAAACAAATATAAGTCGACTACCTTATGGTAATCATAAGTTAGAACTCATTGCAGACCTAAAGAAACCATCACGTACATCAGAGATCTTAGTGATAGATATTAATTGCAAAAGACCGTTCTACAAAACTTGGATTTTCTATATTCTATCAGCTCTACTTATCTTGCTTATAATTAGGTTAGTATTTAAGTATCAATTAAAAAATATAAGTGATAGAAATATTAAACTGGAAGAAACGGTTGCTAATAGAACAAAGGAATTACAAGAACTGAATAATACAAAGAACAAAATATTCACCATCATAGCTCATGATCTCAGAAATCCCGTATCAAGCTTAGTTGACATTTCTGAAAAAATAAAATTTCTATCAAAACATAACAGACTTGACGAATTAGAATTTCTTGCAGAGCAAACAAAAAATCGAATCAATGCTCTCAATGATAATCTCAACAATATTCTTATCTGGGCACTAAACGAAAAAAATATACTTAAACTTAATCCTCAAAAACTATCTCTTGTCCTCGAAATAAAAAAGATCCTAAGTATCTATTCTGATGAAATAAAGAAAAAGAATATTACGACTCAATTAAACTTAATAGATGTTGATCAAGTCTACATTGACGTCTCCATTCTTCAGACTATACTCAGAAATTTTATAAACAATGCCATCAAATTTTCTTATGACTATGGTAAGATTACATTCAGCAAGAATGAAGAAACCAAGTTTTACATAGAATTGGAAATAAAAGACAATGGCATTGGTTTCGAAAAAACCGACTATGATCAGAAAGATAAAAACATACGTAAAGAAGGCAAGGGATCTGGTATAGGTATGATTATATCTAAGGACTTGGCTCAAATAGCAGGAGTAGATATAATTATTAAATCTAACAATGGTATTGGAACAATCGTCTTGATAAAAATCCCTAAAAAAATTACATAGTTACTTATCAACTTTAATTCTTGCTTGCATAAAAAAAGTGGGTTAAAGTGGAGTTGAACAAACGTTCTCAAAGAGTCGAGTACGCCATTGCTCGAAGTGAGTGAACTGCTAACGGATACCTTGAGCAACCGTAACAGACTAGGTGAAGTATAAAAAAAGCTCGTCCACGACTTTACGTCGAGACAAGCTTTAGTGAGAGTGGAGGGATTCGAACCCCCGACCCCTACCCTGTCAAGGTAATGCTCTA
>CAZBXL010000109.1:0-8361 GCA_964495785.1 uncultured Saprospiraceae bacterium | reverse complement strand
GTACCTCAAATAAGTCAAGAAACTGAGATCAATCTCGATCAAGCTTATGCGATACAAAGTATTTCTATGGCCAGAAGGTATGTCAGAGGTGAGAAACTTGTAGGGCTCAAGTTAGGATTTACAAGTAAAGCGAAAATGGAACAAATGGGAGTCCATGATATGATATGGGGCCGACTCACTGATAAGATGCAATATCATCCAGGCGATGCCATCGTAAAATCAAATTTTATACATCCGAGAGCTGAGCCAGAGATTGCATTTAAAGTAAAAAGTGATATCACCTCCAAGGTGACACTTGAGAATGCGACTGATTACGTAAGCGAAGTTGCAGTAGCTATAGAAATTATTGATTCGCGATATCAGAATTTTAAGTTTTCGTTGGAGGATGTCGTTGCTGACAATTGTTCTTCAGCAGCATTCGTTGTCGGAGAGTGGAAAGAGAATACTAAAGTAGATGATATCAGTATGTCTCTCGTAGTCAATGATGTAATTATCCATAAAGGAAATTCTAATGCAATATTGGGTAATCCGTGGGAATCATTTGTTGCAGCAGCAAGACTGGCATCTGAGAATGGAGAGATCTTACGTGAAGGCGATATCATTCTTGCAGGAGCCGCAACACCTGCTGTCTACATAGATAAAGACCAAAGAATATCTGCTCATGCAGAAGGATTAGGATCTGTATATTTAAATGTGAAATAATTATATAAGAAATTACTCATCTTAGTGGGTATATACGCAATACACTATGAGCGATTCTAAACGATACACTGCCATACATTATCATAGCTATTTAGAGCTTGATAAACTCTTAAGTGCACAAGTACCCAGAAGTGCAAAGTTTGAAGAGAAGCCTGCACATGACGAAACCTTATTTATCATCATGCATCAGGTTTATGAATTATGGTTTAAGCAGATAATTCATGAAATAGATTCTATCAGCGATATGTTCCGAGAGCATGTGATCAATGAAGAGAATATGAATATGGGTGTCCTCAGACTGAAAAGAATATCTGAGATACTGGAGCTTGTTATCAAGCAGATATTTGTAATGGAAACATTGACGCCATTAGATTTTCTCGATTTTAGAAATTATCTTTTTCCTGCATCGGGATTTCAGAGTATACAGTTCAGAGTCATAGAGTCTATGCTGGGATTACGTGAGGAAGACAGACTGACTTATAATGGACATTCTTACAAAGTCGTATTTACAGAAGAGCAGCAAGATAGGTTGACCAAAATAGAAGAAGGCGGAAGCTTATTCGAACTTGTAGAAGAGTGGCTTGAGAGAATTCCATTTTTAGAAAGTAAAAACTATGACTTCTTAGAAGAGTACCAAGCCGCTGTACAAAAGATGCTCGATCGCGAAGAGAATGCTATAGAAGCTACAGAATATCTCTCTCCTAAGATGAAAGCAATGAGACTGAAGATGCTCGGAGGCACTAACACTTACTTCAAGCAAGTCTTATCAGAAGAAGAACATAATAAACTTATAGAAAAAGGAGAACTCCGACTCTCCTACAAAGCGACTCTGGCAGCTTTACAGATTAATCTCTATCGTGAGAAACCAATATTGACAACGCCATATAATTTCTTAATGGAATTAATGAATATAGATGAGTTACTAACAACATGGAGATATAGACATGCTCAGATGGTTATGCGGATGATAGGTAACAAAGTAGGGACAGGCGGTTCTTCAGGACATGATTATCTTGCAGCTACAGCTGAAAAGCATAAAATTTTTAAAGACTTTCATAATATCTCTTCTCTACTCATACCAAGATCCGACCTACCGGAGTTACCTGATGAGATCGAAAAAGAATTAAGCTTCTATTATTCTCAATCGAAAAAGTAATGGAAAAAATACTCAATTATATTGATGGCCAACTCGTCCCTGCTCAAAGCAATGAAACGCTACCACTATATAATCCAGCTGAAGGATCTATCTATGGAAGTGCTCCTTCTTCTGATAAGCAAGACGTAGAAGCTGCGATAGCCGCTGCAGAGAAAGCCTACCCTGCATGGTCTGCTCTAAGTATAGATGAACGCAGTCGGTATTTGATTAAAATTTCGGACCTCATAGAAAGTAATTTAGAGTCATTAGCCCATGATGAATCACTCGACAATGGTAAGCCACTATGGTTATCCAAAGTTGTTGATATTCCGAGGGCTGCATCTAATTTTCGTTTTTTTGGAAATGCAGTAACACAGTTTGCATCAGAATCACACGAGATGACAGATGCCATTAATTACACGCTAAGACATCCATTAGGTGTCGTCGCATGTATTAGTCCGTGGAATTTGCCATTGTATCTATTTTCTTGGAAGATAGCACCTGCATTAGCCGTAGGTAATACTGTCGTCGCCAAGCCATCTGAAGTCACACCACTGACTGCATTCAGATTAGCAGAAATATGTATCGAAGCAGGATTGCCGCCTGGTGTCTTAAATATCGTCAATGGCTATGGAGATAAAGTAGGTACCGCTATGACAAACCATGACAAGGTAAAAGCCATTTCATTTACAGGAAGTACGCATGTAGGTAGAGAGATAGCACAAGTGGCCGCAAGAGACTTTAAGAAAGTATCTCTGGAGATGGGAGGAAAAAATCCAAATATCATTTTTGCAGATTGCAATTATCCTGAGATGATTCGTAATACTATCAGATCATCATTCGCTAATCAAGGTCAGATATGTCTATGTGGGTCACGCATATACGTAGAACGTTCTATCTACGACCAATTCAAAACTGATTTTGTTAGTGTCACCGAAAAGCAAAAAGTAGGACACCCTTTCGATGCAGATACAAAATTCGGAGCTATTGTATCTAAGCCTCATTATAAAAAAATACTCTCCTACATAGATCTCGCCAAAGAAGAAGGGGGCAATATTCTTACAGGTGGTCATTCTGTACATCCAGAAGGCCATACTGACGGCTGGTACATAGCTCCTACAATCATAGAAAACCTGCCACCTAATTGCAGAACGAATCAAGAAGAGATATTTGGACCTGTGGTTACTATAACTCCCTTTGATACAGAAGAGGAAGTCTTACAGTATGCCAATGGTACAAGTTATGGCTTGTCCGCATCAGTATGGACAGAAAATATATCAAGAGCACAGCGCTTATCTAAGCAAATAGATGCTGGGATTGTATGGATTAATACATGGTTAGAAAGAGATCTCAGAACACCATTTGGCGGAACCAAGAATTCTGGTATTGGCAGAGAAGGAGGTTTTAATGCTCTCAAGTTTTTTACTGAACCTAAGAATGTTTGTATTAAGTTTTAGGGAACGGTTTGTGGTATTTCGGTTTGCGGTTTGCGGTTTGCGGTTTGCGGTTTGCGGTTTGCGGTTTGCGGTAATTCGGCATTTTTCTCTTTTCATTTTAAGATTATCAAAATATCTGCGTATAGCATAAACACTGTTTTTCTTGATCTAAGGGATCATGTTCCCTTGCTTCTTAAACAATCCACTGCACGTATCCATTATACTTAGGATAGAATTTACAATCTTACTATTTTTATAGCTCACAAGCACTTAATGCAGAAGTACTTAGACATATTTATAAATGGGTATTCAGGTTATGCCTCCTACTTATGGCATGAAATAACAAATCCTTCGTGGAAGAATTACTTCTATTGGCTTATAATAGTATCTGTTTTCTTTTTTGTAATAGAGCTTGTTATCCCTTGGCGAAAAAAGCAAGCTATCATTCGAAAGGACTTTTGGCTTGATGCATTCTACATGTTTTTCAATTTCTTTATTTTCTCTCTGATCATATACAATGCAGCTTCTGATCTTGTAGTTAATCTTTTTAGAGATGGAATCAAAAGTATTACTAGCATAGATATACAAGCTCTCAACCCAATGGAATCTTGGCCCATGTGGGCTATTCTCTTAGTGGGATTTTTGGTAAGAGATTTTGTACAATGGTGGGTACATCGATTATTACATAAGTCAGAGTGGTTATGGCAGTTTCATAAGGTGCATCATTCTGTTGCTGAAATGGGGTTTGCTGCACATCTCAGATATCATTGGATGGAAAATATTGTGTATCGAACATTAGAGTACATTCCTCTGGCGTTATTAGGTATTGGATTACATGACTTTTTCATCATCCATATTTTTACACTCGCGTGGGGACATTACAATCATTCTAATGTGAGTATCGATTTTAGAATAACAGGAGGCATCATAGGCTTACTCGCAGGTATTGTTATAAGTCAGAATCTTTTTGATGTCAACATCATATCCGATCCTACAATTGTGACGACTCTTGTTATTATAATTGGCCTTAGCTTAGCATCTGCTTTTATATTGGGGCCCATAATGAAATACTTATTTAACAGTCCAGAGATGCATATATGGCATCACTCTTACGAACTCCCAGAAGATAGACGTACAGGTGTTAACTTTGGATTGACCTTAGCGATATGGGATTACATATTCAATACAGCCTATATCCCAGAGACTGGCAAGGATATAAAATTAGGTTTCCCAGGCGTGGAAGAATTTCCTGAGTCGTTTGGAAATCAAATGACCATAGGTCTCCCTAATAGTAAGGCAAAAGGCTAAGACTCTACCACTCAGAATAAAAATCCTCTTATTATAAATATTCTCATAGAATTCTGAGCTCTAACAAATAATGCTCTCTAAAAAGACGTATTTTGTCGCAAGTATAATCATATAAATACTTACAAAATATGCGTATAAACGGTCACTCTCACTTACTACCTTATCCAGATCAAATTCCTGCATTTATGAAAGAAAAGGAAATCTTCTGGGTGGATGAAGACAAGAAATATATGCTTCAGAAAGGATGGAAAAGACCCGTGACA
Organism: uncultured Saprospiraceae bacterium; assembly: GCA_964495785.1. Lineage (GTDB taxonomy): Bacteria > Bacteroidota > Bacteroidia > Chitinophagales > Saprospiraceae > RFSX01. Next base: position 3,517 of record CAZBXL010000109.1, on the reverse strand, counting down.
GATTCCAGTTTTTTCCTCAATGAAAAGCTGGAGTGGATGGAGAGAAATAAAATAGATCATGCCGTCGTACTGAACTTATCCCAACTTTATGGGAATGGCTTGCGTATGGAAGAAATGAAGCAAGTCTTGAGATTTCAAAATGACTTCAATGCCAAGGTTCAAGATGATCATCCAGATAAATTTACTTGTGGATTTGTTGTACATCCAGGATTTGTCAGAGGTGCCTTGTGGGAAATAGAACGATGCGTCAAAGAACTTAATCTTAAAGTCTTATGCCTACCGACACACTACATGGATTCTATAGGTACCTGGAGAGCCATATTTGATGAAGATATAGAACCGATATTAGAATTAGCTAATGACTATAAATTAGCGATAGAAGTCCATCCCTATGACGGTGAGAAGTTTATAAAATTAGAAAATGTCTCATGGCGTTTTCATCTTATATGGATGCTGGCCCAATGTGCAGATGCACACCACTTTTTTACACTTAATGGCTATCAAGATAAGTACCCTGATATAAGAGTTTGTTTTGCACATGGTGGACAATTGACGCAGATGAATCTTGGAAGAAGGATACAGGGATTTGATGGCAGGCCCGACTTATTTGAAGGAAAATCACATCCTCGTAAGGCGGTGGGACATCCCAATATATTTTTTGATACACTGGTGCATGATACAGAATCATTCGAGCTCATCGTAAGAAGAAATAAATCAACAGATCAGATACTGATGGGATTAGACGATCCTTATCCATTAGGTGAGATGGAGAGTGATAGGCAGTCTTCCTATCCTGGCAAATTGTTGGACCTCTGTGTAGAAAGGAATATCATTACACAAACGCAGCATTCAGAAATATGGGAAGACAATGTCTTGAGATGGCTCGGAGCTGATCAGGATGAGGCTATGAAAAAGAGAATAATATCATCATGAACTTAGATTTTAAAAATACATTAGACTGGGCAAAAGCAACAGACGCTTATGACCCTCTTAGAAAATACAGAGATCAATTTCACATACCGAGAGATTCCTCAGGACGTGAGGTGATTTATTTATGTGGCAACTCATTGGGCTTACAACCCAAGTCCACAAGATTAGCGATAGACCAAGAATTAAGAGACTGGAAAGATTACGGTGTAGAAGGTCACTTCCATGCTAAGAATCCATGGATGCCCTATCATGAATTTCTCACTGAAGCGATGGCAGAGGTTGTGGGTGCTAAGACACATGAGGTAGTGGTTATGAATACCCTGTCTGTCAATCTTCACTTGATGATGGTCTCATTCTATAGACCTACAAAAGAAAGATATAAAATCATCATAGAATCTGACGCATTCCCATCTGACAAATATGCCGTAGAGTCACAAGCTAAATTTCATGGTTTTGATCCTCAAGAGGCAATCATTGAACTGACTCCAAGAGAAGGAGAAACACTTCTCAGAGCAGAGGACATTAAAGCAACCATAGAAGAACATGGATCAGAATTATCCCTCGTCATGATAGGTAATACTAACTATTATACTGGTCAGTTTTTTGACATGAAATCAATAACTGAATGGGGACATGCGCAAGGTGCCAAAGTTGGATTTGATTGTGCTCATGGTGCTGGTAATGTCATTTTGGATCTACATAATACAGGCTGCGACTTTGCAGTATGGTGTAGTTATAAATATCTTAATTCTGGTCCTGGTAGTCTCGGGGGTGTATTCGTGCATGAGAGACATGCAGAGGATCAGAATCTACCAAAATTTACAGGTTGGTGGGGACATAAGAAAGAAACAAGATTTAAAATGCGTGACGGATTTGAGCCCATCAGAGGTGTTGAATCTTGGCAACTGAGTAATCCACCTATTTTGTCTATGGCTGCAATATGGGCTTCATTAAAAATCTTTAAGGAAGCTGGAATACATCAGCTTAGAGCTAAGTCCGAAAACCTTACGTCATATCTTGAGTTCTTAGTCAAAGAATTAGGAGAAGATGTTATCAGAATAATTACTCCTTCAGATATAAAACAAAGAGGAAGTCAGTTGTCTATTCAAGTTATCAATGCTGATAAGAGAATTTATGATAAAATTGTGGAACGAGGCGTCGTAGCAGACTGGAGAGAACCAGATGTGATACGAATAGCGCCTACGGCAATGTACAATTCATTCGAGGATGTTTATAATTTTGTAAATATTCTAAAAGAAGAACTATAACAATTAGTTGTAATTGATGTTATAAAAATCATGAGCAAAAAAGAAAAAATAATAATCGTCGGAGCAGGGCTTTGTGGATCTCTATTGGCACTAAGAATGGCTCAGAGAGGACATCAAGTTGTTGTCTATGAGAAGAGAGGTGACATGAGACTCGAAGAAGTAGATGCCGGCCGATCTATCAACTTAGCGTTATCAGCACGTGGTTTGATGGCACTCGATAGAGTAGGTCTAAAAAAGACAATTGCTCAGTCTTGCATTCCTATGAATGGTAGAATGATACATCCTCTTAATGGAGACTCCTTCTTGTCACCTTATAGCGGTAGATCAGAGGATTATATTAATTCAGTGTCAAGATCAGATCTCAATATATTGTTACTTAACGAAGCAGACTACAATCAAGATGTTACCTTATGTTTTGATTCGCCAGTCAAAGAAGTCGATCTCAAAAATGCATCTGTTAAATTTATAGATCCAAAAACTAAAGAACTTAAAACAGACCAAGGCGACATCATCATCGGTACTGATGGTGCTGGCTCCGTCGTCAGAAGGAGTCTGATGTCACGTACAACAGAGCTATTATTTAATTATGAGCAAAATTTCTTACGTCATGGTTATAAGGAATTGAGTATTCTTCCGAAGTCAGACGGTGGATGGCGCATAGAGAAAAATGCACTTCACATCTGGCCAAGGGGACACTTTATGATTATTGCCTTACCTAACTTGGACGGGAGTTTTACGGTAACGATGTTCCATCCTTATGGATCTGATATAGGATTTAATGCTCTTGATTCTGATGAGAAAGTAAAAAACTTTTTTGAAAAGTACTTCCCTACGCTCATTGAATATATGCCTGATTATGTCAACGAGTATAATCAAAATCCAGTAGGAACCTTAGGCACTATAAAATGCTACCCGTGGCAAGCTTATGGTAAAACTCTCATCATGGGTGATGCTTCTCATGCGATCGTCCCGTTCTATGGACAAGGCATGAATGCCTCTTTTGAAGATGTAAGAGTCTTTGATGATATGATGAATCTATACGGTGAAGACTGGCCGACTATTTTTGAAAAATTTCAAAATGCCAGAGTTAACAATGCCAATGCCATAGCTGATCTCGCAATTGACAACTTCTATGAGATGCGAGACAAGGTAGATGATAAAAACTTCAAATTGAAACGACAATTAGAAATGCAACTGGAACAACAATATCCAGAATACTATTCTAAATATTCTTTAGTCACATTCAAGCCAGACTTAGGCTACCATGACGCTATGGTACAGGGTAGAAATCAAGACAGCATGCTATTAGACATCTGTGA
>CAZBXL010000108.1:6718-8378 GCA_964495785.1 uncultured Saprospiraceae bacterium | reverse complement strand
ATTGATATTGTAAAGTTTTAAGTTAGTATTCGGTATGTCGGTCTGTGATGTGAGGGCCTGCAGTTTTTCGGTTTCAAGGAATCGAGGTGTTGAGGTTTTGATAAGGATTAAAGGAATAATGGCTTAAAGGATGAGACCAGATCGGAGTATTGGTTTACCGGGCAATGATAAGTCGTCGTCTCTGACGAAGTCAGATATACGATTTTATATAATGTTATGCACTTTTTTTTGACCCATTAGTTTTATTCATTGGCATATTCGATTCGTTCAATAACTCCTAAGGTGTCAAACCATTTCCACTCACCTTTCATATTACCGTTCAAAAATTCTCCTTCCACCCACTTGTTTCCGTTTTTATGATATTCGATATAGTATCCATTTCTCTTATCGTCCTTATAAACAGATTTTTTGAAAATATCTCCGTTTGGATAGTAGTATGTTAATGTGTCATTTATTAAACCATTTTTTATATGATTTTTTTGTGTTAATATACCAAGAGAATCATAATGAAATACTGTGCCATCGCAGCATTCTTTAGAACAGGGTATTTTAATTTCTTCTACAGTTTTTAATTTACCGTTTCTATGCCAATGAGTTCTTATTTTATTATACATTCCTTCTGTCAAATTCGCTTCATCTTTTTTATAACCATTTTCATAGTACCAAGTCCATTTCCCTTCCATTTTTCCATTTTGAAATTGTCCTGTAGTACCAAGTTTACCATTTGGGTAATAGTATTCTCTAATGTAGTTTAAAGAGTTTTTATTGTCTTTAAAGTATTTGACTACCTTACTACCATCAGTATTTATCTTTGTGACTGTATTTGGAGAATCACAAGCATAAATGAATGATACAGTTACTATTAGAGCTACAATTTTAAGTTTCACCTATTTGTCATTTTGGTATTTTATTTTAATTGTGTCCAACATAATCGGTATGTGGAACATCAGTTTATGTTCAAGTCTCTAAGTGATTTTTTATATAACAATATTTCACTTGGATTCTTAGTACCTCTCATAATAATTACTGTGTACTACACTCATAATAGCTTATCACCATCAGAATTAATTTTATAATAATACGCAGCTTTTTCGATGCTTGATGGACTTAATGAAAGATGTCCATATTTCTGATGTGCTTCTTGGAGAAGTAAGTCTTTAAAAATGTAATTTTTAAGATAAAAAATTGCTAATAATATTGTTACAAGCAGTGCAATGAAATAGCTATTGATACCACTAAAATCTATGATATAACCCTCTGTAATTATATTAATATACACGATAATAAAAGGTGTTCCCCAAAGTATAGAAAATAAAAAATTAGATGACTTAGTGTAAGCTTTGATGAAAAGGTATTCTTCCGTTTTATTATTGTTTTTTGACCAATACCATCTATGTAGTTCATACATTCCATAGATAAAAATGATGACATATAGGGTAATATTTTGCAAAAAAGATTTAGTAAAGGTAAAATCAACTGTGCCGATCATCGAAACCAACTGCTGAAAAATTAGAAAAACAGCAACCGTCAATATAATCTTAGGCAGCTTAAAGAATTCTTTGATAAAAGGAATCATCTTCTTGCGCCAATATTTTTCAACAGCCTTTTCTTTTTCTAATTGTAATAAGGCAAATCCTGTTATCGGAAACTTACTGTATAT
>CAZBXL010000108.1:0-6618 GCA_964495785.1 uncultured Saprospiraceae bacterium | reverse complement strand
GAAAAACCAGTTATGGGAAACCGACTATAAGTCTCTTGCAGTGCCTTATCGAAAGATACATTGGGATCGGTAGATTGGATGTCTTCAATAGAAGATGCTAAGTGATCTACCAGCTCATATTGCAAGTCTATAAACCTGACATACTTGCTCTTAACAAAATCAAAAAGCCTGTCTATCTCTACCTCGCTGAGTTGGGTTTTGCTTTTCATGATTTTATGACTTTAGGATTTAAGACCATCTGTATGCCTTGTATAAATTGTTCCATGTCTGCCATCATCGTACTCACTTCTTTTTTTCCATTCTTAGTTAAGCTGTAATATTTTCTGAATCTATTGCCTATGCTTTTAGTTGTAGAATCCAATAGACCTTTAGCTTCAAGCTTATGAAGGGCAGGGTAGAGAGCCCCTTCTGTCAATGAGAATTGGCCAGCTGTCATTTCTTTGACCTTCTGTGTAATTTCATAACCATACATTTCATCATGTTCTGATAAGAGTTTGATGATGATTGTATCTAAGCTTCCTCGGAACAGTTTTGACTTCATAATTCAAATATATAATGAAAATTTTTAAGATACCTAAGAATCCTATGTATAATTATCTTAGGTACTCAAATATTGTAATAGAAAGAGTTAAATTCTCATCTAATTAGAATTTTCTTCGTCTATCTACCAACGTCGAAGAGAAGATTAGAGTCTATATAGAATATAAACACAAAGCGAATTATGAAAATTAACAGTATCCTTTTTCTTGCTATTTTATTATCAATTTTTTCATGTACGCCAGAATTTGATGATAATCTATCTGATCCTCTACTCGGTGCAGATGGATTATCCAATGAATCTGGTAGTTCTGGGGAAAACGGAGGAGAACCGAGTTCTAATATTATAGTTGAGAATCCTTTTATCAAAGTCGACAATGAAGCCATATCAACATTTTCGATTGATGCAGATGGAGCAGCTTACACAACGATGAGAAGACAATTGAATGAAGGCAGACTACCAAGCCCAGACTTAATAAGAACAGAAGAACTGGTTAACTATTTTAATTATGATTATCCTGAACCTGATGCAGGCAGACCTATTTCACTCAACGGTGAGATCAGTAGATGTCCTTGGAAGTCTGATCACCATCTAATGAGAATAGGTCTTAAAGGTCAGACAATTGACCCGATAGATTTTCCAGCATCCAATATCGTATTCTTAATAGATGTCTCAGGAAGTATGACTTCTGAAGATAGGCTACCTCTATTGCAGAAAGGATTTAAGAAATATGTAGATCAAATGAGATCCATCGATAGAGTAGCCTTAGTGACTTACGCTGGTAATGCTGGGGTTGTCTTAGAATCTACATCAGGTAGCGAAAAAGACAAAATTAAGGAGGCGATAGATAATCTAAGAAGTGGTGGCAGTACGAATGGTGAAGGAGGCTTGATAGAAGCCTACAGTATTGCGGAAGCCAATTTTGTAGAAGGTGCTAATAATAGAGTCATTGTCGCTTCAGATGGTAATTTTAATGTAGGTATCTCAGGGCAAGAAGCGTTAGTAGAATTGATAGAAGAAAAAAGAGAGTCGGGTATATTTTTGACCATACTTGGTGTAGGCTCTAATGTCAACGAAGGTACATTAGAACAGATAGCTAATAATGGTAATGGCAACTTCGAATACTTAGACAATGAAGATCAATTAGATAAAGTTTTTATTGACGAATTCAATAAGTTCTACACCGTAGCTAAAGATGTCAAAGTTCAAGTTGAGTTCAACAGTAGTGTAGTAGAAGAATATAGACTGATAGGTTACGAGAATAGATTGTTGTCTACAGAAGAATTTTTAGATGATACTAAGGATGCTGGAGAGATTGGTGCAGGACAATCAATCACAGCCTTATATGAATTAAAGTTAGTCAGTAATCATGATAAGAGCATATCTGCTTTTAAGATTGATTTTAGATACAAAGAACCAGACTCTGATGTCAGTCAAGGATTAGATTTAGATATTTTCAACTCTGGAAACTCATTTGATGAAGCCAGTAGTGACCACCGTTTTGCTGCATCAGTGGCTTCATTTGGATTGCTACTGAGAGATTCAGAATATAAAGGAGATACAGATTATAGTAAGATTAAAAACTGGGCAACCAGCTCAAGAAATTATGATCCATTTGGTTATAAATCTGAATTCTTGCAATTGATAGATAGAGCTGATGACTTAGATTAGTAAATCATTATTAGTTAGATTATATATCTGGAGGTCAATCGTATTTTGCGGTTGATCTCTTTTTTATTTAGGAAGTTTAAGGATTCTACTATTATAAACTTAAATCATCTATTAATTAATCTGTAAACTTATTTTAGGACGAGTCAAGAAAAGTCCCCTTTCAAGGGGATTTAGGGGTTGAAATATGATGGGTGTATTAAATATATAATTACTATCGTAAATAACGCTTGATTTTTATAAAGTAGGCTGATTTTTTATACCAAAAAATTTCTATTTCTTAGGTTTGGCATATTTGACCACCACGATGCCACTCAGGATGAGTCCTAAAGACAGGATGTGGTAGATACTGATATATTCCCCATCAAGAAATCCCCAACTCAACGCGACAAATGGAATAAGGTAACTAACGGTAGATGAGAAGACGGGCTCTGTAATTTGGATCAATTTAAAGAAAAGAATATTAGCTAAGAAAGTACATACAATAGATAAAGTCATTAATGCTCCCAGAGACCATATAGCTCCCTCAGTATGACTGATGATATGTATAATATCTGTACTAAGGAGATATACTAATGCAAATGGCCCAATAAGAACAAATGATAATGTGCTAATGAGGATCGGTCTCATTTTGGATAAGTAGTGACTTACCGTATTTGCACTTATACCATAACAAATCGTCGCTAACAATATCAGGCCCGCATACAGAAATGGGAAAGCGGAACTATTATCTTCTTTTATAAAAAAAATAATACACACACCTATAAGACCAATAAAAACACCGACTAATTTATTGATATCAAATCGCTGAGTAAAAAATAACATCGATATCAACAATGTGCATATGGGGGTCAAGCTGTTGAGTACGCCTGCTACTGCTGATGGCAATTGTGACTGACCTGTAGCATAGAGTAAGGCTGGGAGCCCACTACCACATAAGCCTACCACGATAAGTGGTTTAATTTGAGACCAGTTGATATTCTTGTAGTGATAAAAAAATAAGGGTAAGAACGCAATGAATGCAATGACGATACGGCCTGTACCTACTTGCATAGGAGTGAATGCGATAAGGGCTTTTTTAATCAGAATAAAGGAACTGCCCCATATCAAGCTTAGGATAATCAGTAAACTCCATGCTAAAGAATTTGATTTAGTTTTTGTCGGGCTGATAATAATATTATTTTCGTCAAACATATCTAAAATAATGTTAGAAGTAAAACTCTTTTCGGGAAGCGTCTCTTTAGGATTAGCAGAAAAAATAGCTGATTTCTACGGTGAGCCCTTGGGTAATAGTCAGCTCAAAAAATTCAGTGATGGTGAGATGCAGACCATAATATCAGAGTCTGTAAGGGGGTCATACGTCTTCTTTATTCAGTCGACATGTGCTCCTGCTGATAATCTCTTAGAATTGCTTTTGCTTATAGATTCAGCTAAGCGAGCATCTGCAGGTTATATTACAGCTGTTATTCCATACTTTGGTTACGCAAGGCAGGATAGAAAAGATAAGCCAAGAGTGCCGATATCGGCTAAGCTTATCGCAAATATTCTTGAAGCTGCCGGCGTCAACCGGATTGTGACAATGGATTTTCATGCAGATCAGATACAAGGATTTTTTGATATACCGGTAGATCACCTTAAGAGTGAAGCTATATTCATGCCTTTTCTCAAAAAGACGGATCTGACTAATGTCATATTTGCATCACCTGACGTGGGTGGGGTAAAACGAGCAAGAAGTTTCTCTAAGTATTTCAATAGAGACCTTGTGATATGTGATAAAGTCAGAAAAGTAGCCAATGAGGTAGAGAGCATTACGGTGATAGGAGAGGTAGAAGGCGCAGACGTCATTATGGTTGATGATCTTGTGGATACAGCAGGCACGCTATGCAAAGCCGCTAAAGCCATTTTAGACAAAGGAGCCAAAAGCGTAAGAGCTATGGCCACTCATGCAGTTTTATCTGGTAATGCATATGAAAATATAGAAAATTCTGTCTTGACAGACCTTATTGTGACTGATACGATACCTCTTAAGCAGGAATCACCTAAAATTAAGGTATTGTCATGTGCTAAGTTATTCTCTAAAGCCATTAGAAATACCCATGAGTTTAAGTCGATATCGGCTCTTTTTGTAGATAAATAAAAATCTTTACTGCAATAAAGAAATTTTCTATCTTTGCAGCCCTTTTGTAAATATTATATAGTAAAATATGGAAACTGTATCATTTAAAGTAGAGCCAAGAGACGTTAGTGTTAAAGCCTCTACAGTAAGAAAAGCTGGAAAGATTCCTGCTGTAATATATGGAGGTGATCACTTAGAGCATGTAAGCACTTCGATCAAAGATGTCAAGCACCTAATATATACTCCTGCATTCAAATTAGCACAATTAGATGTAGATGGTAAGAATTTTAAGTGTATTGTCAAAGCGATCCAATATCATCCATTAACTGATAATATTGAACATATTGACTTCTTAGCTATAGAAGACGGTAGAAAGGTAAAAGTTGAAATCCCAGTTAAGTTCAGAGGCGTATCTCCTGGAGTAAAGGCAGGTGGTAAGCTCATGCAGACCTTAAGAAAAATTAAGGTTAAAGTAGATCCAAAAGATATAGTAGATGAATTATTCATAGATATATCTGAGTTAGAATTAGGATCAGCAGTGAGAGTAAAGGATATAGACGCTAATGATAAGTTAGAAATCATGGTAAGTGATGCGACTCCTGTAGCTACTGTAGAAGTACCAAGAGCTCTTAAGTCAGCAACTATGGAAGAGGAAGCAGCGGCAGATGCAGCAGCTGCTGAAGCAGGAGAAGAAGCTCCAGCTGCAGAATAGAACATCTTTATTCTTCGATTGAGGAATAATTATTGATATACATATAGCCTATCAAAATATTTTGGTAGGCTATATTGTTTATATATCTGCAATATGAAACATCCCTTTTTACTCTTACTATTCGTCATCCCTTTGAGTCCGGTTATTGATTTTGGATCTGATAGAGACTCAAAAGCACGGGAGAAACTTGTAGACATCGCTATGCAGTACTTGAATACGAGTTATAAGTCAGGTGGTGATACACCCAGAGGATTTGATTGCTCTGGATTTACAAAATATATATATAGACGTGCTCTCAATAAGAAACTTGACCATGGAGCATCGTTACAAGCTCAGATCGGCAAGAAAGTTAAGATTCATAAAGCCAAGAAAGGAGATCTTCTGTTTTTTAAGAAAAATGGGAGAATAAACCACGTTGGTATCGTCACTAAGGCCAATAAAGACGAACTTTGGGTTATACATTCTACTACATCTCGTGGAGTTATTGCAGAAGATGTCAAAAAAAGTAGCTACTGGAATTCAAAAATAGCTTTTGTACGAAGTCATATGTAGAGCTTTTATATTTTTACAATCCTTTAATAATAAAGATCACAGACCTTATCCAGGCTGTGACCAACGATAATACTATGATAAACCTAATACTATTTGGACCTCCAGGATCAGGCAAAGGCACGCAGGCCACGACAATCGTTTCTAAATTGGGGCTGACACACATATCTACAGGGGATCTTTTTAGATACGAAATAGGCAATAATACACCTCTCGGCATTAAGGCTAAGGAATATATGGACAAAGGTACTCTGGTACCTGATGAAGTCACTATAGGCATGCTTGAAAACAAGCTAAATAGTAGTCCTAACCCTAAAGGCTACATATTTGATGGATTCCCTCGGACTATTGCGCAGGCCGAAGCTCTTGATGATCTTCTTAAAAGTCGAGATACTAAGGTGACACATCTTATTGCATTAGATGTAGATGATGAGGAGATTGTTTCTAGACTATTAGAGAGAGGTAAGTCGTCAGGTAGACCCGATGATCAGAATGAAGGCATCATAAGAAATAGAATCGTAGAATATAACGAGAAGACATCACCAGTATTTAACCATTATGATAAAGCTGGTGTTTCTAAGAAAGTCAACGGTATCGGCGGTCTCGCAGATGTATTTAACAGAGTCTACGATATCTTAATCTAATAACTCTACTGAACAGTGCATTTAGATGACACGTTTTTTTTGAACACATAGGTTAAAACGGCCTTAGTCATTTTAGGTAAATCAGTTATTTATAGCGTTAAAAACAATGGCCTTGTCTGACGACCGAAGGGAGGAGTTGGCGCTTGTTTAGCTATCAATAACTTATTTGCCGTGAAGAAATGAGTAAAGCCTTGACTTTTTTGTCTCCCCGCTATTGCGGGGCAAGCTGTTTTTGTGTCAAGACATGAACGAATTTTCCACCTATGGTGGATCAAAGCAAGTAAACCTTGCTTTGAAGTGAGAGAACCGAAACATCAGTTTCGGAGTGGAGAGCCCTCCGGCGAGGAAAATGCAGAAAACAACAAAAGTCAATTAGTTATTAATCTCAAAT
>CAZBXL010000107.1:0-8475 GCA_964495785.1 uncultured Saprospiraceae bacterium | reverse complement strand
AATCCCAATCAGAATCCCAGTCCCAATCATTATCCCAGTCATATCCTGTCGTATCACATTCTACAACTACATAATTCTCATACCCCCAGCAATCTGCAAAACACTCACTCGGTGCCCACGCTTGATAAGTGAACATCTCTCCTCCATACGATTCTGATATCTCTATACAAATACCTGCTCCCTCATATGCCGACTCATCACAGTCACAATCTGAATCAGAATCCCAATCCCAATCATTGTCCCAGTCCGTTTCCCAATCGTAAGGATCAAGATCACACTCTGTGCTATCCACCACGGTCAGCCCTAAGCAGTCTGCAAAACATTGATTAGGTACTGGAAAAATAGTCCCTGTGCTATCCTGAGCACATACATAAGGTTCATCAAAATGCCACTCACAATCACATGGCTCAGTCTGCGCTAACATTGCCGTTGTAATTAAGCAAAAGCTTAAAATTGTAATTATTCTAATCATCTCTTAAATAAAGTTTTAAAAAAAGTTATATAAAATTCCTACCTGTAAATTCAAATTGTCATAAGACTGAAACACATTACTATCAATCGAAAATGTGGTTAGTGCTTTTCTATAAAAAGCTCCCAATGAAAAGTCAATTCTTCTACCTATTCTATAATCGACTGCCGTCCCTATATCTAAAGCATGTAATAAACTACCTCTTTCTATAGCATCAGACTGTACTATAATTCCATCTGGACTTATATTGTATCCAGTATAATTTTGATACAGATTAATAACTGGACCCATATATGCGGATATGCTTGCTTTAGGAGTAATAAGATTAGAATATCCTATATGGATGGGCATATTAATACTGTGATGTGCATTATATCTAATCGATCTTCTTGATCTTGTAAAGGTCGCCTCAACATCCCCGCTGAAGTACTGTAGAGAGCCTGTACTGGTCGTAGCAACGTAAGCAGAGTCGGTTCTTATTGATGTAGATAAAAGCTCACTCTCTGTATAATCTAATTTTTCATTAATTCTTTGATACTCTATTCCCGCAGCCACAAAGATAAGATCAGAAATACGCTTTCTTAACTTCAGGCTACTATGCAACATTTCTAAAGTAGACTCAAATTGCTCACGTAGATTTAGTAGTGATTCATTGCTTTGGGTTTCTAAAGACCTATGCACAGTACCTATTCCAGAATAGAAACCTAATTGTAATCCTGTGCCATAATTAAAGTGTAGCTCTATTACATCTGGTGCAGCATTATACAAATTGGGAATCTCTCTTTGAAAGAATAAAGATTTATTAAAATCAATATTACTTACCAGTTCTACAGACACAAGTTGCTTTAATATTCCATGCTTCTGAGATGCGTCATCTGACTGTACTATGCTCTCTACTCGATTGAGCATAACATCAGAATTGTCTTTTGACTTTTTTTCAGTTATTACTCTTGACGAAGAAAGTCTTGCACCCTCCTTGTCGATAACTGAAGTTTCTCTGTTGGCTGATCTTATTATTTGATCCTCGCCGTTATTGAGTTGTAGATTTGAATCAATAGAAACTATATCTTTTTCATTTATGATTTTAGTTTCTATCTTTTCATCTTTTTCTTGCTTGATATTATTTAACGCAGATATTTGGTTTTCAGCATTCACGATTTTTCTTGGTGATGATATCAATGGCTCAACAATTGGATCACCTACATTGAGATCGCTATTTAAATACCCGTTATCAAGCAATAGATATCCACCTCCTACAGATACTAACAAAAGAAGCAATCCTAATAAAAAGAAAAAGCCTTTTCTATCTTTCTTCTTCGTAGGTAGCTGGCTTTCGATATCATCCCACATGCTGTTCTTATCCCAGTCTACACGAGCATTTTCAAGATTATCTTTTATATATTTATCTAAATTATCATTCAGCATAATTCAGCTTTTTTTTGTTTATTAATTATTTCTCTTAACAATTCTCTGGCTCTTGAGAGTTGAGATCGTGATGTACTTTCTCCTATCCCCAACTGCTCACTTATCTCTTTATGAGAAAATCCCTCTACTACGTTCATATTAAATATCACCCTGTAGCCTTCAGGCAATTGTCTCATTAATTTCAAAATATCTTCAGCGTTTAATCTATCTATTACTTCTGGTGCACTCAACTCGTTCAGACCTTGTTGATATAGTATATCTCTATTATTGTCATTCTGCTTCTTACGATATAATTGCAGCGCTTCATTAACAACAATCCTAGACAACCATCCGTCTATATTACCATTTTTAAGATCACAACTTTCTAGGTTATTGAAAATCTTAACGTAAGCGTTTTGGAGTACATCTTTGGCATCTTCTAAGTTATTAGTATACCTTCTACTTATATTCATTAACCTATCTGAAGTAAGCATATAGAATTCCTTTTGGCTATTTCTATCCTGCTTGATACATCGTAATATAAGTTTATTGATTTCCAAAAAAATATCTGACGTATAGGTTTAAAAAAGTGGAATATTAAAATCCAATGTAAATGGAAGTTTCTGTTGGTCTGATAAATCATATATCTCGCCTTCTATCTGACCTACTAAATTCTCCTGATTAGATTGCGGATATTCTGTTATAGACACTTCTAATTGTATATCAAAAGGTGAAAATATTTTTTCTCCTATTTGTATAAATAATTGATCTATATTATATGTCCCTTCAGTCCTGTTAGATTCAAATTCAAATATCGCTGAGTCACCCCCCATAAATTTAAAAACTGAAATTCTATCATAATTTTCAAAAGCAAATTGGCCATCCATAGTAGACATAATATTATCAATGGTTACATTGATTGTCCCACCTTCGTCAAAGGAGTTGCAAATTTCTATTTCTTCAATGACAAGATTATTTAGATCATATATCTCTCCATACACCTGATCACCACTTTGGTAGGCTACCGCTATATAATAAATCTGGGCAGAACATATGTTGTGAACGTCTGTTTGAAAAACTCCATTAGATATCAATGCAGTTGCTAAGATTATATTCTGAGTAGTATCACCAGGAAAATTAGACTCCTCATAAAATGTAATCTCGCCTGATACGATAGGTACATTATTACAATCAACTACATTTCCAGATATTGATGTAGTACCTACTTCATTTATTAATATGATATCATCGAGAACTACATCATCATTCGCTAAAATATAATCATTAGCAAATTCAGAATTACATTCCTGTTCCACAACAAAAAATATGTAAACATCAGCAGGAATGATAGACCTATAGTATCCTTCGTTATCCGTCGTGATATAGTTGAAAAATACTCCAGCAAAATCAATAAATAAAATGTTTGTGAAAGCAGAAGGAGTACCGTCATCATTTAGGATTCTGCCTTCTACAGATATCCATTCATAACTACTCACATCCCAACCGATGTCTCCCCCTGTATCTAATTGCAGATTAACCGTTATATCATTAATATTTTCAGAAGGATTTACACTTGTAAGTACTTGTTGGTAAGTATCAGATTCAATATAGATTAGGTACTCTTTGATTTCATCTATGATAAAATAAAATTTGCCATCGGTAGACGTCTTCGTTTCCTCTATCAGCACATTATCAGAATACAACATCACTGTGACATCTGATAATGGATTAAATGCATCATCGTTAATTGTCCCATTGATAAGATTATTATCTATATTCTCAGGTTGTGGTATCTCTATTTCTGAATCTACCGTATCAAATATTTCATCCTTTCTACATGACGAGAATATCACCATCGTAACAAGAAATAATATTTTATATATACGCATAGCCGTTATGATTTACACATAGAATATGCTGCTGTACATAATTACGCTGCATCTCTATCAAAAAAGTTTAATAAAAATCAGAAAATAGGTAATAATTTACTGGTAAGGAGGTAAGAATCAACAATTAAAGGCAGGTCATCAAAGCTCTACTATCCTACATTTAAAGCTTTTATCATATAATTGTCACAGCCGCAATGACCCGTAGATCCTAAGGAAGATGATATAGGTTGAAATCCAAATTTATCATATAAAACTCGAGCTTCTACCATGGTGGACACAGTCTCTATATAGCAACTTGTAAATCCTAAATCCTTGGCTCTACTCAGAAGTAATTCTAACATCTGACTACCTAAACCAAGTCCTCGGATCGAGGGATAATAATACATTTTGCGTAATTCACATATATGGTCTTCAGCACCTATTAGAGGAGCTATACCACAGCAGCCATATACTTTATCTTGAGAATCAACAACTACATAAAATTCTAATCGTTCTCCACTGTAAGCATCATACATATTGTCTAATTCAGGATCAGAGCTGGAGAAGCCATCTCCTATACAGTTGTAACTTGACATGACGTCTACGACAAGACTTTTGACCTGTGCATTATCACCTGGTCTTATTAATCTTATACTATAGCTATGTCTTAGGCCTTTATCCATTTAATAGTATGAGAACCTTGATCAGTATGCAGTTGCAGAATATATACTCCATCATTAAAGGTCGAAACATCTATACTGATGGCTTTATCTAAACTCAAATTTTGAGCAATCACTTTCCCACTGATATCTAAGATTTTATAGGATATAATATTTGTATCAGAAGATGATAATTCTAATAAATTATGTACTGGATTGGTTTTCAATATTGGACCTTGTACATTATTCGTCAATGAAATAATTTCAGAATAATCTAAGTCACCATTAAGTCTTGATACTTTAAGTCTGTAATAGTGTATTCCTACACCAGGATTATTATGATTATAAATGAATGACTTTTGATCCGTTTTAGGATCAATTATTTCATTAGTGAGATTAGAGAAGGCATCTATTGATCTTCCATACTCGAGAATAACCTCACTTGTATTCTCGATATCAGATATAGTCCATTCGATTATATGTTCTCTATCATTGTCATAGGCTCTCAGCTCGTAATTATTATCAATAGACAAAACTCCAGCGCCGCAAGCGGATTCTAACAAAGAAGGCCTCGCTACTTCTATAAGTGCTCGCATTCTATCACTCTGACCTGTGGTGAACATATTAAGACAATCATCATCATACCACTGCATAAAGTTGCTGAACAGAATCCCGTCGCCTGTACTTGTACAGTTATCAAATACTGGAAATGCAGGACATCCAAAATCTGGAGAGAATTGTGCAGGTGTATCAGAGACATCATCATCAAGATTACAACTCCCGGCACTACTACCCCATGGATGCTCTAAGTCTAACCAATGTCCGATCTCATGTGTCGCGGTCCGACCATTAAACTGAGGTTGTAATGGATTAGGCATACCTTCTGAACCAATAGTGAAAAAAGCTAATACGACAGCATCAGTGGATGCTGGCCCGCCAGGAAATTGCCCATAACCTAAGGAAGCAAAAAACTCGCAGTTTCCATTCGCAAAATTATCAATACTTAGTATGGAGTAAATATTCAGATAAAAATCTCTATCCCAGATCGTAGGACTTACAAAATTCTGATCTATATAATCTGTTGTCCAGCAATCACTCTCACTGACATTCGATAAGGTGTTAATATGATTTCTCAATATACCTGTTGTCTCTATACCATCAGGATCTAATTCTGCAAGGCAAAACTCTATCTTGGTATCAGCTGCAAGTCCTTGAAACGCTGCAGGCGTCATGCTGGCATCATCATTATTTCTGCGAAAATCTTTATTAATCTGATCTAACTGGGCAAGGATAAGTTCATCAGTAATATTTTCTTGTATACCGAGAGCGTCACCATTATGATATATGTGAAATACCACTGGAATAACTATCGTATCACCTCTTAACTCTTTGCTTGTGTATTCTGAAATGGCAGATTTGATCTTATCTCTGTTGTCTTTGAAATCTGGGTTAGTCTTTATTTTTTGAAGATGGGCATGATCAGTGGAGCAGTGCTGAGCACTTAGACATACACTGATATGAATGACAAAAAATAAACTCAGAATTCTTAATGACATCTTTTTGCAATTTTATATTTCATTATAGCGCCAGTTCAATGGAATATCTGCTTTCTGTTTTGCCTTAACATTGTACGGCATAATATGCTGTTTTGATATAGCGACAATGCGATTATCTTTCTGACTAAATATTTTAGTTTCTAAGACAATCCTATCATCTAATATCTCTTGCTTCTTGACTCCTACTATAACAGTATCTGGAAATGATACTGGTCTAATATACTTGCAATCTTGCCATGCTACGATCGGACTTATATCGTCAGGGCTTGTGAGTTGTCCTTCATTAATCTGTAAGAAATAAGTAACTCTCGCAGATTCTACCCACTGAAGATACACCACATTATTGACATGATGAGCGGCATCAATATTCCTCCATTCTACAGGGATTTCTAAAGTTACATCAAATTTCTCCATTATTACGTATTAAATAAATTTATAATATGAAATTAACCTATAAATGACAATTTTTCAAAAGTAATCACTATTAAATATAAAGCTTAATGATCACTTTAAAAGTAAATATATCGCAAAGGATTCTCTTTAAAAAAAATGAAGGATCACCATACAGTACAGAATCAAGATTGACTCTGGAGTGGGTGACATCTTTTGCAAGCTCTATAATCGTTTTGAATTGCTTCTTGGCTCGTGGTGTAGTATTCTACATTCTTTGCGAGTGGCTTCCGAGCACTGCATGTCGGTATACAAAATATCGAAGTCGTCTTGACTGCGGCATAGAACGTACCTAAATATTTAGAATCTCTATTTACAAGTGCTTCGTAGTAAAGATCTTTAGTTGCAGCATCTGTAATTTTCATATTCTTGCTGATCTGTATCTAATCGTTCTGCTCAGGAGGGAAGGCTTTTTTCTTTTCGATTTCCATTTTTTTTGCTTTGACGTCATACTTATTTTTCTTGTACAGATTGATAAGTTGATCGTAAGCGTCTTGCCTATAATATCCTAACTCTACGACTCTCTCAAAGTATCTCATCGCAACTTCATCCTCACCTGCAAGGCTTGCCATCACAGCTGTAGAATATATGGTAGATGTATCAGGTCTCGCAATTCTTGGAAATTTGATTTCGACTTCATTTATACGAGAGGCTGCATCGTAATACTTAAGTGCCTTCTGAAAATCCTCTTCCAGATAATAAGTAGAGCCAGCTGTTGTCAGGGCATCTTTGACAGAAAATAGATTCTTCAGTATATGGTAGCGGTTTTGATTCTGCTCATCATACACAAGTGCCTTATTATATGTGCTGACAATATCATCGAGAAAGTCTTCGTAATTTTCTGAATCGTCAAAGTCCTCATTGGTGAGCTGTGCAGTCAATAACTGACTCTTAAGATATAGCGCTGAGCGATCTGTGGCAGCACTTTCATTCTCAAATATCTGATCGATGATCTCTGTCGTCTTTTCTAACTGCTCTATCGTAGGCTCTGCCCAATACTTAGACATAGCTTTATTTGCCTTACGGATATCTGATGACTGACTATATAGACTGACATAAAAAAATAGAAAAGCAATGGTATAAATTATCTCTCTCATACGGATATTATTAAATGGTACTCATAATTTGATTCACAAATGTATGTCCTAAGATCAAGAATAGTCAAGCATTAATATTTAAATAACACTAAAAAAAATAAACAGTAACGATTAATGAGACTTTAAGGAATCTATAAGTCTTAAAAGGAGAGACAATACGTTTTTATATTACTAATTTTATCAAAAATCTGAATTAACATTAACTTATGAAAAAGGCATTTATATATTTCTTTATGGTATTAGGATTAGTTTCTTGTGATCCTAAGGACTTACAATCAGTACTCGATGCAGTCAACTCGAGTGGAACATTATCTAATCTTGACATCGCTAATGGACTAAAGGAAGCCTTAGAATTCGGTGTTGATAGCAGTGTCAGTTATCTATCTGCTGATGATGGCTACTACGCATCCCCTTATAAAATATTTCTTCCAGAAGAAGCTAACACTGTCGTCGATAAATTAAAAATCATACCTGGATTCAGTAATCTCGAAGAAGAGCTACTTAAGAAAATAAATCATGCCGCAGAAGATGCCGCTAAGAAAGCAGGACCGATATTCTTAGATGCTGTCAGAGGAATTACATTTAACGATGCGACTAATATTCTGATGGGAGAGAAAGATGCAGCTACACAATATCTGCATGATAGAACTTATAACAGTCTCTATTCAGAATTCAAACCTGTATTGGATAATTCTCTTAGCTCATTTGGTGTATCTACATTATGGGCTGATGCTGTTAATGCGTACAACAAGATCCCATTTATAACAAAAGTTAATCCTGACCTATCGGATCATATCAATACAAAAGCATTATACGGATTATTTGATCTCATTGAGGTCAAGGAAGAAGGTATAAGATCTGATGTATCGCAACGTACGACGTCATTGCTTCAGAAAGTATTCGCTAAGCAAGATTCTTAATTATAATCCCGAGGTCAGTTTTCTGACGAAAGACAATTCGCTAAAACAGACC
>CAZBXL010000106.1:0-8844 GCA_964495785.1 uncultured Saprospiraceae bacterium | reverse complement strand
ATATATACTATTGGTGAAATATAGACAGCTTACAGAGACGTAATGACAAAACAATTATTACACTATTTTTGTATAAAGTATAAATCAACATCATGAAATATCTCACCACTCTCTGTATAATCTGTACCATATCAATATGCAATCTGATGAGTCAGTCAGTCATAGGAACCTATAAAACAATAGATGATGAAACTGGAGTTGCAAAATCCTATATAGATATCTATGAAAAAAATGATATGCTCTATGGGAAGATAAGTAAGCTGCTATTATCACCTCAAGATAAGATATGTGCTGTATGCCCAGGAGATAAAAAAGGTCAAAAGCTCGTAGGTATGGATGTCATTTGGGATATGAAAAAAGATAGCGATAACGAATGGAGTGGTGGCAATATCTTAGATCCTGAAAGTGGAAAAACTTACAAATGTAAATTTTGGTTTGAAGATAAAAACTATGACCAACTCAATGTGAGAGGTTACATCGGTTTCTCATTATTAGGCAGAAACCAAATATGGTACAGAATCGAGTAGAAACTACTCTATGACAAACCTGATAAAATATTATAGCTTAAGTCGTACAATAGTATAATGTCTCGATATTAAATCTTTAATATTAAAATCTTATTAAGGATAGTTACATTTACATGTGCAGTTAAAAATTATACTCCTTTTAAGTTTTATCGGCTCGATACTTTTATCGAATCATGGCCTGTGCCAATCAATAGAAATAAATTCTGAGGTCAAAGACACTACAGTACATGATACAACGGGTGTCAAAAACACGATACTTCCTTTTCTCTTCTTTTTGCCAGAGACGGGCTTAGCTTTTGGTGTTACAGGTATAACGACATTCAGACTGGACGGAGAGTCAATGGCGAGCCGACCTTCTCAGATTATATACAGTGCCGCTTACACTCTAAAGAATCAAATCTTGTTGTACGTTCCATTTGAGATATACAAAGACGAAAACAAAATACGATATAAAGGTGAGTTAGGATTTTACAAATATTTCTATAACTATTACGGTATCGGTAATAACTCCTTAGAATCAGATTTAGGAAATTATGATGTAACCTTCCCTCGTATTGATTTCAATTATTCTCGATCAGATATTGACAATTTATTTTTTGGGGCTGGATTTAAATATGATAATTTTAATATCACCAGTATCGATAGTTCAGACCTACTCATAATCACTCAACCTATAGGCGTGGAAGGCGGGAAGAAATTAAATCTGTTGCTCAATGTATTCTATGACAATCGTGATAATGTACTCTCCACTTCCAAAGGTCTATATGCAGAACTACGATATGAGAAAAGTATAGATTTTCTTTGGTCAGACTTTGACTATTGGAAATATATTATTGATGCAAGATATTTTTTCTCCATTAAAAAAGATTTCGTTATCGCCAGTCAATTTTTTGGTTCGCATGCGAGCGATAGTTCACCTTTCTTTGATCTGCCCTACATCAGTACTCCTTCTGTCGCAAGAGGTTACAGTGACAGAAGATTTATAAATTATAATATTCTTAACCTGCAGACAGAATTAAGATTTCCAATCAAGGGTCGATTTAAGGGAGCTACATTTATCAGCTCTACATATGTCCCTGACAACTTGGATAATATAACACAGTATAGTCCTAAGTGGAGTTATGGACTCGGAATCCGATATGAATTTGACAAAGTAGAAAAAACAAGATTTAGACTTGACTTCGCCTACGGTGAGACATTCAATATATACCTAACTGCAAACGAAGCTTTCTAAATCAATAAAGACCAGATTACCTGCCATAAGGCGTCTCTACAAAATTATCAATATCTAAAGTCCAATCATAACCTATGAAGTTGAGACCTACTTTTTGAGAAGGAACATAATCTTGTTCTGCAAGAATTTTTTTGACTCCTTTCTTACATCCAAAATCACCTCTAAACCATGAAAAGAGTGGCGTTGTAGAAACTTCATTTTTATCCTCGTCATAGGTGGTATGACTATCGAGATACTGCTCCATCTGATAGCACAGTTGCTTGTCTAAATTTATAGGATCATACACCGTCACAGGCGGGCATGCCTTCGCTCCACAATTAAGGGCAAAATGCACTCTGTAATCTCTTTCGTCGACACGTAATTTTCTTTCCCACTTTCCAGGAAATGGCTTTCTAATTAAACCTAAACCCAGATCCCATTGAGACTTTCTGATAATACCATGTTCTATATCCGCAAAAGCCACTTTCTCACCACCGATCATGATATATGGTTCTTTAAAAAATTTCTTGCGATCTTCATAATATTCCGGATGCTCATCTAATATGAGAATGATATAACTATTATAGATATTAATCCAGAAAGCATACTTCTCGTCATCAGTCGTCAATCCATTTTCTAATTCTTCTAAGCTCGTCGTTTCTAATATATTGGTGTACTTAGTCGTTTCTTCACCATTTTTAATAGCATTGAGTAGATTCTCTGATACTAAGTTATAATCTACGTCGGAAGAAGTTTGCGCAGATATAATTTGTGAGCTTCCCGTCATTATGCTTAAGAAAACTAATATTACTTTTATCATCGTATTGATTTATGGAAATAAAATCCTTAAAAAATTCATGAATTTAGATATAATAATCCCGACACTCAATGAAAAGGAGAATCTTTTAGAGCTTCTTCCGTTTCTTAAGGATCATACATCTAATACTACTAAGATATACGTTGTAGACAGTGTTCAGTCATCGGATAATACATCTCAGTTATGTCAGCAGCACGATATTACATACTTAAAGTCTGAATTTGCGAGAAGAAGTATACAAATGAACGAAGGTGCAGCTATGGGTAAGGGAGATACCATCCTCTTCTTGCATGCCGATGTTAGACCACCTGCAGATTTTGAAAAACTCATAAGCCAAGAATTCACTAAGGGCTATAAAACTGGATTCTTTTGTTATAAGTTTAATCCATCTTCGCCACTATTGAAGATTAATGAATACTTTACAAAGCTGAATGGAATATTTGCTGGAGGAGGAGACCAATGTCAGTTTTTTAGAAGAGACTTATTTGAGCAATATGGTGGATATAAAGAAGAGTTAGAAATAATGGAAGATTTTGAAATGATAGAAAGACTTCGCCATAACAAGGAGAGACTTACTATAATAAAAAATCCTGCCACTGTATCTGCTCGAAAATATCGAGACAATTCTTATCTCAAAGTGAACCTCGTCAATTTGATTTCATTTATAAAATACAAGAAGAACGTCTGTCCCAAAGAAATCAAAGCATATTATAAAAAGTCACTCAATTAATATGAGACTATTCCTGATCCTCACAGTTCTATCCACGACAATACTCATAAGCCAGTCTTGCAAAAAAGAAAGCACAAATAACCAAACCCATCACGCCGAAGAAAATACCGCGATAAAAGAAAACAAAAATTCTGTAAGCGACCAAGTCATCAACTTTGACCAAGTTGCAATAAACGATGACAATACAATAAATGCTTATATAGAAATACCGGTAGGCACACATGCCAAATATGAGGTCGATAAAGAAGATATGAAGATCAAACATTCTCAGGTAGATGGCGTACCAAGAAACATCAACTACCTCGCCTACCCTGCTAATTACGGAATGATTCCTTCCTCAGTATTACCACTGGATAAAGGTGGTGACGGAGACCCTCTCGACATCATAATATTAGGCGAACGTATTGAGAGGGGACAACTTACTAAATGTCACCTTGTAGGAATGCTGAGCCTATTAGATAACGGAGAACAAGATGACAAATTAATAGCGGTGCCTATGTCGGGGACATTCAGTGATATCAGAAACATTAAAGAACTAAATAAAACCTATCCTGGAGTCATTACTATTATAGAAACATGGTTCTCTAATTACAAGGGTGCCAACGAAATGGAATCCTTGGGCATAAAAGATCAACAAGAAGCGATGGATGTTCTAAAATATGCTGTCAAGAGCTACACTAATAATTAAAAAATCGAAGATGAAAATTTTTATTCTTTGCGCAACTTTCAGTTTTACATTTCTCTCAATATCATGCAAACATGACCATCCTCCTGTATCAGAGGAATTAAAGCAAGCCTTTGAAATACAAAAAGAAGGACTCAGTAGCATAAAGAAAATAGAGACACAACTCAGTAATAATCTAACAGCAGAACAACAAAAACTCAAACTTAAGTTAGAACAGTACAAGTCCAATATGATAGAAATAGAAGGACTCCAACACGATCATAGCCAATGTAATGGTGATCATTCTAAAAAAAGGTTTTCTATTCCTGACAAAGAAATGCTTGCCGTACAGACAGAATGGAGAGATAGTATCAATAGTATTCTTAATAAGCTCAATAGATAGATGCAATAACTATCTTAAAAAAAGATACGATATAAAATAATGAGCAAAAAAATAGGCATTGAAAATTCAATGCCTATTTTATTAATTTTTCCAAAAAACAACTCAATGCTACTTTAGCTGCTCTTTATACAATATTGGATTCGGATATTCTTTTTTGAATACATGCTTTATAACATCAAAAGCTGTAACGACACCTTTCAGTTCATTATCTAAATTAACGACAGGAAGGGTTTTAAATCTTCGATCAATGAATAACTCAGCAGCTGTACCTACCTTGTCCTTTGGTCTTATGACAAGTACATTAGAGGTCATGACATCTTTGACTTGATCTGAATCATTCACTTCATTCATACTTTGATGCTTCCATAGATCATAAGATGTAATTAGCCCCATCAACTTACCATCATCTACAACAGGAATTTGTTGCAATGCATGAGAAGTCATTAATTCTGTTATTTCCTTAACTGTTTGATTGGGAGATGCAATGACTGGGTCTTGGGTCATTATTTTTCTTACTTCTTCGTTGAGCATAGCGTATTGATTTTGATTATTATAAATATAAACAATTTTGCCGAATTATGACCATATTTAAAATCTACTGAATGACTATTGTCAAATGATTTGATTGATCCTCTCTCTTGAAATCCTCTAAAGCCGAAACATATTACTCTTCAATTATCACCCCAACACCTCCATCTCCTTGACAAAAGGCTGCTTATAGAATCGCTTACCAGTTGCAGAATATAGTGCATTAGCAATAGCACCCCCTGCAGGTGGCAACGTCGGTTCGCCTAAGCCAGTAGGATCATTGAATGACTCTACAAAGTGGACTTCGATTTCAGGGACTTCAGATATACGTATTAATCTAAATTGATTAAAGTTATCAGATTCGCCTCTACCATTTTTAAAACTAAAGTCACCGTACATGGCATGACCGATACCATCTATAATGCCTCCTTCTATTTGATTAAGAGCGGCTTTAGGATTGATAACAATACCACAGTCTATAGCGCAATAAACTTTTTTAATACGTGGTTCGTTATCGACACGGACAACTTCAGCTACCTCAGCGACGTAGGTATTATGAGAATAGTAGGCGCAAAACCCAAGATGCCTATCTCCTCTATTTCTCCAACCAGATTTTTCTGCAGCTAATTTTATAACACCAATCATTTTTTCTGGCTCATAACTCAATGGTTCTTCTGCAGTTGTACTTTTTGCTTTAGTTAATAGCTCTAATCTCAATAGTACAGGGTCCACATTTAACTCAGTTGCCAGCTCGTCAAAAAAGGCTTGCTCAGCAAATGCCAGAAAATTAGCATACGGTGCTCTCCAAGCACCCGTCGTGATATTGGTCTCGAGATTGTGACAATCTACTCTATAGTTATCCACTCCACCGCAAGGAAAGTTACTTGGCATCTGACCAAACATCATTCCATTAAAAAATGCTTCAGTTAGATGATATCCCGTTATCTTATTATCCTTAATAGCAGCGACGAACTTATATGCCGAAGCAGGCCTGTAAGTTCCCGCAGTCATATCATCTTCTCTTGTAAATGTTAATTTAACAGGTTTTCTAATCTTATCAGATATGGCGGCAGCTTCTAATGCAAAGTCACCATAGAGTCGCCTACCGAATCCCCCACCCATTCGCGTCATATTGATATGGATATCTTTCTTATCCCTACCCAATAATTCAGAAATACGTGTCTCTGTCCACTCAGGCGTCTGTATCGGACCAGTTAGGTTTACTTTGTCACCTGTAACATCAGCAAAGAAATTCATTGGTTCCAGACAGTTATGTGGAAGAAATGGTGCTTCATATATCCTCTCTATCACTTGATCAGATTCGGCGATAGCTTTATCTATATCCCCATCAACTCTTCTTGGCTCTGCAGACCTTTTACTTAGTGCATCTAATAACATCTCAGAATGATATGCGGAATCTTCAGCTCTACCCTCTTGTTTCCATTTCGCATTAATGGCTTTAGCACCTTTCATAGCTGCCCAAGTATTATCAGCAATGACAGCAATCTTATCTTCGATCTTAATTATATCATTCACACCATTAATAACTCTGGCTGCGGAGTCATCATAACTGACAAGAACTTGCCCAAAAGATGGAGGACGTACCATCGCCGCATATACCATACCGTCTGCGACGTAATCTATACCAAAAAGAGGCTTACCGGTCAGTATCCCATCCATGTCGACATTTGTCTTACTGTGGCCTATGATCTTGTAGTCTTTGGGATCTTTGAGTGTGACTTCTTCTGGTATATTCAGATCTGATGCTGCCATGGCCAGCTCACCATAGCTTATCGTTCTACCATCATCATGACTAACGATACCTTCATGTACTGATAGTGTTGATGCATCTACTTCCCATAGATTAGCTGCAGATTGTACCAGCACACTTTTGACCTTAGCACCTGCTTGGCGCAGAACTTCCCACCCTTGCCTGATACTCTGACTACCTCCTGCGACTTGTCGCTTATACCACTCCGTATTTAATGGCGCTTGTTCTACAATAACATCTCGCCATGCCACCTCTAATTCTTCAGCAATGATCATAGGCATAGATGTCTTAACATTCTGACCTATCTCAGGATTAGTAGAGAAGATCGTTACACGTCCCGTATCTCCTATCTTAATATACGCGTCAAAATCAATCCATTGACTCGGCATAGCTTTGACTATTTCTATAGGCGCAGTATCTGCCCTACATCCGATGTAATTAAATCCTATGAGAAGACCACCACCTGAGATTGCAGACAGCTTAAGGAAATCTCGACGTGTTTTTTTATATGTATTATCAGTCATAATTTTTCTTTGTAAATATGATTAGTACTTAGATGCTGTAACGATGGCTTTTTTGATTCTCGTATATGTCCCACACCTGCAGAGATTACCATACATACTGTCTTCAATCTCAGATGTAGTTGGACTTGGATTTTCTGCAAGTAGGGCTGCCGCTGACATTATCTGCCCTGCCTGACAATAACCACACTGAGGCAGGTCATGCTCCTTCCATGCTCGCTGTACAGGATGGTCGCCATTATCTGACAAGCCTTCTATGGTCGTTATTTTCTTATCTGCAACTGAGGATACTGGCACTGAGCATGCTCGTGCTGGGGTTCCATCCAGGTGTATCGTACATGCGCCACACTGAGCAATACCGCAACCATACTTTGTTCCTACAAGATTGAGATTATCTCTGAGCACCCATAGTATCGGAGTATCAGAATCTGCCTCTACTGTATGCTGAGTGCCATTAATATTTAATTGATAACTAGCCATAATATTTTCATCATATTTGTATTCCCTAATATAACCGATAATCAGGTATATAACAAATCAGCATTCTTAATAGACAGTTATTAGTAACAAAAACACATATCTCAACAGTACCGTCATCCAGAGACTGACTGCACTTTGGGCATTGACCGAATCAGGATTGGGCGGCATCCTCCATGCTTTTAAGTCTCCCTTTACTGGGCTTATGGTTGGCAGTATCGCAATGCTGATCATCACTCTTATCTGCTATTATGCAGATAATGTATGGACAACCATTATCAAATCTCTCATTATTGTTCTTATCGTAAAAATGCTCGTGAGTCCACACTCTATGATCAGTGCATATTTTGCTGTTAGCTTTCAAGCACTATTAGCCGGGGTCCTTTATCACTACATCGGAATACAGAAGTGGACTATTATTATGCTTACGACATTAGGTCTAGTAGAATCTGCTATGCAAAAAATTATTTCACTGACCATCCTTTACGGAAAATCTATCTGGGAAGCTATAGATGCTTTAGGTCAATGGATAAGCAAAAACTTAGGCTACCTCATTCCATTTGATTCATCTAATGCAGCTATCACAACTTACATTTCTATGTATACAGTTGCAGGTATAATTCTCGGATTCAGAATACATACACTGATTAAGAAGATAGAAAAATCTACAAATAATAATGAGTACATCATCGATGTAGAGGAAAGAGCCTCTTTCGGTCCTAATCAAAAAAAGAAAGGCCGATGGCGATTTATCTATTTGTCAGTATTGATTGCACTCATAATAATACTGGTGCTTTATGCAACAGGACAACTGAGTAATAGTTACTCCCATGCCTTGTATATTTTTGCTCGTACATTGATTGTAATAGGCTTATGGTATTTTTTAATTTCTCCCATACTTTTACATTATATCAAAAAATATCTGAGTAATAAAAAATCCCAAATTTCAACTGAAGTCGATGATGTATTTAATATTATTCCTTACATGAGATACATAGTCCACTATGCGTGGAAAAACTCTAAGGGTATACAAGATTTCGTGTACAAGGTCATCATGTATACCATTCATTTTAAAAACCCGAAGTTATGATATATATACTCTCGCAAGCTATCCAAACTGGCAAGACATCTCAACTGATGGACTTAACAAGCGATAAAAAAAGCATCGGTGGGTTTCTATCTCCTACAGTCGA
>CAZBXL010000105.1:0-9057 GCA_964495785.1 uncultured Saprospiraceae bacterium | reverse complement strand
CTCGCTTGACTATTCGGTAAGCCAGTGGTACCACAACAATTGGAAAAATCATCCCAAACTAAACCAAAATCAAATGTACCTGTAGACGTCAATGTGGTTGTATAAGTCATCGTCGTTGTCTCTGCAGATACCGTGTACGTATCCCATGTCACCTGAGAACCTGTAATAGGATCAAAGACATAAGAACCCGTCTGCTCATTATTCGTACCTGAGAACACATCAGTATTATCAGATACATTTTGATAATTATATATTTCTACAGTAAATGTCACCATATCACCTACCGTACACTGCTGATCCGTGCTTGCATAAAATACAAAGGTCGGATCATCATTAGCTTGTCCTGGTGTCGGATGATCTGTATATGACCATTCGGCTGCAGGATCTCCGCATGATGTAGGTGTATAAGAACTCGGTGTAAAACCCTCACTTGTTATAGTCGTTTCTCCAAAATCGCCAGTAATCCCTGGAGCTGAACCACTGTCCATATTAGACCCATTAGGATTAATAGCTGAATCTTCTACTTCCCCATCTGTATGTGAAGGAGACGCATTCTGTCCACCAGCACTTGTTCCTGGATCTAATCTGATAATCGAAGAATTACATCCTTTTAAATTAGGAGTAGTCACATTAGAATTAAACCAAATACCACTTGGATCATCAAGTGATGGGATTGTAAAGGTTCCTGGACTACTTGGTGTATTACATGGACAATCCATACTAGTAGGTAATAATGGAACTGCAGTAGCATCGCCTCCATCACCTCTTCCATTAGCTACAGAAGTTGGATTATTATTGACGATACCATCTCCATCGTTATCACCTAATGTGTATGTCTGTCCTGATATTGTTATTGTAACATGATCGGCATTACCAGAAGAACCTCCCACTGTAGTTGCCCCAGAAGAAGTCATATTAGATGTACCCCAATAGACGCCATCATGTGGTGTCCCATTAGGTCTAAATAACATAATCTGATCACCATCAGATCCAGAACTATTATCTATTGTAAATCCTGTCGCAGCAGGATCATAAAAAGTACTATTCGAAGAATTACAAACATCAAGATCTATTTCACTTATGAATCCAGAAGTAAAATCACCTTCAACACCATTAGCTATGAGACCATTCGTACTACTCGTGAGACCTACTCCGCAATTTCCTGTTGGATCAGAACTGCATGCTATTAGAAATACACCATCGGCGGGAATTAATGTATTAGCTGGAATGAGAACTGCCCATTCAGAATTGGTTGCTAACATACAACCAATATTTGTTCCTGGTGGTCCTACTATTTCAAGGATACCATCATTACATCCATCTGATTGTCCAGCATCGCCTGATACTTCCCCGATGACAACATTATCATATTGGCTAATGGCCATACCGCAATTATTATCTTCTGGAGTTTCACACTGCGCTATGAGTGCTTGTGTTCCTATGAGATAAGATATGAGGCTTAGGGATATTAGTCGAAGTATTTCTTGTACATTCATATGAAAGACATTTTTCTATGCCAAATGAAGTACAATAATCATACTATCCTTATATTCAATACTTTACGCATTGCTATAAAAATTAATATGTCTTTGCATTACAATTAGGTAATTATTGCATAACACTGACTATCAGCTAGATACATATTAAAATTAACCAGAATGTTAAAGTTTAAAAATTAACGTTTAATCCACTGAATTTTGATAAAAATTCAGGAAGGATGCTGGGTCTTGTGGACTAAAATGAGCTTAGTTAACTTCTACGTTTGATGATAATACGATCCCAAATAATACATATTTTAATGTAAACTAACGGTGGTATGTGCACAAAAAAAACTCCTTGATTAAGTCAAGGAGTTTCTTTTAAAATCTTTTTTGTCTAATTAGTACTCGATTATGAAATACCTAATTTGTTAAGCACTTTATTTAGCGTGTCTTGCTTAAGATCATCTACGTGTGCTTTTATACCCAAAGAGTTAGCATATTCTACTAATTCTGGCTCTAACATTTTCTTTATCTCAGCAGCTGACTTAGGAAGTGCTTTACCTAATAACTTTGCCATAGTGGCTCCGATATCAGCGGGAGAATTGACAACAGAAATTCCGCATTCTGCCATAATTTTCATTTTTGCCTCTGCAGTGTCTTCAGCACCACCAACGATAGCACCGGCGTGTCCCATTGTACGACCAGCAGGTGCAGTTTGTCCTGCGATAAATCCTACAACTGGTTTTGTACCATTTTCCTTAATCCATTTAGCTGCATTGGCTTCCATATTACCACCTATCTCCCCTATCATGACAATGCCTTCTGTATCTGGATCATTCATAAGAAGCTTTACTGCATCCTTAGTCGTTGTGCCTGGGATAGGATCTCCTCCTATACCTATACACGTAGACTGTCCCATACCTGCTTTGGTTACCTGATCTACGGCCTCATATGTAAGAGTACCTGATCTTGATACGATACCAATTCTTCCTGGATTATGAATAAATCCTGGCATGATGCCTACTTTAGCTTCTCCTGGTGTCATTACACCTGGACAGTTAGGTCCGATTAATCTGCAATCTATATCATCAATATAGGCTTTGACCTTAACCATATCTTGGACAGGTATTCCTTCAGTTATACAGATAATCACTTTTATACCAGCTGCTGCAGCTTCCATAATAGCATCTCCAGCAAATGGTGGAGGGACAAAAATGATAGAAGTATCTGCTGCTACTTTGTCTACCGCTTCCGTTACTGTATTAAATACTGGGACACCTAAGTGATCTTGACCTCCTTTACCAGGTGTTACACCACCAACTACAGGAGTACCATACTCTATCATTTGAGAGGTATGGAAGCTACCTTCAGTACCAGTTATCCCTTGTACAATAATCTTAGAGTCTTTATTGACTAATACGCTCATTGGTTATTACTTTTTTTCGGTTTTTTTTAGCACGATGACCTCTTCATTGTCTTTGTGCATTAAATATTTTTCTCTGGCAAACTTTTCCATATTCTGCTTCAATATTTCCTTATCCTCGATTGCGATCTCAAGTTGTTCTTCATATTCTGCTTTCTTATCCTCAAGTTCAGTGAGTGTTCTACTCAATTTATATTGAGTAATAAGACTAAACTTATCGAAGAAACTCAACCATACTACAAAAAGGACTATAACAACGGAATATTTATTAAGCCAGTTTATCTCCTTAAATGAAAAATTATCAATAAAACGATCCATCGTAATTACAATTTTATAAATACAATACAAAAATGTTCTATATCATGTAAGTGTTGGATGTACGAGTAGAGATTCGTTAAAACTCCGTTCGAAGAACAAATATATCAAAAAGCTAAGATATATATGTCCCAAAGCCTGTGCTGTTAAGCCTTTTTCAAAATAGATTTACCAGGATAATACGCCGTCGAACCCAATTCTTCTTCTATTCTGAGTAGCTGATTATACTTTGCTATTCTGTCACTTCTAGAAGCTGACCCTGTCTTTATCTGTCCAGTATTTAATGCCACAGCTAGATCTGCAATTGTAGTATCTTCTGTCTCGCCGGATCTATGACTCATAACTGAAGTAAATCCATTATTATGAGCTAAAGATACTGCATCTATCGTCTCACTTAAAGATCCTATTTGGTTGACCTTCACTAATATTGAATTAGCTGATTTTTCATCAATACCTCTCTGTAGTCTTTTTGTATTAGTCACAAAAAGATCATCACCGACCAGTTGTGTATTATGCCCAATAGCCTTTGTCATAGCTGCCCAAGCTGGCCAATCATCTTCGTCTAAACCATCTTCGATAGAAAATATTGGATAGTTTTCAGTCCAATTTTTCCAATAATCTACCATTTCTGATGACGTCAGTTTTTCTCCTGTTGATTTATGAAAGTGATATACTTTTTCTTCTGCATTATAGAACTCTGATGCCGCAGCATCCATAGCTATCATCAAATCTTCTCCTGGCTTGTATCCCGCTGCCTCTATGGACTGTAGTACAATTTCTACAGCTTCCTTATTTGACTTAATATTAGGAGCAAATCCTCCTTCATCACCTACATTAGTCGAGTAGTTTTTTGACTGAAGTACTTTCTTCAGATTATGAAATACCTCTACTCCCATTCGTAGACCTTGAGAAAAAGTCTCTGCGCCTACAGGAACAATCATAAATTCTTGAAAGTCTATGCTATTATCCGCATGAGATCCGCCATTTAGTATGTTCATCATAGGGACTGGTAATGTATGCGCATTGACACCACCTATATATCTATAGAGTGACTGTCCTGATTCTTCAGCTGCTGCTTTAGCTACTGCAAGCGACACACCCAATATGGCATTAGCACCTAATTTAGACTTATTATCTGTTCCGTCTAATTCTAACATCATATCGTCTATGAGCCTTTGATCTAAGACATCCAAGCCTATTAATCTATCTTGTAGAGCTTCGTTGACATTATTTACTGCCTTCGTTACACCCTTACCAAGATACACACTCTTGTCTCCATCCCTTAATTCTACAGCCTCATACTTACCGGTGGATGCTCCTGATGGTACTGCGGCTCTTCCCATAAAACCACTGGATGTGACAACCTCCACCTCGACAGTCGGATTGCCTCTCGAATCTAAAATTTGTCTTGCTACGATGTCTACTAATATACTCACGTTTCTAATTTTTATGTTCTTTAATCGAATCTATAAACTGATCAAATAAATATCTTGAATCATGTGGTCCAGGTGATGACTCCGGATGATACTGGACAGAAAAAGCAGGTTTGCCTTTTACCTTAATTCCTTCTATAGTATCATCATTAAGATTCATATGGGTTACTTCTACGAGATCACTTGACTTGATCGCATCGGGACTTACACCAAACCCATGATTCTGGCTTGTAATCTCGCAATATCCTGTGACCATATTCTTAACAGGATGATTAATTCCTCTGTGGCCGTTGTGCATTTTGTATGTTGGAATGTCATTAGCCAAAGCCAAAAGCTGATGACCTAAGCATATCCCGAACATTGGTTTATCCAACTTCAATAAAGCTTTAATAGTATCAACAGCATAATCCATAGCAGAAGGGTCCCCAGGACCATTAGACAAAAAGAATCCGTCTGCACCAAATTTTAATATTTCAGATGCATCCGTTTTAGCAGGAAAAACTTTCAGGTGAGCTCCTCTCTCTACAAGACAATTCAAAATATTACGTTTTGTTCCAAAATCAAGAACTGCAATTTTTAAATCAGAATTTTCATCACCTAAGGTATACACCTCTTTAGTACTTACTTTAGATGCTAATTCTAATCCAGACATTGATGGGATGTCTTTACATTTTTCCTTTAAAACATTTAAGTCTAATTCATCAGTGGATATAAGACAATTCATGGCTCCTTTATCTCTTATGTGCCTTACTATTGCCCTTGTATCCAATTGATATATGCATACAATATTATTGTTCTCAAAATACTGTTGAATGTCAGAATCTGCCATTGGACGAGAATAATCATTAGTGAAATTCTTACACACCAGACCCGCAATCTGTACCGATTCAGATTCTTCATCATCTTTCGCTGTTCCATAATTACCTATGTGTGCATTAGTGGTAACTAATATCTGGCCAAAATATGATGGGTCAGTGAATATCTCTTGGTAGCCTGTCATACCGGTGTTAAAACAAATCTCACCAGTTCCGATACCTTTTATACCTGCTGCTTTGCCTCGGTATACTGTGCCGTCTTCTAAGAGAAGTACTGCATCTTGAATTTGAGTTTCAGTCATAATTGATTTAGGAATGAGTTGGGCAAATATAATGTAATACTATCATATGAAAGCTTCTATAACGAATGAATCACTTTTATATACGCATAAAAAAAGGCAACAATAAAAATTGCTGCCTCTATATATAGTTGGTTTTCAAAATCTTTATTCTTCTTCGCTTGCTCCCTTAGTTGCTACTGCTGCTGCAGTAGCTGTTGCAGCTGCTGCTGTATCTCCAGAGCTTTTCTTTTTACGTCTTCTTCTACCACCTTTCTTTTCAACTTTTCCGTTAACGTATACATCATTAAAATCTACAAACTCAATCATAGCCATTTCTGCACCATCACCTTTTCTAAAACCAGTTTTAATAATTCTAGTATAACCGCCCGGTCTGTCTCCTATTTTTCCTACTACAGTACTGAATAATTCCTTAATCGCTTCTTTATTTTGTAGATAACTGAACACAGTTCTACGCGAGTGTGTCGTATCAGTCTTTGCTTTAGTCACTAATGGCTCTATGTATACTCTAAGTGACTTCGCTTTAGCGACAGTCGTATTGATACGTTTATGCTCAATTAATGCAATTGATAAATTTCTTAAAAGTGCTCTACGGTGTCCTTGCTGACGACCTAATGAATTAAACTTTTTTCCGTGTCTCATGACAATTAATGTTTGTGCATCACCTTTACTTAATTAAATATTGATCGACCTGCTTATTTTAATGTAAAAGTAATATGCAATTAAAAAAACTATAGAATCCAGCTATACTGAGTCAATACGATTCTAATATCAAAAATTATTCTTCGTTTAATTTGTATTTAGATAGATCCATACCGAAAGTAAGACCTTTGTTTTGAAGTAGTTCTTCTATCTCTACTAATGACTTCTTACCAAAGTTTCTAAACTTTAATAATTCATTAGTATCATATCTTACCATTTCCCCTAATGAATTGATTTTAGCTGCTTTCAAACAGTTATAAGCTCTGACAGAGAGATCAAGATCTTCAAGTGGTGTCTTCAATAACTTACGCATATGTAGGATGTGCTCATCTACAATATCGTCTTCTCTATTCTTCTCACTTTCAAATGTAATATTCTCATCTGTTACAAGCATTAAGTGTTGAATCAATATTCTTGAAGCTTCCTTAACTGCATCTTCTGGATGTATTGTACCATCCGTTTTGATATCTATAACTAACTTCTCATAATCTGTTCTCTGCTCTACTCTTGTATTTTCTATTTTGTAAGCTACGTTCTTGATAGGTGTATAGATAGCATCTACCGGTATAACTCCTATGGGAGCATCTTTAGATAAAGTCTCATCAGCAGGAACATATCCTCTACCCTTAGTTACAGTTAATTCTATCTCAAGATTGACAGACTTGTCCATGTTACATATAACAAGATCAGGATTCATTATCTTGAATATATTAGTATGAGATTCAATATCTGCAGCAGTTAACTGTTCTTTACCACTAATCGTAAGATATATCTTTTCAGCATCCATGTCAGGCATGTCTATTTCTGGCTTTAACCTGACTTGCTTAATATTCAGAATAATATCTACGACATCCTCTACTACTCCTTTAATCGTAGAAAACTCATGATCTACTCCAGCGATTCTAATTGCTGATATTGCAAAACCTTCTAATGAAGATAATAGTACTCTTCTTAAAGAATTTCCGATTGTCTGTCCAAAACCAGGTTCTAATGGCTTGAATTCAAATGAACCATCAAAGTCATCTGCTTTACTTAATAAAATCTTATTTGGTCTCTGAAAATTTAGAATACTCATAAGTTTATATGTAGGTTTTTTAAAGCAAAAATTAGATTAGAAAATGAGATAGTCAATCGATTACTTAGAATATAATTCAACTATCAATTGCTCGTTTATGTTCTCAGGGATTGCAGACCTTTCTGGATAGGTAAGGAATGTACCTTCCTGTCTTTCAGGATTCCATTCTATCCAAGCCCATTTTCTTACTTCAGTTGCTGAAGCTTGTTGTGCATTACTGATAACTTCTAAATTTCTTGATTTATTTCTTACTGATACTACATCACCTGGTCTTAGGTGATAAGATGGGATGTTAGTTAAAATCCCATTAACTAAGATATGCTTGTGAGTTACAAGTTGTCTTGCACCTCTTCTTGATCTTGCAAGTCCTAATCTGTAGACCATATTATCAAGACGAGCTTCTAAGAACTGTAGTAAAATTTCACCTGTTACACCAGACTTTCTTGCTGCAGATTCAAAAAGATTTCTGAATTGTCTTTCTAATACTCCGTAAGTGTACTTAGCTTTTTGCTTTTCCATTAATTGGATGGCATAGTTAGAGTTTTGTTTTCTTCTTCTACCATTACCATGTTGGCCTGGTGGATACTTTCTTTTTTCAAAACTCTTATCGGGTCCGTAAATTGCTTCACCGAATTTTCTTGCTTTCTTAGTCTTAGGTCCTGTATATCGTGCCATTTATAATTGACTGTTTGTCTTTTCTTAAAATATTGATTAGCAAAAAATCCTAAACTCTTCTTCTTTTAGGAGGTCTACATCCGTTATGAGGTAAAGGCGTGACATCTTTGATTTTTGTCACTTTGATTCCAGTCTCATCAATGGCTCTTATCGCTGACTCTCTTCCTGAACCTGGACCTTTAACATATACTTCCGCATATCTCATACCAGCATCATATGCTACTTGTGCTGCAGATTTAGCTGCAAGTTGAGCTGCGAATGGAGTATTCTTCTTAGAACCTCTAAACCCAGCTTTTCCAGCTGATCCCCAACTAATAACCTGACCAGCTTTATTGGTCATAGATATAATGATGTTGTTGAAACTTGCTTGAATGTAAGCAAGACCTTCTGGTTCAACATTAATCTTTCTTTTCTTTGATTTTGCCATGTGCCTATAAGTTATTTAGTAGCTTTCTTTTTATTAGCGACAGTTTTCTTTCTACCCTTTCTCGTTCTTGCATTTGTCTGAGTTCTCTGACCTCTCACTGGTAATCCTTTTCTATGACGAAGACCTCTGTAACAAGCTATATCCATCAATCTCTTGATGTTAGTTTGTATTTCTGATCTCAACTCCCCTTCTACTTTGTATTCGTCTTGGAGTAGTTTTGAGATTTCTTTGATATTATCATCACTCCAGTCATTGACTTTAGTGTGTTCATCTAATCCTACTCTTGTGAGTATCTCCTTAGCTCTGGTTGATCCTACACCATAGATGTATGTCAAACCAATGACACCTCTTTTATTTTTAGGTAGATCTGTTCCTGCAATTCTTGCCATGATTATCCTTGTCTTTGCTTAAA
>CAZBXL010000104.1:0-9075 GCA_964495785.1 uncultured Saprospiraceae bacterium | reverse complement strand
AAAAAAAAGAGTAAACAACCTTAGTTGGTCATTTACTCTCTTATAACATTATGTATTATTCTTAGCCTAATGCCGTTTTTACAATATCAGCTTGCTGCTGGTCGTGGATCTTCTTAAAACCAGTCGCAGGACTCGCAGATGCTTTACGAGAGATAAGATTAATATCAGTATGTCTCCAGTATCTCATTAAGTAATCCCAGGCTCCCATATTAGCAGATTCTTCTTGTACCCAGAATTTTTCTGCTTTGCTATATTTTTTAAGAATCTTATTGATCTGATCTTCTGGAAGAGGGTAGAGTTGTTCTATTCTTACGATAGCGACATCTTTTCTTTTTCCTTCTTCTTGTGCAGCTAATAAGTCATAGTATAATTTGCCTGTACAGAAAAGTAGACGCTTGACGTCTTTAGCCTTAACGACCGGGTCATCTATGACTTCGACAAATTTTGTACCTGTAGCAAACTCATCCTTATGTGATACAGCTTTAGGATGTCTCAGCATAGATTTAGGAGACATGACTATCAGAGGCTTTCTGCTTTTGAGTGCAAGCTGTCTTCTCATTACATGGAATAGGTTAGCAGGTGTTGTCATATTTACAATAGTAAAATTCCACTCTGCTGTCATCTGAAGGAATCTCTCAAGTCGGGCACTTGAGTGCTCCGGACCTTGGCCTTCATATCCATGTGGTAACAACATCACGAGACCACTCATACGCTGCCACTTACTATCGGCAGCACTAATAAACTGATCGACCATCGATTGAGCACCATTATAAAAATCACCAAACTGTGCCTCCCATATGACTAATGCATTAGGACTGGCAAGAGAGTAACCATACTCAAAACCTAATACGGCAAACTCTGATAAGAGACTATTGTATATCATGAATTTGCCCTGCTTGTCAGCAATATTATCTAATCTATTATGTTCCTTAAATGTCTTTGCGTCATTAAATATCGCATGCCTATGTGAGAAAGTCCCTCTCTTTACATCCTGACCACTCATCCTTACATTCTTATTCTCAAGTAATATAGAGCTGTATGCCATAAGCTCAGCTAAAGCCCAGTCCAGATTATTTTCCTTGAGTAACTTGTCAGTATTCTTAAGTAATCTATTCACCTTAGATAGAGGAGTCATGCCTTCTGGGACACTAGATATATGCTTAAGAATCTTATTAATCTTAGTCTTCGGTATTCCTGTGTTAGGAGATACTAAGTCTTTTGGATTATTACTTCTCTTGAGAGATTGCCAGGCTTTTTCTGGCGATTGATAAGAGTAAGGAAGTGGTTTTTCTTTAGTCAGATCTAATCTCTCTTGGAGGAGATCCCAGAAATCTTTCTCTAAGTCCTCTGCGATTTTTTGTTCCAGTTCGCCGCTTGATAACAACTTCTTGACATAGGTCTCTCTGGGGTTATCGTGCTCTTTTATAAAA
Organism: uncultured Saprospiraceae bacterium; assembly: GCA_964495785.1. Taxonomy (GTDB): domain Bacteria; phylum Bacteroidota; class Bacteroidia; order Chitinophagales; family Saprospiraceae; genus RFSX01. The sequence goes on along the minus strand of CAZBXL010000104.1, from coordinate 7,645 downwards.
TCGTACATCTCTGGCTGCGTAAACTTAGGATCGTCACCTTCATTATGTCCATGCTTACGATAGCAGACCATATCTATGAATACATCATTGTTGAATTTCTGTCTGTACTCAGTCGCTAGTTCACATGCAAATACGACTGCATCAGGATCATCACCATTCACATGAAAAACTGGAGCTTGTACTATACCCGCAGCAGCAGTACAATATGTAGAAGATCGAGCATCATCAAAATCAGTGGTAAATCCAATCTGGTTGTTTATAACAAAATGAATGGTCCCTCCTGTGTAGTACCCTTCTAACTGACTCATCTGTACCGTTTCAAAAACGACACCTTGGCCAGCTATTGCTGCATCACCATGGATAAGAATAGGAAGGATTTTATCATAATCACTTTTATATAGTATATCAGCTTTTGCTCTCGAGAATCCCTCTACTACGGGGTCTACAGCCTCTAAGTGAGATGGATTAGGCACAAGCTTCAAGTGGATTTTTTTCTTGTCTGGAGTTTCAACTTGTGACGAATAGCCTAAGTGATATTTCACATCTCCATCACCAAAACTCTGATCTGGTAATGCAGCTCCTTCAAATTCATTAAAGATATGTTCATAGGTTTTACCCATGATATTAGCTAACACATTGAGTCTTCCACGATGTGCCATTCCTATGATGACTTCCTCTACTTTGTCAGAAGCACCCATGTTGATTATCGCATCTAATGCTGCTATAGTAGACTCGCCGCCTTCTAATGAGAATCTTTTCTGGCCTACATATTTGGTATGTAAGAATTTCTCAAATATAACAGCGCCATTAAGTTTTTCTAATATTCTCTTCTTCTTTTTAATATCATGACCAAAGCCTGGTTCAAGATTTCTTTCTTCTATTTTTTTCTGTAACCATGTTCGCTTTTCTCTATTTTCTATGTGAGCATATTCATACCCGATATTACCTCCATAGATTTTTTGGCACTTAGCTATAATGTCCTTAAGCTTAGATTCTCCCAAGCCGATTATACTACCGGCTACGAATGTGGCTTCGAGATCGGCATCTGTTAGATTATAATCTGAGATATCTAAGTAAGGCTTTCTGTCTCGTCTTGTTCTTATAGGATTAGTAGTAGAGATAAGATGACCGCGACTTCTGAAGCCTTCTATGATTGATAAGACACTAAATTCTTTATTGAGCTGAGATTGGGGTAGAACTTTATTCGATTGCCCGTTGGTTGCGGTTCCGTTTTCTAATTCAGAAACATTTCCAAATTCAAATCCTTGAAAAAAAACTTTCCATCCTTCTTCTACAGAGTTTGCATCAAGAGCATATTTCTCATACATCTTGTCTATAAATGTAGGATGAGCGTTAAATACGTATGAATAATCTTTCATTCTAAAATTTTTATTATGATCTGTCTTCAGTAACCTTTAGGATTCAATTAAGAGAAAAAAAGGACTTAAAACGTTTTATATTAAATGTTTTATAAATATATAAATATCTGTAATATAGTGTATTGAATATATGGATTGGATTGTTTTTAATATTGAAAATATCCATTAAGCCTATTCAATACGAACCTAATTCCGTGGTTCTTAATTATTAATTAGAAATAAAAGATGAAAATATTAAATAATAAAGACTTCAAAATCTAAAAAACAGTACTTTTGCAATCCAAATTTATTTTAAGACATATTTATGGCACAGCACGCATCATCAAAGAAGAGAATTAGACAAGACGCTAAAAAAAGAATTCAAAACAGATACTACAAGAAATCTGCTCGTTCTGCAATAGCTAAGTTACGTGAAATGGAGGATAAGACAGAAGCTGCAAAGTTTCTTCCTAAGGTTGTTAGCATGATAGATAAACTTGCTAAGAAGAACAACTGGCACAATAACAAAGCAGCTAACGTCAAAAGCAAGCTTACTAAGTTTGTTAATGCTCTTTAATTAAGTAGGTTAGTACTAATCTATACTTGCCGGATCATCTTCTGGCAACTCATATTCACTTGATTTCTTACCGAAGACTCTGAAATAACGTCTTGGATTAAGCCGTATATCCTGTAATAGGAGATCCATCTCTCTCGTCGTCTCGTTCAGATTGTTATACAATGATTCATCATTAAGCATCTTGCCTAATGTCCCGTTCCCATTTTCCATTTTTTCTACGATAGACTTTAATTCTTTCATAGTCATCGTCGCCTCAGACATGGTTTGCTCTACGCCTGCAAGACTGGCTGTAGCCTGATCCATTGTCATATTGGTTTTATCGACTGTCTCACCTATTTTCACTGCACTCAGTTCTTGAGTAACTGTACTGACATTGTTCAGTATGGCATTTAGCTTAGATTGCGATTGCACTAATGATTCTGTGATGATAGCCATATTAGACATGGTTACTTCCATATCTTTAGATGAACGTATCATCAGCTGATTGATCTTATTTGTTATTGAAGATAGATTTTTCATAGACTCAGACATCTGATATATTCCAACGTCAAGTGGCGCTTGTGAGTCGGGATCTCCTAACCGATTATACGTACTATCTATTCTGTCTGTGACTCTATCTATATGTGGATTGAGATCATTCTGTCCTAGCATTGACCCTAATAAGCCTACCGTCTTAGAATTGATCAAGCTTCCATCTTCTGCACAATTATCTCCTGAGCACATCTTATCAAAAACAAGCTCTATCATCTTACCTCCCAGTGGCCCAGATGCACGTAGTTCTGCGATTGTATTTTTAGGCAGTCGGATATTCTTATTGACAGTGAAGCCCAACTTGATTTTTCTAACATTGTCAGGCTGAGGATCTATAGAAATAACAGAACCTACGACGACACCATTGATCTGTACCTTGGTTGCAGTATTGACATCTTGGACATTATCGTACAATCCATAGAAAGTTTTATCACCACTTAATAGATTTTGTCCAGATAAAAACTTGTATCCCCAAATAGCAAGGGCTAATGTCACGATAGCCAGTATGGCAATTTTAATTTCTTTTTTCATTCTGATGTAAAACTATGAGAATTGTATGGTATATACCTTATTAAAAAACAATTTATCCCTTATACTACCAATATTCTTTACACTTTATAGAATATATGAATGATATGGGCTTAAGTACCTCATGGTAACTGTAAGGAATAAATTTGGTTCTTAGTGCAGACTACTAAGCAAGAAATAAAATGGCCCGAAGTCCTTAGGACTAAGAATAGTAGAGTATTTAGTCTCCTCAAGAAATTTGACGTGACTGGAATAATTATTAAAAGATAAATATGAGATCAATGATTCAGGCTGCCTTGATTTTCAGCTCGTGGGTGGCTTATGATATAGTCGATAATCCCCTGAGCGATTTCGTCAGCTAAGATATTCTGACCGTAGTCACTATTGAGTGTTTCAAAATCTTTATTGTTAGTAAGGTAGCCCGCTTCTAAGAGAACACATGGTGACGAGATGTTTTTCAGAACTGCAAAATTAGCTTGTTTGATTCCTCTGCATTTATGACCCTTGATAGAAGTCATGACTTGCTCTATGGACTTAGCTAATTCTATGCTTTTACTCATATTATCAGCTTTGGTTGCAGATTGTAATAAGAAGTTAGCGATACCTGCATCTTCGATCATATCATACTCCATGAGAGAAGATGCATTCTCTCTTTCTTCAATTATTCTATTATGTCCATTCTCATGAGGTCCCAGGATAAAAATTTCGGAACCATGTACTTCGGATACGTCTATAGAGTTAGCATGTACGGATATGAATACATCAGGTTTGTATTTGTTAGCTATTTCTACTCGTTTGTTGAGCTTGATAAACTCATCCTTAGTTCTGGTAAATATTATTTGAGCATTTGGGATTTTGACTTTTATCTGAGCACCTATTTTTTTGGACAATGTCAGAGCAATGTCTTTTTCGTTGTAGTGATGATCGTGACATCCTTTATCTTTGCCACCGTGGCCAGGATCTATCACCACAATAGGAGAGGAGTGTATAGATTCTTCAGTTAAATATTGGCCGTATATTTTCGTTTTATTTACAAGCAGTACTAATAATACTGCAGAAATCAACCGGACACTTAACATTAATGACTTATCGTGAAAGAACATCTGCACCTATCTATTTCATTATGAGGCGTAAATATATTAATTAAATACTTAATGTGTATTTTTAGAGCATCATTTTGAATAGGTTTATATACATAGCTATTTTGATCTTAATATGGGCATCTCAAGCCTATGGGCAGATTATTCCTATTACTCAAGATTCCATTAACAAAGATTTAACGCCAGAGACTGTAGATACCAAGACGGTACAATTTTCAGATACTGGATTAGATACAGAGATTCTGTATGGAGCGATAGATACTCAGCAGTATGATCATAAGACCAATAAGATGCATCTATGGGGTAATGCATTTGTCAATTATAAGGACAAAGCATTAAAGGCGGACTATATCATTCTTGACATGGAGAACAATATCGCAGAAGCTCACTATCTCAAAGAGATGAAAAATGCTGAAAAACCCACCTTCATCGATGCAGGTAAAGAGTATAAGTACAATGGTCTTAAATATAATTTTGAGACAGAGAAGGGGATTGTATTTGATGCATTATTTTCTGAGTCAGGATTTATTATTCATGGAGCTAAGACAAAGTACGTCGGGGTAGGAGGTGATAAGTATAATATCAACGATGAGATTATCTACAATCAAGGGGCAACTATAACCACTTGTGATCACCCTAATCCACATTTTGGATTCCAGGCAAATAGGATGAAAGTAGTCACCGATAAAGTAGCTGTAGTAGGACCGTCTAACTTAAAGTTGGGAGGTGTCGCTACACCCTTGTGGTTGCCGTTTGGATTTTTTCCATTGTCCGAAGGTAAGAGCTCTGGTTTTATATTTCCTCAGAACTATGAGTTTAATTCTAATAGGCTCGGCTTTGGACTTAAAGGTTTTGGTTGGTATTTTCCTGTTAATGATTATCTCCATTTTACATTGACAGGAGACCTCTATACAAGAGGATCTTACTCCTTATATCTCAACTCTAATTATAAAAAGAACTATAAATATAACGGTAGTTTTAATCTCACTTTTTCTAATCTAAGATTTGAAGAAGAAGGCTTAAATGCCGAGAATGTAATGGTACCACTCATCAATGCTCAGCAAGGTTATACTATTAATCTGAGACATACTCAAGATGCTAAAGCTCATCCATTTGTTACAGTAGGTGGGAGTATTACTATAGACGGTAATAACAATCAGAATAGAACAAATAACAGTGCAGCCAGTGTACTCAATAATACTTACAGATCAAGTTTTAGTTATCGTAATAGTCTGCCGGGTACACCCTTTCAGTTCTCTATGGGGCTTAATCATAATCAGAATACGAGGACCAATGTTGTTAATCTAACCTTGCCAGATATTACTCTCAATATGAATACGATCTACCCATTCAGAAGAAAGAATAGAGGTTCTAATAAGGAGCAATGGTATGAGAATATTTCTTTTGATTATGATGTCGCATTAAAGAGTCTTGTACAGACGACGGATACGACTTTATTCTCATTAGAGACACTTGAAGATTTTAGAACTGGGGTATCTCACAGGTCTGCTGTCGGATTTTCTACAAGAATCTTTAAGCATTTTAGTATTGTCCCTAATGCATCTATAGAGTCAGTCCAGACCATCAATACTATTGAGAGGCGTATAGAAAGCATCGTCGATAGGGTAGACACAGAGCTAATCATACAAGGTACAGATACTATTGAGACCTTAATCACTGTAATGAAAGATACGATTATCGAGACTAATGATACAGGCTTTGATACGTACACAACCTATCAGGCAGGCGTTAGTCTCAATACTCAATTATTTGGACAAATGTTATTTCCTAAGGGGTGGTTAAGAGGAGTGAGACACACTATGAAGCCAAGCATCTCTTATAACTTTGCTCCTGATTCAAGATCACAATATGTAGAAACGGTAGATTTTATCAATAGTGATAGAGCCCCTCTAACGTATACCAGATTTGATGGCGGGCCATTCGGAGGACCTCGATTAACGGACCTCCAATCACAGATTAATTTTACGGTCAATAACGTGTTAGAAATTAAGCATTGGTCAAAAAAGGATTCGACAGAAAAGAAGTTTAAAATCTTTGATAATGTCAATGCAAATATGAATTACAACTTTGCTGCGGATACGTTAAAGTGGAGTAGGTTGACGATGAGCACGACATCACGATTTTTTAAGGGTATAACTCAGCTGACATCTTCTTGGACATTTGATCCATATATAGAAGAGAATAATATTACTGTAAATAAATCTGTCAGAAGCGAAACTGGTAAACTCCTTAGAGTAGAACGGGGTACAATAAGACTTGCAAGTAATTTGAATTTTTCTAAAATCAAAGACTTCTTTTTATCAAAGATTAAAAGTGATAAGGACGATGATAATTCCTCGTCCGACAGACGTGCTAATGATAAAGGCGATGGCGAGCGAGAAGGCCCACCAGGTGGGATTAGAGATGGTAATGAGCAACAATCATTGAGTGATGCTCTCAGCGAATTTAACAAAGAAGATGAACCAATAATAAAGCCTCAAAAAAGAGAATTGGTCAGTATATACAGTCTCATTGAGAATATGTCTATTAATCATAATGTCGTCTATTCTATAACCGCCAGAGACGGCGTTATCAGTTCAGAACTCGCTACACATTCATTAGACTTACGAGGATCGATTCCTTTATCAAAAAATTGGTCCGTCGGCATAGGTAATATTGGATATGAGTTTGTTCAGAAAAGACTCACCTATCCAGACATCAGTTTTATAAGACAGCTCCACTGCTGGAATATGCAATTTGGCTGGACACCGAATAGAGATACTTACACTTTTTTCATCGGGGTGTCTTCCAGTAATCTCAGCTTCCTGAAGTACAACTATGGAAGGAATAATATTGATGGATTCTTTGGGAGATAAGACTATTGTATTGATCTAACTTTGGTATTCATTTTAATCCTTCTTTCACTTTTTTTTTTCATCTTGAACGCAGAGAAAGATCTACTCAAAGCAAAGTGATGATGTCAAGTCTTTTCAATGATTTACATATGGAATAGATGTCTCCCGCTGGTCGACATGAAAAAGTAAATAGAACTCCGGCGGCTGTAGCTCTATTAAAAACCACTGTGCTTGTATTCTAATCCCTCATTCATTTTTCATCTTGACGCAAGGAAAGATCTATTCAAAGCTGAGTGCTACTTTTATGTATTTAAACATGTCTACTTATTGATATCATAGTAAGATCAATTCAGAAATCATTAAATTTATTAAGTCATAGGGATATGAGAAGGGTGCACCTCTTCTGATGTCCTATATCAAAATAAATCTATATGAGAGTAATCCTTCGTATTCTGTTATTCGTGATGATATCTACGAGCACACTTTTCTCTCAATCTAAGCAAGATTATATATGGTTTTTTGGGAGTGATCAGAATATTCAACAGGAAGGCATACAAGGTATTAGATTTGACTTCAATGAGAAACCCTTTAAGCCAGAAGGCGCTGATCAAGGTTTAAGTTTTGACAGGAATAATGCCTCTATATGTGATAAGGATGGTAACTTATTATTCTATACCAATGGTTGTGCTGTAGCAA
>CAZBXL010000103.1:7784-9157 GCA_964495785.1 uncultured Saprospiraceae bacterium | reverse complement strand
TTAGCGTCTTTGATGACTTTTGACTCTTCATCAACTTCGATCTGTAATCTCATAACATCACCACACTCTGGAGCGCCTACAAGACCTGTACCGACGTTCTTAGCATCTTTGTCAAGCGTACCTACATTTTTAGGAGTCTTGAAATGTTCTAAAAGTTTCTCTGAATATGCCATTTTATTATTGTTTGTATCGTAAAAACGAAATTCGTTTAGTTATAGTTCATTAATATTTTAGTGTTCAGCCCATACTACCGCATCGAGGTCAACACCTTCCTTGTACATCTCCCATATAGGGCTTAGGTCTCTCATATGATTGACGCCTTTGGTCACCTGGTCTATAGCGGCATCTATTTCTTCTTCTGTAGTAAATCTTCCTAAGCTAAATCTAATAGAAGAATGTGCCAAGTCATCGCCTAATCCTAATGCAATTAATACATAAGATGGCTCCAATGACGCAGATGTACAAGCACTACCTGAAGAGACACCTATATTCTGATTGAATGTCATCATGAGGCCTTCTCCTTCTACATGCTTGAACGAAATATTAGTCACATGTGGCATTCTGTGCTCTGTATTACCATTGATGTAACACTCCTCCATATTAGCCAATAATGCACTTTCTAATTTATCTCTGAGTCTTGATAATCTTTTGGCTTCTTCTGCCATTTCATCTTTAGCTAATTCTGCTGCTTTACCCATACCCACGATAGCAGGTACATTAAGCGTACCTGATCTCATGCCTCTCTCATGTCCTCCGCCATCCATCTGAGACGTTACTTTGACACGAGGATTTTTTCTATTGACAAATAATACACCTACTCCCTTAGGTCCATACATCTTATGTCCTGTGAATGCCATTAAGTGTACACCTGTTGCTTTGGGATCTACAGGAATCTTTCCTACTGCTTGTGTCGCATCTGACATAAATAAGACACCTTTCTTAGCACAGATATCACCTATTGCTTTCATAGGTTGTATGACTCCTGTTTCGTTATTAGCCCACATGATAGATACTAATATTGTCTTATCAGTGATCGCATTTTCTAATTTAGTTAGATCTACTAATCCATCAGGTTCAACATCAAGATAAGTAACATCGCCACCCATTTTTTCGATCTTCTTACACGAATCCAGAACAGCTTTGTGCTCTGTCTTGAGTGTGATGATGTGATTACCTTTACGACTGTACATTTCAAAGACACCTTTAAGTCCAAGATTATCTGCTTCAGTAGCTCCTGATGTAAAGATGATCTCTCTTGGGTCTACATTGATAAGTTGTGCTACCTGCTCTCTTGCGGTATCTACGCCTTTCTCAGCAGCCCAACCGAAAGGGTGGTTTCTGCTTGCAGCGTTGCCATAATGTTGAGTAAAATA
>CAZBXL010000103.1:0-7684 GCA_964495785.1 uncultured Saprospiraceae bacterium | reverse complement strand
GATGATCTACGTGAGAATTCGGATACTACATCTTTAAGTTTTATTGGAGATCAAAAGTATACAGGAATTGATATCATTAATAAACTGATAGAACGAACACATGAGACTTCTGCAAGCCGAATTTACTTAGAAGTTAAGATAGGTCAGAGTCTCTTACATACTATTTCTTTCTTAAGGGCGGCAAGGATAGCCATAGAAAGTAAATTTCCTAATAAAAAATTAGTGATCAGTGCCTTTCCGATGATTGATCTCATTGATGAAGATTCTAATCAGCAGATAATAATGGCAGGTTCGGTAGCGATGCAGTGTTCCATGTCTGGAGTTGACTTTTTATTCCCCACTTCATCAAGAGCCTCTAATGCAGAGACAAGTCGATTAATGCTCAATATCCAAAACATCATGGAATTAGAAAGTTATACCCATAATGTAGATGATCCTCTTTCAGGAAGCTATGTTATAGATGATATAACACAACAGTATTTAGATGCTGTCATCAGCTAAGATCTACAAGGATAGTAAAACCATATTATTATCAGAGGCATTCGTTTACTTGATGAAAGATTATACAGCAGACTGGGCATAAAAAAAGCCATCTAAAAAATAGATGGCTTATAAAGGATTTTAAGTTGGCGGTTTTCCTTTGCTCTTATTAGTAATCAAAAGATTGATTCTCTATAGATGCTCTTTCTACCAAGTCATGATATTCTTGTAAGGTAAGACCATCCATACAGTAATCTATCGGATTAACTGGTTTATCGTTGATACGTACTTCGTAGTGTAGGTGTGGTGCTGTAGATGTACCTGTACTTCCTATTGTACCTATTTTTTGTCCTTTAGTAACTTTGTCTCCTTTCTTTACATCTACCTCATTCATATGAGCATATAATGTTTTGTAGCCGAAACCATGATCTATAGTAACATTGTTACCATATCCTCTTTTTCTTTTTTCTACTTTGACAACCTTACCGTTACCTGTCGCCTGTATAGCTGTACCTTTAGGCGCAGTGAAGTCTATACCTTTATGAAACTTTCTAACCTTATGCACAGGATGTATACGCATTCCGTAACCTGACATTGCTCTGATCTTTCTCTTGAGCTTATCTTCTTGTACAGGCTTGATCGATGGTATAGAGAGTAGCTTCTCTTCACGTTGCTTTGCTAATTCAAAGATCGTGTCAAGGGAGTTTTTTTGTATTCTTAATTTGTGATTAAGTTGATTGACTTTAGCTTTAGTATCTGTGATGATTTCTTCAGAATTCTCAAAGTTAGAATAGTACTGCTCTTCTTCTCTACCTCCTATACCCCCATTCCAGATATCTTTATCTATAGGATCTACTCCAAATATGACTCTGTGTACTTCAGCGTCTTTTGATTGTAAGTTTTCTAACTGTGAAGCTATGTTTTCAAAATCAGTAGAGATATTGTCAAATTGGTATTGCATCTGAGTCAACTCTCTTGTCATTGCGATCTCCTTAGGAGTAGGTATGATCGTATATGCCGCTGTATATAATGCGAATGAGCAAATAGTAATGGTTGCTAGTAATCCTATACCTTTAAATATGCTTTTTTTCCAATTTCTCTCTAACTTCTCATACTGAAGAGTATCAGTATTAAATACGTATTTGTGTTTGCTCATGCCTGAATTAAAATAATAGAATTATTAGCTTTGTCTCTTGTAAAAGGCATATGTAACAGTGGGTGAAAATTTGCAGTCGCTAAAATAGGATTGTAGATTCATTTATCAAAATTATAGCTTCTAAATAAATGACTATCAGTGTACTTACTCAAAGTCTAAGATTATATATATTAAATTTATTTATAATATATAACGGTGTGCATTTGAATGAATTAGGGGTTAAATTATTTTTTAATATGATACAAAATTTCCAATGACCAGTAAAGAAATTAGACAAACATTTCTGGATTACTTCGCAGACAAAGGCCATGAGATTGTCAGTTCGGCACCGATAGTAGTGAAGGATGACCCTACTTTAATGTTTACGAATGCTGGAATGAATCAGTTTAAAGATTTTTTTCTCGGCCATCAGGAACCTAAGACAAGCCGTATATCCGATACACAAAAGTGTCTGAGAGTCTCTGGAAAACACAATGACCTTGAGGAAGTAGGAAGAGACTCCTACCATCATACCATGTTTGAGATGCTGGGTAACTGGTCCTTCGGGGATTACTTCAAGGAGGAAGCTATATTCTATGCTTGGGATTTATTGACGAGAGTCTATGGCATTAATAAAGAGGACATATATATAACTGTCTTTGAGGGAGACAAGCAAGACAAAACAAGTCCAGATGAAGAAGCCGCTACTATCTGGAAAAAATATACCACTCCAGATCGTATTCTCTACTTTGATAAAAAAGACAATTTTTGGGAGATGGGTGAGATAGGTCCTTGCGGGCCTTGTTCTGAGATACACGTCGACCTCAGATCGGATGAGGAAAAAGCAAAAGTCAAAGGACAATCCTTAGTTAATATGGATGATCCTCTTGTGATAGAAATATGGAATCTTGTATTTATTCAGTATCAGAGAATAGCTGACGGTACGCTAGTGGAGTTGCCTAATAAGCATATCGATACAGGTATGGGATTTGAGAGATTGTCTATGATTCTGCAAGGCAAGACATCTAATTATAATTCAGATATTTTTTACCCATATATCGAAAAATTATCTAAAGACAGCGGCATCCCTTACACAGATGACTACTCTGGCGAATCTAAGACAGATATTGCAATGAGAGTAATAGCAGATCATCTAAGAGCTGTATCATTTACCATTGCAGATGGTGAGATGCCAAGCAATACAGGTGCAGGCTACGTTATCAGACGTATACTTCGTAGAGCAGTGAGGTACAACTATTCTTTTTTGAATAATAAGAAACCTTATATCTATACCTTAGTTCCTATGCTGGCTGATCAGTTTTCTGATATCTTTCCAGAGTTAGCAGGGCAGAAAGACTTTATCTCAAAAGTCATTATGGAAGAAGAAAAGTCATTCTTAAGAACATTAGAAGAGGGGCTCAAAAGATTAGATGAACTTAAAGTAGATGATGGAATTCTGACAGGTAGAGATGCATTTATACTCTATGATACATATGGTTTTCCATTTGACCTGACACGTCTTGTTGCTTCTGAAAAAGGATGGACTGTCGATGAACAAGAATTTGATATCGCATTAGGAGAACAAAAACAAAGAAGCCGCGAGGACTCTCAAAAAAGTACAGGAGATTGGATAACAGTTAATGAAAGTTCAACAACAGAATTTGTTGGTTATGATCACACGAAAGTTGATGATGTACACGCATTACGTTATCGAAAAGTGACCGAAAAGGGAACAGATTTTAACCAGCTACTTTTAGATAAGACACCATTCTATGCAGAAGGTGGAGGACAAGTCGGTGACAGAGGGACAATTAGTTTTGACGGTGAGATTATTAAGGTCTTAGATACTAAGAAAGAAAATAATCTCATAATACATTATGTAGATAAGATACCTAATAATATCAGTAAGTCTGCGATCGCTCAGATAGATAATCATCGTAGAACGTTAATAGAGAATAACCATAGTGCTACTCACTTAATGCATGCGGCACTGAGACAAGTTCTGGGAGAGCATGTACAGCAGAAGGGTTCATTAGTTAAGGAAGACATATTGCGATTTGATTTTTTGCATTATGAGAAAATGACTGCTGAGCAAATCAAAGAAGTAGAGACGATTGTCAATGAAAAAATAAGAAGCAATATATCATTAGAAGAAAAACGATCTATCCCTATAGATGAGGCCAAAGAAGCTGGAGCAACAATGCTTTTTGGTGAAAAATATGGAGAGACTGTTCGTATGATTACCTTCGATCCTAAGTTCTCTCGAGAACTCTGTGGAGGTTGTCATGTCAGCAGTACAGGGCAGTTAGGATTTTTTAAAATCGTGAGTGAAAGTGGTATTGCTGCAGGCGTCAGAAGAATTACTGCCATTAGTTCTGAGGCAGCACAAACTTATATATCGGAACAATTAGGCACTCTGGAGAATATTAGTTCCTTATTAAAGAATCCAAAAGATATTGCAAAATCCATTCTTTCTCTACAAGAAGAAAATAAAGAGCTTCAGAAAAAAATAGATCAGTTAGTTGCAGATCAAGCGGGCGATATCAAAAAAACTTTGATAGATAAAGTCAAGAATGATAAAGGTGTCAATTTCTTAGCTGAAAAGGTCGAGCTAAACGATAGCAAAGCTGTCAAAACTTTAATTTTCAACTTAGAGAAAGAAGTCGGCAATGCTGCTTTTTTAATAGGACTGGAGTCAAATGGGAAAGGACAACTTATGGTGATCTTAAGTAAAGACGTGGTAGAAACTAAAGGGTGGCATGCTGGTAATATCATAAAAGAAATAGCATCTAATATCAACGGTGGTGGAGGTGGTCAGGCGTTTTTTGCTACAGCAGGTGGATCTAAGCCAGAGGGTATAAATGCCGCAATAGAAGCTTTCAAAAACATCATATTAACTGATTAAAATTGATGATTCAATAAGACCTATTGTATTTGTACATTTTTTTTGATGTGATATGATCTTTTTTGCTGAGTAGAGTGTCTTTTTAGATGTATCTAAGAATAGATAGGAGAGCTTATTTAGACTAAGAAATATCATATCAAAATTCTAAAAATTTCTATAGTCACGCTTTCAAATTCAGGTCGGTTAAATAAAGTGGATGAAAAATCATTTAAAAATCGATAAAGAATCGACCCATTTTGGTAAATTACCGTCTAAAGGACAAAAGCTACTACTACTTAAGCTTACATAGAGTAGCTATTCTACCAAAAACTTCGCTGATCCAAATTTCTGTAATGGACAATTTTATGTTCCTTAAGTAATTGTTAATCAATTAGTTGGGGTAATTTATTTCTGAACAAAATCAACTCTTTCAGTAACATGGATAACAAAAAACGACAAGACGACTATCTATCTTTATCAGAATACAAGGGGCATAAGCCATCTGATAAAAACGCTGACTTTCTCATATTTTCAAAAGATGGAGAGCATTATTTTGGAATGTTGGATAAAAACGGAGATGTCGCATTAAGAAGTGAAGGATATAGTTCAGAAGCAGCTAGAGATAACGGTATAGAGTCTGTTATAAAAAATAGGACCTTAGAAGAGCGATTCAGTATTTCTGAGAAGATGAAGCATTTTTTCATTTCACTAAAGGCAGGTAATCACCAAGAGATTGCTAAATCCGGAGCCTTAAAGTCTAAGGCTGAGGCAGAATCTTACTTAGCTTTTATATTAGGTAAGTCTCAATCATTTGCAGCTGCTGGATCTAAATCTAATGCAGGCGTTGCAGCCAAGGGAGCAACTGCAGCAGCAGGAGCTATTACAGGAAGAATAATAAGCGTCAAAAGAAATCAAATAGGTGAGACAAGAAACCTGCTTAGTGAAACCCGAAATCAAATAGGCGAGTCACGTAAGCAGATAGGAGAGAATAGAAGACAAATAGGAGAGACAAGAAATCTTGTAAATACAAACGAACGTGTTACAAAATATGCAAGTGTAGCAGCAGCTTCATTAGGTGCTATGTCATTTGCAGGAATGTCAAAAATAGAGACAGGTGGAGGTCAAAAAATTAAGAAAACAGCTCCTGCCAAAGTAGGTGGCTGGTGGCCATTGCTTTTATTTTTATTACCTCTGCTTTTATTTATAGGTTGCCCTCCAGTTATCGTACCTCCTGCAGCTATTGCATGGAAGGCAGTACCTGTTGTAGTGCCTGTAACGACTTGTGATTGTGATGCTTTAACTCACCCTATATTTAAAATACCAAATGAAGAACCTCCAAAGTCTACTTACATGTTAGGTAGAGCACCTGAGTACGGAGATTCACATGGACTTACACCGACGCAGTTCTACAATAAACTGAAAAACAAATATGATGGTAGTGCTGATGAGAGAAGATTCTTAGATGGCATATTTAAGCAGATGGGGTACGAGAACGGATTTAAAGATGCAACAGCTTCCTTGTTTACTGAGGTTACGATCCCACAAGGCATTAATGCAAACTTAGGAACTAAGCCTACGCATAAGACGGTATATAGAAAGATGGAAACAAAAGGAAGAGATAGAGAAGCATTCAGAATTAAAGCAAAGAACTTCTGTGATTTTCACTTTATGAAAACTTGTGGTAACCACATGTACTACAGAGAGAATTGTACAGTGGATGCAGAATAGATATAAGCTTTTAATATAAAATATACGAAGCCGCTCCGATTATCCGGAGCGGCTTTTTTATTAGACTATTATATAGTTATCAAATTGGAAATTGTCGCAACTCTAATTTGAATATCTCTTTTAAATTATTGGAAGCATCCATTATCATACTTAGGTCATTAGGGAATGGTAATGGTACATTCTTGAGCCTGTTCCTATTATGGTCGCTTAGTGCTCTTCTATCCCCTCTGAAAGTACTCGCATAATCAATAAATACTGCTTCTACATCTATAGGTTTTGACTCAAGTAATTCACCATTATTATTGTCTGTATATCTCAGCAGCCCTATGACTCTCGCTACTTTTTCTCTTTGTATCTCGGTGACCCTTGCCTTAACGGTAATGAATTTATCTACCTTTATTTTGTTTCCTAAGGTGTCTAAGATGTACTTTCCTTTTTTATTCTTTTTGTATTCCCATCCGTCTTTTATCTCCTTACTATCTCTGTACTCTCTTATAGTTTCTCTCTCTGGGCTCACGTCTAATGCAGTGACTGCAAGTGTAGCAATATAATCGTAAGTATGTTCTTCAGATCGATTAATGTGAAAACTTCTCCATAGACTATTCATCTCTCTGACTGTGATATCTTTTACTTCATTTTCAAATCCAATAGGTATTATGGCATCAGATTGATTAACTACATCTACAAATATTTTGACTCTACCTAACTCTACAGTCTGAGCTAATAACTCAGGTGTATCTTTGTAATTTTTTATGCGGCTATCTGCTTCTAAGAATTGGTAATAAGCTTTACGTGCATAGGTTTTTTTACCAGTTGTTTCTAAAAGTCCCAGAGAACGTAGACCCTCTCTGTAATGATAATCAGCAGCTCCTACGATAGCTTCATTTTTTATGATATCTGTTTTTATAAACTCAAATTGAGCGATGTAGCCTTCCTTACTTATAAGAGGTAGGAAAGGAGAAATTCTACTTTGTCTTTGTTCTATGAGAGAAGCAACAGCGAATATTTCATCCCAATTTTCTGGCCGATTTATGCCATTAAGATAATTGATACGTGCCATATCACGCTGATTGATTTTTGCGAAAGCTTCTTCTAATCCTTGAATATGTTTTGTCTTCTTGTTCTTTTTGCCAGCAAGTTTTTCGGTAGCAAAAATGATAGCTTCATCATACTCACCTTGGTCGATCATCTTTTCTATAGAACGGCAACCCGTCATCAAAATAAATAATCCTAAAATGTAAAGTAAGTTTTTCATAAGCTAAGTTTTAAAGGTTAAGTAATCATTTATTATGTTTTAAATGATGATGGGATGTGTACGATAAAAGTTACTTATGTCACACACTTTAAAGTCTTCTTAACTTATGATTCGTTTGAGTCCTTCTCTCAGGATGAGAAGTATGTTTCAGTTGGGACTGAGGATAGAGTAGTTATCAATCTAATATTATAATAACCAACTA
>CAZBXL010000102.1:0-9502 GCA_964495785.1 uncultured Saprospiraceae bacterium | reverse complement strand
CTGGCTTCCTGCAGGATGTTGTTCTAAATAAATGTATCGTTATCGATTAAATATTCTATTTATTTGGCTATTCTTATCTTTATATTATGAATATACTTATTACTGGCGGGGCTGGTTTCATCGGCTCTCATGTTATCCGATTATTAGTCAACAAATATCCTAACTACAAGATATTTAACTTAGACAAGTTAACATACGCAGGAAATTTAGAAAACATCAAGGATGTTGAATCAAAGCAAAATTATAAGTTCTTAAAGGGAGATATTAGAGACCTTGAAACTATGAGGTCCTATTTTACTAAATATAATTTTGATAAAGTTATTCACTTAGCTGCTGAATCGCATGTTGATAGGTCTATAAGTGATCCGTTGGTTTTTGTTACTACGAATGTTATAGGAACTGCAACTTTATTACAGGTAGCTAAAGAACACTGGAAAGGTGATTATAAAAATAAATTATTCTATCATGTATCAACAGATGAAGTTTTTGGTTCTCTTGGAGAAACTGGGTTCTTTTACGAAGATACAGCATATGATCCAAGGAGCCCTTATTCTGCCAGTAAGGCAAGTAGCGATCATCTTGTAAGAGCCTTCTTTCATACCTACAACCTACCAGTAGTGTTATCAAACTGTTCTAACAATTACGGTCCAAATCAATTTCCAGAAAAATTAATCCCTCTATTCATTAATAATATTGTAAATAATAAATCACTCCCAGTATACGGTAAAGGGGTTAATGTAAGAGATTGGCTTTATGTTGTAGATCATGCTGCTGCAATTGATAAAATACTCCATGAAGGGACTTTAGGGGAAACATATAATATAGGTGGACATAATGAGTGGAAAAATATAGATCTCATTCATTTACTTATAAAACTAACGGATCAGAAACTTGGTAGAGCTGAAGGCACTTCAGAGAAACTGATTACCTATGTTACAGATAGAGCAGGTCATGATTTAAGGTACGCTATAGATGCAAGCAAGATTAAAGAAAAACTAAATTGGACACCATCTTTACAATTTGAAGAAGGGCTAAGTAAGACGATAGACTGGTATCTTAAAAATAGTAGTTGGTTAAATAATGTTACAAGTGGAGCATATAAAAAGTACTACGAAGAGATGTATAACCAGAAGTAGATCTCTAAACAAACCTATCCATTATGAAAGGAATAATTTTAGCAGGAGGATCAGGAACAAGACTTTATCCTATAACTAAGGCCATATCAAAGCAACTTATGCCAATCTATGATAAGCCAATGATCTACTACCCTTTGTCAATTCTTATGTTATCTGGTATCAAAGATATACTCATTATCACGACACCTCATGACAGCAGTGCTTTCCAAAGATTGCTAGGAGATGGAACAGATTTAGGTTGTAATTTTCAATATGCTGTACAAAAAGTACCTAATGGATTAGCTCAAGCATTTGTAATCGGTGAAAAATTTATAAATGGGGATTCTGCAAGCTTGATATTAGGAGATAATATCTTTTATGGATCAGGACTTTCAACTTTACTTCAAGATAGCAGCCAACTTTCAAGAGGCGCTAAAGTATTTGCATATCCAGTTCATGATCCAGAGAGATATGGGGTTGTAGAATTTGACAATCAGAAAAGAGTTATATCAATTGAGGAGAAACCAAAAAATCCAAAATCTAACTATGCTGTACCAGGTCTCTATTATTACGATGATAAGGTTTGTGAGATGGCAAAAGAACTAGAACCCTCAGCAAGAGGAGAATATGAGATTACTGATTTAAATAGAAAGTATTTAGAGCAGGGAGATTTATCTGTCGGTGTTATGCAAAGAGGCACAGCTTGGTTAGATACTGGAACATTTGAATCATTAGCTTCAGCTTCAGAGTTTATTAGAGTTATAGAACAACGACAGGATTATAAAATAGGTTGTATAGAGGAAGTAGCTTATCGAATGGGATATATAAATGCGGAACAATTGGAAAAAATAGCTCTACCACTTGTAAAATCAGGATACGGAGAGTACCTCTTAAGGTTAGTTAATTAACTGTAGTCAAGGCAATAAAATTGCTCATAATTAAAACCGACTAAAAATAGATCTTATTAGATAAAACCTCCTACCCTTTCTTTAAAGAATCGGAAACAATCAAATCTTTAGAGCCCTTCGTGTACCTATAAAATCCTTCTGAAGATTTTCTTCCTAACTTACCTGCAGTTACCATATTAACCAATAATGGACAAGGAGCATACTTTGGATTCCCAAAGCCATCATTTAAAACATGTAATATGGCTAAGCAAACATCTAAACCTATAAAATCAGCAAGCTGCAACGGTCCCATAGGATGCGCCATTCCTAACTTCATGACAGTATCTATCTCTTCTACACCAGCTACTCCCTCATACAATGTATAGATAGCCTCATTAATCATAGGCATTAATATTCTATTAGCCACAAAACCAGGATAATCATTTACTTCTACTGGAACCTTACTTAATCCTTTAGATATATCAAAAACTGTCTTAGTTACTTCATCACTAGTATCGTATCCCCGGATGACTTCTACCAGTTTCATAATAGGGACAGGATTCATGAAGTGCATTCCGATAACCTTGTCAGACTTTGATGTTACGCTCGCAATTTTTGTAATCGAAATCGAAGAAGTATTAGATGCAAGAATACAAGCGTCCGTTGTAGCCTCATCCAATTGCTTAAAGATTTTTAATTTTAAATCTATGTTTTCAGTAGCTGCTTCTACTACAAGATCGGCATTAGATACACCGGTAGACATATCAGAACTCGTCGTAATATTTTTTAGAGTAGCTGCTTTTTTCTCTTCTGATATCTTCTCTTTAGCAACCATTCTATCCAAATTCTTAGTAATGTTAATAATCGCTGTATCTAATCTCTGAGGAGAAATATCTACTAAATGGACATTATAATCATTCATGGCAAAGACATGGGCTATCCCATTACCCATTGTACCAGCACCTATTACAGCTATATTTTTCATAATCTTTACATTTACATTATTATCACGAAATTAATAGAATTTACTTGAGCATCAATAAGGCTGTAATAAATAATAGAAATCAAAATACTATTTAGATGATCACACTTATAATAGAAAGTGGCTCAAGTCATTCCAGCTGGATAGTCTTAGATGATCAAGTGATAGACTCGCAAGAACTTCCGGGAATCAATCCTACGGCTATGCCAGATTCCATCGAGGTAATTGATGAATACAAATGCTCCTACGAACCCGCCATCAGTAAAATTTATTTTTATGGATCTGGCGTCTCTAATCCACAAAAAGGACAAGAAATACGCGATCAACTATCATTAAAGTTTCCTAACTCAGAAATAATGGTTGCTTCAGATATCCTTGCCGCATGTCATTGTTTTAATATTAAAGAGCCTAAGATTGTAAGCATATTAGGAACAGGAGTCAACACGGTTCTCTTTGACGGAACAGAGATTATATCATCTATCAGGTCATTAGGGTATCTTATAGACGAAGAGGGTTCAGGCTTTAATATAGGTAGACTTATCATTAAAAGATTTATTAGGTCACAAATGCAAAGTACTGATATTGATCTTTTTCAAAAAACATATGAACTGATGCCTGGGGAGCTAGTAAAAAATGTATACCAACATCCCTACCCTAATTTTTTAATAGCGTCGTACAGTAAGTTTTTAAATATATGCTCTCCATGTCTTAGAAATGAAATACTATCAGAAAATTTCAACGCATATGCATTAAATCACATTCAAAAAATAGATAACTATAGAGATTATAGCATTAACTTTGTTGGTTCTATAGCTTATGTATTCAGTACTGAACTTAAAGAAGCTATGCATAATATAGGTGCCACTGTAAGTAACATTGTCCAAAGCCCGATAGAGGGGTTAATAAATTATCATATTAATATCTAAAGAATGAATAGAATTGCCGTATTAAGCTCGGGAGGAGATGCACCAGGAATGAATGCTGCTATCAGAGCAGTCGTGAGAACGGCTATTTACAATAACATCAAAGTGTATGGCATCAATCGAGGTTACGAAGGCCTTATTAATGGAGATGTAAAACAACTATCTAAAGCCGATGTAGCCAATATCATTCATAAGGGCGGCACCATACTCAAGACCGCCAGGAGTGAAAGCTTCAGAACTAAGCAAGGAAGAAAAGAAGCGTTCGAATTTATGGAAGCGTTCGAAATTGATGGGCTCGTTGTTATCGGAGGTGACGGCACGTATACGGGTGCTATGAAGTTAGGTGAAGAACATAACATAAAAGTTGTGGGATTACCTGGCACTATTGATAATGATATATATGGCACTGATTATACAATCGGTTTTGACACAGCCATTAACACAGCAGTAGAAGCTGTAGATAAGATCAGAGATACCGCAGATTCTCATTCTCGATTATTTTTTATAGAAGTAATGGGTCGACATAGTGGTTACATTGCTCTATACACCGGGATTGGCTCAGGATCATCATATATATTTCTTCCAGAAGAAGAGAATTCCCTTGAAGAATTTATAGACCTATTAAAAAAGTCAAATAGAAGAAATAAATTATTCAATCTCGTCATAGTAGCAGAAGGTAATACTAATGGAGGCGCTCAAGATTTATCGAGGCTCGTAAAAGAAAAATTAGGCAATGATATTGATATCAGGAATGCTGTCATTGGGCACTTACAGAGAGGTGGTTCGCCAACTGCAGCTGACCGTATACTCGCAAGTCGATTAGGATATCATGGGGTGAATGCATTGATCGAAGGTCAATCTAATGTAGCCATAGGTATAGTGGATAAAAAAGTAGTTTATACGCCATTCGCTGAAGCAATAAGTAATAAAAAATTACCTGATGAGAACATGATTACAATGGCTGAAATTTTAGCTCTATGATATCGATCATTTCAACTACACTCCCTAATGAAGAAATCGCAGTAAAAATCGGGCGAGAATTATTAGAAATGAAGCTTATTGCTTGTACTAAAATAATGCCTGTCAAAAGTCAGTATTTCTGGAAAGGGGAATATTGTGAAGAAACTGAATATGCATTACATCTAAAGACAAGCAGAAATAACACAAAATCTGTGATAAAGTATATCAACAAAGCTCATCCTTACGAGATACCATATATACAAACCGAAGAGCATACCATCAACAATGCCTATAAAGCATGGATGGACTCATTTCTCACTTACTGATTCTATATTAGCCCTCATAAGGTCGAAGGGCTATAATGCTAATTCAATAATTTGTAATTATATTAGCAAGACCTTTTGCTACTTTGAAAACGAATTTACATAAAACCATCCTACTCCTCATTGCAATAATCTACATTGCTACGGGTAATATATTAGCGCAAAATACAGGCGTAGATTTTTCTCAATCATTTACAAGGTCTCTCAGAACAGCTCGCATAGAGAGCAAACCAATATTTGCATTTGTATACACAGACTGGTCTGCTGCAAGTCAAAAAATGTTTGAGACAACTTTTGCAGATAGCACAATCATCCATGAGATACATTCGGATTATGTCCCCGTCGCCATAGACGCAAGCAGAAAAACAAGATTTGCGAAAGAACATGACATCACAATATTTCCAGCCTATGTATTTTTTGATCAGGACGGGAATATCTTATTTAGAGAACTTCATTACAAAAACAGTAAAGAACTCATGCAAACTTTGTCAAAGACAAAGTCAAATAGTAGATACCTTAGAGAGAATCTGGATTCATTAGTTCTGAGATTGAATAAATCAAATGTATTACAGACCTTGGATTCTATATCTTACTACAGGGATGATTATTCTGTAAAAAATCTTGTCAAAAAATACCTCGACAACCACAAGAAAGAATGGGACGAACCTCAGCACATGTCATTGCTGCAGGAGTATGTAACTCTCGATGAGAAATATATGAAGTACGTCTCCAGAAACCATAAAGTCTTTTTCTTACTTTATGATAGTCTCAGGATCAAAGAAAATATTTCATTTAAAGTGTTTTTAAACTCTTTGAAATCTGATGCTCGAGGGAGACCTGTATTTAACTTCAAGCCACTCAAAAGATGGTTCAGAAGATACAAGATAAGTGACCTCGAAAAAATGGAAGATTTTATAAAAATTAAATATTGTCTTTGGGGCAGAGGTCCCTCTGTTAATAATTCAGTTAACCTTCTAAAAAACTACCCTGAGACCAGCAACGACAATGTGTTGTATTCTTCTGTCATTAGGTTACTAATCAATAGTAAGCGTCGAAGGCGACCGATGGATTTTGAGGAACTTGCAGAATCTTTGGAGTCAAGTATACAAGAAGGTACATCCTATTGGAGGTATGATTTATTATCTCTTTTATATTATAAAAACGGCGATGATACTAAGAGCGCAGAAGCTATATCAACTGCTAAAGAAATCGCCTCCATCATCGGTCAAGAATATGAACCTACTCTTGATTTTATAAAAGATAAGATAGAAAGGTAATGGATAACCATCTATAGTAAATGCTTTAGGATTTAGAAGATACTTACCGTACATTTGCGCCAAATTTCAATCGGTGATAACAGTACAAGATCTAAGTTTACAATTCGGTAAGAGAGTATTATTTGATGATGCCAATGTGTTTTTTGGTGCAGGTAACTGCTACGGTGTCATAGGTGCCAATGGTGCAGGTAAGTCTACTTTCATGAAAATTCTCGCAGGTGATAAGGATGCTAACAAAGGCACAGTAACCTTAGAACCAGGTAAGCGAATGGCAGTCCTCAAACAAGATCATTATGAATTTGATGAAGTCAAAGTCTTAGATACAGTTCTAATGGGTCATAGCGTCTTATGGAATCTTATGCAAGAGAAAGATGCTATATATGCTAAACCTGATTTCTCTGATGAGGATGGTATCAAAGCATCTGAATTAGAAGAAAAATTTGCCGAGATGGATGGTTGGAATGCAGAACCTAATGCAGCGAGTCTACTAAGTGGAATTGGCATAACAGAAGCCAACCATGACAAGCTCATGAAAGATCTCAACGGAAACCAAAAAGTCAGGGTTTTATTAGCACAAGCATTATTCGGTAATCCTGATGTTCTCATATTAGATGAGCCTACCAATGATCTCGATATAGAAACTGTGACTTGGTTAGAGGATTTTCTTCTCAACTTTCAAAATACGGTTATCGTCGTATCTCATGATAGACACTTTTTAGATACTGTATGTACACATATCGTCGATATTGATTTCGCTAAGATTAACACATTCACAGGGAATTATACATTCTGGTATGAGTCTTCACAATTAGCACTCAAACAAAAATTAGCTGCTAACAAGAAAACAGAAGATAAGAGACAAGAAATGCAGGCTTTTATCTCCAGATTTAGTGCCAATGCCTCTAAGTCACGACAAGCTACTTCTCGTAGAAAAATGTTAGAAAAATTATCATTAGAAGACATCAAGCCATCTTCAAGAAAATATCCAGGGATTATCTTCGAACAATCGAGAGAGGCAGGAGACCAGATCCTAAAAGTGAGTGGTCTAAGTTATGAACTGAATGGCACACCTCTATTTACTGATGTTAATTTCACTCTAAACAAAGGTGATAAAGTCGCTATTATATCTAAAGATTCATTAGCGACTTCTGCGTTCTATCAGATTCTAAATAATGAAATAGAAGCGACAAGTGGAGATGTAGAATTTGGACAGACTATAACTACGGCTTACTTACCAATAGAGAATGATAAGTTTTTTAGTGACGAACCTATGAGTCTTGTAGATTGGTTACGACAGTATTCAGAGAATAAAGACGAACAGTATATCAGAGGATTCTTGGGTAAAATGTTATTCAGTGGAGAAGAGGTGCATAAGATGTCAAATGTCCTATCAGGAGGAGAAAAGGTAAGATGTATGGTATCTCGAATGATGATGAAACAAGGAAATCTTCTTATGCTCGACGAGCCGACGAGTCACTTAGATTTAGAAAGTATCACTGCATTCAATAATTCTCTGATGAACTATGCAGGGAATGTGCTTTTCACTACACATGATCATCATTTTATGCAGACCGTAGCTAATAGGATAATTGAGTTAACTCCTAATGGCACTATTGATAAATTAAAGACCATCGATGAGTACTTATCTGATCCTGCAATTAAGGAGCAAAGGAAAGAAATGTATGCTAGCACAATGATAAATGCCTAAACAAAAAAAAGCGTCACACTTCGTTAAGTGGAACGCTTTTTAAAATACCTTTAATAACACCCTTTGATATATAGACAGATAAAGTAGGTCTTACCCCTATACAAGGATAAAAAAATTAGAATTAGTCAACTTCCAAGAACTATAATTAAATTCTACTAATTATATAATTTTAGAATTTAATTACAAACCTAATATGCCAAGGCAAAAATAGTATTGAGAAAATCAATATAATAGGTATTAAATTCTATTCAAATTCAATGAAATAATTTACTTAGATTAGCATAAGTGCTTCTCTAATAGTTGAAATATCTTATATTTGCAGTCCCTTAGAAGAAAGGGCACTTTAGAAAATTCGTTTTTATCTTTCAGATAAATGTTCAATGAATAAATCAATTGCACTTCAAAGAGAAAAATGGCTCAAAAGTGGGCCAGGAAGGCAATTCATAAAAATAAATATCGCGGGATGGAGCAGTTGGTATCCGCCACAGGCGGATCATAACACGAATAATGTATACAGTGTATATTTTATATTCTGATAAATTTCAAAAGACCTATGTTGGTTATACAAGTCACTTGGTTCTAAGATTTTATCAGCACAACGAATCTGGAATAGGTTGGACAAAGCGATATCGACCTTGGAAAGTGGTTTATTGTGAATACTATGAAGATAAATCAATTGCACTTCAAAGAGAAAAATGGCTCAAAAGTGGGCAAGGAAGGCAATTCATAAAAATAAATATCGCGGGATGGAGCAGTTGGTATCCGCCACAGGCGGATCATAACACGAATAATGTATACAGTGTATATTTTATATTCTGATAAATTTCAAAAGACCTATGTTGGTTATACAAGTCACTTGGTTCTAAGATTTTATCAGCACAACGAATCTGGAATAGGTTGGACAAAGCGATATCGACCTTGGAAAGTGGTTTATTGTGAATACTATGAAGATAAATCAATTGCACTTCAAAGAGAAAAATGGCTCAAAAGTGGGCAAGGAAGGCAGTTCATAAAAATAAATATCGCGGGATGGAGCAGTTGGTAGCTCGTCGGGCTCATAACCCGAAGGTCGTAGGTTCGAGTCCTGCTCCCGCTACTATAAGCCTTGTAAGTCATTGATTTACAAGGCTTTTTTGTGTTTATATATATTTATTAAATCAAGTATTCTTGAATACTTATACACAGTTTTAATGTTCAGTCAAGTTATACTCGACTAAAAATTGATCATTCACCTCCAATTATCTTAAAACCAAACTGAATTCATCACCTCAAATCCTCAAAGCTTCTTATTATTCATTTCTTTCTCTATCCTATTTAGAGTCCTTTC
>CAZBXL010000101.1:1998-9535 GCA_964495785.1 uncultured Saprospiraceae bacterium | reverse complement strand
ACCTTGAATACCTTGATCACCCTGCGGACCTTGAGGTCCAGTATTTCCTTGGGGACCAACATCACCGGTAGCACCTTGAGGTCCAGAAGGACCAGTAGCACCAGTATCCCCTTGAGGACCCTGTGGTCCGGTTTCGCCCTGAATACCTTGATCTCCTTGCGGACCTTGCGGTCCAGTATTTCCTTGCGGACCTACATCACCAGTAGCACCTTGTGGTCCAGCAGGACCAGTGGCACCAGTATCTCCTTGAGGCCCTTGAGGTCCAGTTTCACCTTGAATACCTTGATCTCCCTGCGGTCCTTGCGGTCCAGTATTTCCTTGTGGACCTACGTCACCGGTAGCACCTTGTGGTCCAGCAGGACCAGTTGGACCAATATCCCCCTGAGGACCCTGCGGTCCAGTCTCACCTTGAATACCTTGATCTCCCTGCGGTCCTTGAGGCCCAGTATTTCCTTGCGGACCTACGTCACCAGTAGCACCTTGCGGTCCTTGTGGTCCCGTGGCACCAGTAGCACCTTGAGGCCCTTGTGGTCCTTGTGGTCCAGTCTCTCCTTGAGGTCCCTGTTCTGCGAAAGTATTGTCTGTGATCATCTGCCACTCTGGAACAAGTTTAGTCCCCTTATTATAATAGAAACCAATTTCTCCATCAATTTGAAAAATCAGTAGACCAGTAGCTGGTAGCGTAATATTATTTCTTTGTATAAAAGTCATTCTTGGGATAAGAATACCTTTGTCTACACTGCTGACTTCAAATAGCGCTGATGAATCTGGTCCATCTCCTAATGAAGAAATAGAAGTAGGCATTTCCATGATATTTTGACTCTTAGATGAATATGATACTAATGTCATAAGCGTAAGTGTCAAAATTGCTTTCGAGATTTGTTTCATTGTTTTTGGTAATTTGGTAAAAAAAATATTCCGATGTTGGGTACAATCGAAATTACTTGATTAGGACACAAGCGAAATAGTACTATAATCATAGCGGGTTATTCCATTTTAGTGGACTATTTGTCTCCTATAATTATGGTTTAGTACTCGACGCCTGTTGACAAAATCACGTTTTACATTGGGGTATATTAAACGGCAACAAATTCTATACTACAATAATTGAGCAAAAAATTACTTCATGCAGATTTAGGGTTCTTGTAATATTTAAAAATGTAGTCTATTTGACACTTTTGGACTCAAATATTAAAAAGGAGAAGAATTGTAGTAGCTCCGTTTAGTTCATTTCTACTTAAATTCTAAAGCGTCAATAAAAAGGATATGATTTAATTTGTCATAGCCTTTTTCATTTTGATAGTAGCAGACATCATAATCAATCATACTATGCCTCCCCATAAATCAAATAGTATAAAATCTACCGGTTATTTTTGATTATATTTTCACTTTAGTTTTTGCGGTACAATATCTATCGATCGACAGCTATAAGAAGAGCGCAGCCTTGAGATTTAGAACGAGCCTTTATGAATAATATTCTCATCCTAACTAACAATTATAATCTAAAGGTCAAGAGGCTTCCGATATAATTTGAAAGAAGATTAAGTAATGAAATTTATTTCTTTTTTATATTTTTCTCATACAAATTTATCCAGTCATCTGTTGTCATCTTAGTCACCAGCTCGCCTATGAGATCATAAGGTATCGTCTCCATTTTTTTGAATCTGATGCAACTTTTACCCATATCCAATTTAGTAGATACATACTTTGGATACTCTGTAGTGAACCATTTCATGAGCTTAGGATCAGCATAGATACCCATATGGTAGACAGCTATAAAGTTCTTTTGCGATGCTAAACTTATAAATGGTAGGGGTAACTCAGGACTACAATGATATCCGTCGGGATAGATAGAGTGGGGGATCACATATCCGATCATACCATAGCTGATCGTTTCTTTGAATCCTTTAGGAAGATTTTTCTTAATAATCGACCTTAGTTTTTTAATGACTTTCTTTCTTTCATAAGGAAGGTTGTCTATATATTCTTTGACTGTAGTTGCTATTGTAGGCATGGTCCAATGTTTAATATATCCAAAACCTAAAATTAATAAAAAGTAATTTTTATGCATTACTTAAAGGTCTGGCTTCAGAATCATCTCCGATAATCTCTCGGAGATTTTTTATACTCCTTGAGGAATACTCTAGAGAAGTAACTGGGATCTTTGAAGCCGACTGCATAGGCGACCTCTGATACAGTCATATCAGTAGACGACAATAATTCTTTTGATTTTTCTAATCTGATACTTCTGATAAATAATGAAGGTGTCTTTCCTGTCAAGGCCTTCAGCTTTCGATATATCTGGATAGCATTCATATTGTTATTGAGTGTAAGTTCATTGACACCAAATTCTGGATTAGACATATTTTCGATAACAACTGCATTGAGACGATTGAGAAAGCTGTCATCATGATTGAGTACTGCAGTCTCTAAATTGGCGGATTGGTAATTCTCTGTTTGACTATAGTAACGTTGTATTCTTCTTCTAGTGAGAACTAATTGCTTGAGCCTGATGAATAATTCTTCTTTGTGGAATGGTTTATTGAGAAAAGCATCAGCTCCATGTTGTAACCCTTCTACCTTATCCGATTGAGCGACTTTGGCAGTCAGTAATATGATAGGAATGTGGCTTGTTCTCTCATCATTTTTTAATGTTTGACATAACTCATATCCATTTTTCAGAGGCATCATAATGTCACTGATGATGATATCTGGTACGATCTCATAAGCTTTGTCTATGCCAGCAGCACCATTAGATACCATATGGACTTGGTAGTCTTTTTTAAGTAATTCTATAATATAGGTTGCTACGTCTCTATTATCTTCTACGAGTAGGAGTACAGGTCGATCTTCTTCAGTTGTCTCCTCTTTATCTGTCGTGATCTCATTTTGTAGTGCTTGGTTAATTGTTGCTATTTCCTTTCTCAGTGTTTTTGTAGCTTGGACTTCAGATATAGACTCCTCTATAGGAAATGAAACGGTAAATGTAGTTCCTACATTTTCGACACTCTTCACATCAATACGTCCACCCATCAGATCGATAAGCAACTTGCATAACGATAAGCCAATACCTGTACCTCTACCAAATTTCGTAATGCTATCCTTGAACTGATAGAATCTATCAAAAATATGTGGTACATCGCTCGCAGGTATACCTATACCGGTATCTATGACTTGGACTTGTACATGAGGGATGCCATCTATTTCTGAGGTTTTCATATGAAGCATAACTTTCCCTCCTTCTTCTGTAAATTTTATAGCATTGGAAATCAGATTGTAGATAATCTGCTGGACCTTCAGTTCATCATAATTCATAACCAATGACTCCACCTCAGTGTAGAATGAGAAACGTATCTGATAATCTACCGCAAGTGAGTAAAATGATTCTGAGAGATACTGGACATATTT
Organism: uncultured Saprospiraceae bacterium; assembly: GCA_964495785.1. Lineage (GTDB taxonomy): Bacteria > Bacteroidota > Bacteroidia > Chitinophagales > Saprospiraceae > RFSX01. The sequence goes on along the minus strand of CAZBXL010000101.1, from coordinate 6,127 downwards.
GACGATGTCATCACTTGTCTTATTAAGATTGATGAATCCTGCTTCAGCTTTGGATATATCCAGCATCTGATTGATGAGCATAAGCAGATTTTTTGTATTTCGATTGATCAATTTTTTCTCCTCATCATGTTCTTCTATATTATTAGTCATACCCATGATAACTGTGAGTGGTGTTCGGAATTCGTGAGTGATATTGGTATAGAAGTTATTCTTAAACTGATCCATCTCTTTCATTCTTATCAGTTCTTTAGCTTCTTGATCTCGTAAGGATTTAGCTTGTTGGATTTCGTACTTGTTCTTATAAAAGTAGGCGATAATTCCGCTTATAGATAATAATATAAGGGTATAAAACCACCATGACTTAAACCATGCGACCTTAACTCTAAATGGTATCTGTATCTCCTGATTACTCCACACACCGTAGCCGGTATCACCTCTGACTTTTAGTTTATATTTTCCAGGTGGAAGGCTGGAAAATTCAATAATGTTATCATTCGTTGGCGGTGACCAGCGATTAGAATATCCTTCTAAGAAGTAACTGAATTTATGACGATCTGTAAATTCATGATGCTTAATGGAAAATTTAAATTGATATAACTTATCGTCATAGTTAAGTGTGATAGGATCTATATCTTGATCTAATAAATACTTTTTTTCTGCAAGAGAATCATTCTCTCCAAGGATATAGGTAAACGTCTCTAACCTCAATGGTGTATCTTCAGCTTGCTTAGCTTTAATTTTGTATTGGTATAAAAGTGAGTCAGGATTATATAGATAGAGACCATTATAGGTGGATAATGCTATTTGGTTATCTTGGACCTTAGTAATAGCCGATATGTATTCCTCTGCGTTAAGTCCTTCATCTTCTGAGAATTCATATGATTGTGCTGTATCAAAATTATAGTAGACTAATTTCTTTCCAGTACCATACCATATGGACTGATCCGTAAATAGGCATGCACTTAATTTATTGCTGTGCCCTAATTCTTCCGTAGATATAAATTTTTCGACACTATTCGAATTTAGGTCAATAATACCAAAGCCTGTTGCTTGCATAAATCCAAGCTTATTATCACCCAGATATTGGATATTTTTTATGTTGTTTTGAAGGAGGTTATATGAAGTAGAATCGAATTCGATAAATAATTTCTCAGCTTTGTCTTCTCCACTTTTTATAAAGTAAAGACCCTTGGAGGAGCTTAACCATAGGTTACTTAACTTATCGTAAGTCATAGACCTTATAACTGGTTGTGATGCCATAGTTTCTTTATATGGAGGATTACCTAAGTTCGGAAAGTAAAGTTTATCGAAATCTGACTTAGCCAGAAAAGGTGTTTCCTCATCGATAGAGTAACCTGATGCCCATACATCACCGTTAGGTAATTCTACTATTCTTTCTAATCTTTTGAAGTACTGGTCGAATTTTGTCATCTGCTTGGTATCTCCATCTAATGAGTAGTGAGCATCCCACTTTGATATAATAATCTGACCTCTTATGTAGTGTGTTCTGATATTTGTACCAGATGTATTGGAAGATACGATTTCAGTTATGCTATTACTTATGTTGGTCTTAAAGATAAATCGCCCATCTACATAGTAAATTATATCTCCTACAACAGCAGGATGAAAGCCTATTATTGAATTAGAAATGCCCAGTTCTCCATATCGGTCTATTGTACGACGTATAGATTCATCTTGATAATCATAAAGGGGGTGATTCTTATCAGTCATATCAGAGGCAAAACTTTGGAAGTAATCTTCGTCTTCATTAATCTTGAAGACACCTCCCCATCCTATACCGTACACATTGCCCAAATCATCTAAGTAGGTATTTCTGATGTAACCACCTCGACCTCCCACGGACTTGGTGATCTCATTACGGAAGTGAACTATTTCATCACGATCTTTCTCGTATTTACATATGTGCATATCCTCACCTGACATCCAGATATCTTCTTTCTTATCTACTATAACGTCTATTAGATTAAATCCACTATTTATTAATCGTCCATTACATTTTTGTTTAATATTAATCTTATTGGAAATGGGATGTAACTCAAACTGCCTGGTCTTTGGATTATATACCGAGATCTGACGCTTATCTATACGCCATAGATTATTGTTATTATCTAAGCGATAGGTATAGCATCCTTCATCTACAGATGATGCCGCTGGGTTTCCATCTATATCATATACTTGTCCATTTTTATCCACTATCGTCATCCCATCCAATAGTCCCGTAATGTATAATAACCCAGCTTTATCTTGGATTGGTGTGTTACGTAATACCTTCTTCTCAATGACTTTTAATGCATCAAATGCATAGTTAAAATTTATGCCATCCTCTGATATATATACTGGGTGGGTATTATTTGTTTCATTTTCTGTGAATATCCATATGTGGTCAAGTTCATCTTTGTAGGATAACTTAAAGTTATCTCCATTAGGAAGTGTCCATATTGAGTCTAAGTCAGAAGTCGAAGGATCGTATAGATATAATGTATTGTACCTGGTAAGTAGAATCTTATCAGAAACCATGATAAAGGTTCTGCGATAGTTTCCTTTTTCTAAGTCGTATTCGCGGTTTGATACGAGACCTTTACCATCAAACTTATAAAAAGTGGTGTAGTCATCGGTGCCATTTACAATCCATAAATAGCCATTCTTATCGAAAGCCGTTGCGTCAGGTTCTCCCACATAAGGATAGCTTATGTCATACTTATCTATCTGACCAATCGCAGATTGCGAAAAAGACAATATGATAATGCAGCATAGGAATTTTAAGAAAATAAATTTCAATTGATTGTTCTTTTGTTAGGCTTTGATTTGCACTATTAATTTTTCATGGACAGATCCTAATATTCTTGCTATAAGTCAACTTTCCAATTAAATTTTTCAATAATGTTTCTAAGCTAATTTGAGGATTTAACTATCGATTCTAATCTGTGCTCAAGTTAAGGTAATTATCTATCTGACCATATAATTTCCTGAAATATAAGTCAGAAGTACTCTTTTTTAAATTGTTGATATTCAGATAATTAGCACTCTATTGCACAAAGTTTTTTAATAGAGTACCAGATTTTTATATATAGATATTAAGTACTTCTATGGTTGCGAAGGTACTTTTGTCCATCGACGGATTAGGTTATAGATGATACCCCAAATTGAATCAAATAACTGATATAAGATGCTTATATCGCCATGATTTTAAAGATGGTAATGTAGAGGAATTTATTTCTTAGCATTATCCTCTTATCGGGCACATGAGATCTTAATCATCCAAAATTTTTGACTTAAACCTAATTTAATATGAAAACAATCTATCAATCCAATCGTATTGCTATGCTCACATCCCGTGAGATAGAAATTATTAATCTTATCATAGAGGAGCAATCCACGAAAGAAATAGCTGAGACAATGTTTCTCAGCTTTGAGACGATCAAGTCTCATCGTAAGAACATCATGGCCAAGCTCGGAGCTAAGAATGTTGCTGGCATCGTCCGCGAAGCATTCTTACAGAATATAATTTCTACTAATACACATTATCTAATTGCATAACCACGACCGTTCAGAGTTTTCACAAAATGAAAATGTGAATTGTCTCATTCATCAATTCCCTAAATAACTAAAAAATGAAAAACATTATAAGTTTAATATTATTTATAGCAATAATATCCTCAGTTGGTCATACACTACGAGCCCAAGCACCTCCTAATGATCTCATGGCTAATGCCATCACTGTAACATGTGGTAATGACTATATGGGAACGACAACGAATGCAACCAATACAGGCTATGAAGATTCTGGATGCACACCAAACACTACAGACAGTCTTGGAGTGTGGTACAAGATTGTGGGTACGGGAGAGTGTATAATTCTCTCTTTATGCGGCTCATCATTTGATACACAAATCACGGTATGGGAGGGTATACCTACTAATGGTGGAACTAATTGTATAGATACAAATGATGATTATTGTAGTAGACAATCTCAATTAAATTTCATCAGTACTAATAATACAGACTATTATATTTATGTATTTGGATTTGGATCAGCAGTCGGTGACTTTACCCTATCAGTAGACTGTGGGACACCACCTAATGACCTGATCAGTAATGCCATTACAGT
>CAZBXL010000101.1:0-1898 GCA_964495785.1 uncultured Saprospiraceae bacterium | reverse complement strand
AAGATTGTGGGTACGGGAGAGGATATTGTCCTTAGTCTTTGTGGTTCATCATTTGACACACAACTTACAGTATGGGATGGTATGCCTACCAATGGTGGTACTAATTGTATAGATACGAATGATGACTTTTGTAATACACAGTCCCAATTAAGTTTCTCCAGTATATCTTCTACAGACTATTATATCTATGTATTTGGATATGAATCAGCAGTCGGAGACTTTACTCTGTCTGTGCTCTGTGGATGTACTGCTGTGACGAATACCAATGATAGCGGACTTGGCTCATTGAGAGAAGCCGTCTCATGTGCCATGTCAGGCGACACGATACGCTTCTCACCATCGCTTAATGGATCACCTATACAATTGACTTCTGGACAGATCTTCATAAACAAAAACCTCACAATCATAGGTAATGGAATCGATAATACGATCATAGATGGAATTATGGACAATGATGATCGATTATTTGAGGTCCAATCAGGGCAAACCGTTCATTTTGAAAGGATGACATTTACCAATGGCGGGAGTACAACTTATACTGGAGAGGGAGCTGGTCTTCTGACTAGTGGTACCGAGGTCAGTTTACTGAATTGTAAATTTTCCCAAAATAAATGGATGAATAATACGAGTACCATAAGACAATTTGCTGGAGAACTGAATATTGTCAATTGTGAATTTACAGAGAATGATGGTCAAGCTGCAGGACATATTATTGAAGCTTTAGGGTCAATCCAAAAATTATCAATCCATCAAAGTCTTTTTGCAGATAATGATGCTTTTAGACTAATAATAGTTGGAGGGACAGAGTTTGACTTTAGGCAGAATACTGTGGCTGATAACACAATCACGAACACTGGCAATGTCATCCAGATGGGCTCTGTCACAGCCAACTTTTCCAATAATATAATAAATGACGATCTACAACCTATTTGGGTTGGGCCAGCTAATACATCATTTACAAATTATAGCAACAGTACTTTTGTCGCGGATTCTGATTTACCATCAGCCAATGGTAACATAGTAGGGGACGCTATGCTTAATACGGACTATACCTTAATGCTTAACTCACCAGCGATTATCGCTGGTGATAATGCAAATATCCCCATGGACATCTTAGATGTAGATAATGACGGAGATACTACAGAAGAACTGCCACTTGACTATGTAGGAGGTGCTAGAATACAAGGCTGCGGGATTAATATAGACATAGGAGCTATAGAGTTTGAAGATATGGCAGGCACTGGTACCGTCACGACAACTAATGATCAAGGATTCGGCTCACTGCGCTATGAGGTCGCATGTGCCGCATCAGGAGATACAATCCGATTTGACCACAGCCCAGGCATGGTAGACGACACCATCAAGCTACTCAGCAGTCTCACGATAGATAAGAATCTCACCTTCTTAGGTATAGACTCTTCTCTGACGATTATAGATGGTAGCATGGATGATAACTTCAGTCTGTTCTTACTACGTAATAGTGCTGAGGTAGAATTCAGAGATATGACTTTTGTGAATGGAGGTGGGGTGAATACTCAAAGAGGAGGTGCTATAGAAACTTTTGATAATTTTAATGCATCCAATATCAATAAATTAGATATCGTTAGCTGTGCATTTATGCATAATAAAGTAGGCATAACTGGTGGTTTTGGTGGAGCAATTTATAGTTATAATTGTAATACAATAATAGTAAATTCGAGATTCTATAATAATGAGACAGTACAATCTGGTAGATGCGGAGGAGCTATTCATCATCAAGAATCAGGATATACTTTAGATATCACCAATAGTCTATTTGTAGCTAACAAAGCTGGATTCTTTGGCGGAGCAGTCAATATAATTAATGCAATTGGAAATGTAATTAACTGTACTTTCGTGGACAATGAGCAGACTTCTTC
>CAZBXL010000100.1:0-9739 GCA_964495785.1 uncultured Saprospiraceae bacterium | reverse complement strand
CCATCAGTTTGTAATTAGTTTACAAACAAAGTTTTAATACGTCCAATTATACACCGCATCAATAGAATCTGCAAGTCATCTATTAAGCTCCTTTATTGTTTCAAGCTTATATGATAGTGTGTAAGAAAAATATGATTAGTTAGTTCTTAGGATAGTCGATAAGTCTAATAATCTCTTCCTTAAGAATACATACTCTGCTAGAAAATATTGAATGATAGTGATAGCCAATTTTTGATGTCCCTAAAAAAAGGAAGCCCCTGAAATAAAATCGATTTCAAGGGCTTAACTCCTAAGTGGTTCCACAAGGGCTCGAACCTTGGACCCTCTGATTATGAGTCAGATGCTCTAACCAACTGAGCTATGGAACCTGATTATAGCTTCTATTGAATTCTCTTATAGAATTCGTGATATAAAAGCGAATGCAAATATAGGTCATTATACGATATCTCAGAAGTATTAAGTACTCAATTTATAATAAGAAAAAAATAGGCTTAGATACATCGCTGTAAAGATGCATATACGTCGTTTCTTATCAATGTACTGTTGTCATTATCACAGCACTTTAGATAGCATCATTGGATTGCGAGTAAAGAGTCAAAGAGTTAATTAAGACTAATTGTCATGCGTAAATGAAAGTATTGACAAAATGACATGCTTATCAAAGCCTTTTCTTACTTATTGACAGATTTTTCGGCATGGTACAGCTATTGATCTATGGAAGTTGTTCTTAATTATTTTAAATCTAAAAACTTACAAATCATGAATATTCTAAATTACACAAAACCAGTACCAGCTAAAAGCTTCTCTCATGTATTAGATGATTTCTTAAATACGGGACTATCCAGTTTTGCAAATGCTAACATTACATCGACAAAACCATCAGTCAACATTAGAGAGAACAAAGACAGTTATTCAATAGAGTTAGCAGCACCAGGACTCAAGAAGGAAGACTTCAACATCACTGTCGAGAAAGATCAGTTAATTGTAGAAGCTGCTATAGAAAACAGTTCTGAGGAATCTTCTGAAGATGGTAATTACACTCGTAAAGAGTTTAGCTACGGATCATTTAAGAGATCGTTCCACTTATCTGAAAAGATAAATTCAGAAAATATTAAAGCGACCTACGAGAATGGAATTCTAAATATAGAATTAGATAAAAGAGAGGAAGCTAAGGACAAAGCGCCAAGAAATATCAGTATCAGCTAAGAGATACTTATATCAATGGCCCAGTAGTTATTGAATTCAAGACTACAAACATGGCATAAAAAAAGGACGGCTTGAGTAATCAAGTCGTCCTTTTCGTTTTTTATTAGCAATAAATATTATTTCCTTATAGTGCAATATTTACATTACGTCTTTCTCTATCAGATATTAATCTACGGTAGATTATAGGATCGATAATATGTGTCTCCGCCAGTTGAGGACGCATTAACGCTTGGGCTTTTAGTAGCTCCTCTCTTTCCTTTTCTTGCTTGAGCTTTTCTTTATGAGCTATTACACTCTTATAAGTATTCACATCATGAATGGACCAGTAAATCATTTTTCTCGATGCAGGAATAATCAAAGTATGTCGACCATCATTTTTAGGAAAACTCTTAGTCTTATACATTGGATTCAGATACCTAAGAGTCGCATAGTCTATATCTAATGACTTAGCTAACTCTTTGAAACTATGACCTTTACCATCATTAATTTTAATAGTATTTATAAGATCGCTTTTTGGTAAAGTAGGCTGCAGTTTGTGCTCATGATAATACTTCATAAGATACATGGCTGCTATAATTCTTGGAACATACTTTTGCGTTTCTCTGGGTAAGTGCTTTCTGATAACCCAATAATCCTTAGAGCCTCCTGAACGTCTGATAGCTTTGCGGACATTACCCGGACCACAATTATACGCTGCTAATGCAAGCGTCCAATCATCGAAGGAGTTATATAAATACGATAAATAGTCTAATGCCGCCTCAGTAGATTTTTCTGGATCTCGTCGCTCATCTATGTAATTGTTTATCTCAAGCCCCTGCATCTTTCCAGTTGACTTAATAAACTGCCACAGACCTGAAGCCCCTGATTTTGACATTGCCGTCGGTTGTAGATTAGATTCTACTACAGCAACATACTTAAGATCATCGGGAAGATTTTTTTCTTGAATGGCTTTTTCAAATATTGGAAAAAATAGATCTACACGTCCCAGAATATTTTCACCGGAAACTCGATAGCTCACAGTGTATTCTTTTATTCTTCGTCCTACCTCTGGTGTATAATTAATATCTATTATACTCGATATATTATTAAGTCGATCCTTAATATCCTGAACTGAAAAGTGAGAAGCGTCTTCCTTGTTATATCGATTACTACCTTCTAGCATATGGGCCGATAATGGCACATAGGCAAGTAGGAATACTGTTATTACTGTGGCTATGGGGTTAGCCACAATCGAAAAAATGCTCATGGTATTAAAATTTGCTAAATCTGTTAATGGGTGTTCTGATTTAAAGAAATAATATTTTAAATAATAATTAAATTCAAAATATTATTCTTTTGGATGCCTATATATAATAGCTCAACCAAATCAAGGTGCAAATATATGCCCTTTGGCACATAAATCAAATCTTTCACATTAAAAAAAAGTTTAATGTATTTCTTATTGATTATCAAATACTATGCCATCGGGTCATGCACAGTCTTTTGATTAGCTGCCTTACTCATCATATTAGCCATCTTCAAATCTTGCTATAATACGCTTGATTGATTGCTTATGTTTTGTTGATACAGTTATTTTCTTCTTAAGTAGTAATACTATTTATACCTCCAATATCCTTTCAATTCAAATGAAAAGAAAAGGCTAAACTCAAATGAAATGACAGAAAACAATTATCGAATGGTAACGGTATCTAATCTTCAAACTTGAATAGAACCAATAATATATGCGGTAAAGAAATTTGTTAGTGAAGTCGAATCAAGCCTTGATGTAAAAAGAATTCATTAAGCCTCAGAAATGATTTCTGAGATAGTCATCGTCTTCTGATCACCAGTCTGCATATTTTTAATGGTTAATTGTCCAGACTTGACTTCATCACTTCCGATTAGGATGACATTAGGTACTGTGATATCATTAGCGTACTTCATCTGCTTCTTAAGCTTAGTAGGCTCTGGATAGAGATCTGCGGGAATAGCTGCTGCACGTAATTTTGATAATTGTGAGAATGCAAACTTATGTGATTCCTGATCAAAAGCAACTAACAGGTATTGTAACTTCTGAGACACAGACTTAGGAAATAAATCTAATTCCTCCATAACGTCATAGATGCGAGCTGCACCAAAAGAAACACCTACTCCGGATACTCCTTTCATACCAAAACTACTTGTCAGATCATCATATCTACCACCACCTCCGATGCTGCCTATACTGACATCATTAGATACAACCTCAAAAATACACCCTGTGTAATAAGACAAACCTCTCGCTAAAGAAATATCAAACTGGACATCATTATGAGCTGTCATCGTATCAAAGTACTCATGAAATTGCTTGAGCTCAGAAACACCTCTCAACCCTTCTGGAGAGTCTGCGAAAGCAGTTTCTAATTCTGTCAAGTTCTTAATCTTCAGTAAGTCTAAGACTTTATGACTGGCGTCAGAGCCTATGCCTTTTTTGTCCATTTCGTTTATGACTCCTTCCTCTCCTATCTTATCTAACTTGTCTATAGCGATTGTCATATCCATAAACTTATCAGGAATACCCGCAGCTTCTGCAATTCCAAAAAGCACCTTTCGATTATTGATCTTGATTGTAGACTTAATACCTAATTTATGAAAGACATCATCATAAATCTTAACCAATTCTGCCTCATACATCAGACTATCTGATCCTACAACATCTACATCACACTGATAGAATTCCTGGTACCTACCCTTCTGAGGTCGGTCTCCTCTCCATACCTGCTGTATCTGATATCTCTTAAATGGAAAACTGATATCGTTCTGATACATGGTGACAAATCTTGCAAATGGTACCGTCAGATCATATCTGAGACCTTTCTTAGATATAGAATTAACTAATTGCTTAGAGTTATTATCAGTAAGTGCTTGCTTATCAGCTTTAGCTAAAAAGTCTCCGTTATTTAGAATTTTGAATAGTAACTGATCCCCTTCATCACCATATTTTCCCGTAAGGGTAGAGAGTTTTTCCATAACAGGTGTCTCTATTGGTTGATATCCATATACCTCAAACACACTTTTGATAGTATCAAAAATATATTGGCGCTTATAGACTTCCTTAGGTAAAAAATCTCTTGTTCCTTTAGGTATAGAGGGCTTCATTATATAACAGAACTAAATTGTTTTAAAAATCTGACATCATTCTCGAATAATAATCTAATGTCACTGATATCATATTTCTGCATGGCAGATCGCTCTATTCCTATACCAAATGCAAAACCGGTATATACTTCAGGGTCTATGTTACAATTTTTTAGGACGTTAGGATCTACCATACCACAACCTAAGACTTCTAACCAACCTGTTCCTTTTGTGAGTCGTTTAGTAGAATCAGTCTCCGTGCCCATCCACACATCCATCTCAGCACTCGGCTCGGTGAAGGGGAAGTAACTCGGCCTTAACCTAATCTTAGTTTCGGGCCCATACATTTCTTTGGCAAAATAAAGTAGCGTCTGCTTCATATCAGCAAATGATACATCCTTATCGATATAAAGTCCTTCGACTTGGTGGAACTGACAATGTGATCTCGCAGAAATAGTCTCATTTCTATATACACGACCTGGAGCAATGATTCTTATCGGTGGCCCTTGTCTCTCCATCACTCTTGCCTGCACTGACGATGTATGTGTACGCAGCAAATTAATCGTCGAATCCTTAAGGTAGAAAGTATCTTGCATATCACGTGCAGGATGATCTTCTGGCGTATTCATAGCAGTGAAGTTGTGCCAGTCATCTTCTATCTCTCTTTCTTCTTCTACTACGAATCCGATTCTTTCAAAAATATCAATCATCCGATTCATAACTATCGATACAGGGTGTCTTGATCCTTTGAACGGTGTATCTGTTGGCAAGGTCAAATCAATATTTGATTTTGCCTCATCAGATGATTTAGATTCTAATGTCTCCTTGACAGCATTAAATTTTTCTTCAGCTTTTTGCTTTAACTCATTAAGAGATTGCCCATAAGCTTTCTTACTTTCGTTAGGTACCGTTTTTATACCAGCAAAAAGTGGCTTAATAACATTCTTAGACCCAAGATACTTGATACGAAATTGCTCCAACTCATCACTGTTATTAATAACCTCTGCTTCTATTTCAGCAAGTACTTTTACTATATTTTCAAATGATTCCACGACAAATTCATTTTTGTAAAAGAACAAAAGTAAGGTTCTTTTGCGATATGGGGCAGTAGCTGTATTATACCGTTTTTCTACAATGGAAATAAAAACAGCTTTATATCACGGCAATAACAATTAATAATGCAGCTTAGAAGATTATATTACGATCTAATTGAGTTATTTCGTATAAAGTTTCAACTTAGATCATTATCTCATGGACCCATTTGAAATCGGCATACTTATACTGGCTGGATTTTTTTGCGGCATTCTGAATACTTTGGCTGGATTCGGTTCTATCATATCCTTAGCTGTGTATATGGATGTGCTGAATATACCAGGTCATATCGCCAATGCCACTAACAGGGTCAATATACTTGCAAGCAGTAACATTGCTGCATATACGTTTTATAAAAACGGAAAGCTCAAACTAAGTGGCGACATTCCTTATATCGTAATCACTCTCATAGGGGCAATTGTCGGCGCAGTCATTGCCTCATATGTGAATGAAGATCAATTTAAAGTTGCTTTTAAATATTTATTGATTCCAATCTTACTTCTTCTATTATCCAATCCTAAAAAATTCATGTTTGTCAAAGAGGGTGAGAAATCAGCTTCAGCATGGATAATTATGCCTCTATTATTTATTATAGGCATCTATGCTGGTTTTATCCAAGCTGGTTTTGGAATATTATTTCTTATGATAGTCGTTATGCTTGGCAGATATAATCTTGTAAGAAGTAATGCTCTTAAAATTGCTGTCGTAGCTGTGTATACAATATTTGTAGTAGGATGGTTCTGGTGGAAAGGACTCATACAATGGGTGCCAGGATTAACGATGGCTGTAGGACAGTCTGTGGGCGGCTACATTACAGCAAGGTATCTATCCAATTTTGATAATGCCAATAAAGTAGCTTATTATTTTTTAATTCTGATCTTAGTTCTTGTGATCATTAAGAACTTTGAACTGTATACTTATCTGGGATTATAAGATTGTCTGCATTTTCTTCAAACTAAAATTGAATAATGAAAATCTTCATTTAATCAATTTAAAAAAATTATCGTCACAGTCTAAGCCTTCTTACTTGCTCTTTTCAATTTGTCATTGAGAGTTCTTCCGAACCCAATGTCAGGAAGTCGTTCTGCAATAATGACATCAAGATTAAGGCTATCTAAGTGATGCATGGCGGCATAGAAATTTTTTGCGGCTTCTTGAGTATCTCCACTCTGTGACAATATTTGTTGTTGTTCCCTTAGTATACCATCTTTATAATTTTTAAAAAGCAATAGACCTATTCTCTTATTAGAGTGCTGCTCTATTAGTTCGTCTATATTATCAGATAGATAAGTTTCTGTAGATGGTGCATAATGACGAGACAACATACCTGGAGCTTCTGGCGCATTTTCTGCACTGTGCATCTTTATTTTTATAGGGCCCAGTAGATTTTCTATAAGATCAAGACTAAGTGATCCCAACCTATAGATAACTGGCTCATCATTATCAAACCCTATGATTGTAGACTCTATACCTCTCTGACACTCACCACCGTCCAAAATTACTTTTAAACGGTCTTCGAAATAATTGAACACATGCAATGCAGAAGTCGGACTGATAGAGCCAAAGGGATTGGCACTCGGTGCTGCTAATGGAAAATCAATTTGTCTTAATAAGTCCAATGCAATCTTGTGGGAAGGTACTCGTACGGCTACCGTATCCTTACCAGCCGTAACGATGTTCGGTATTCGAGATTTTTTTCTCAATACTAAAGTCATAGGACCAGGCCAAAACGTATCAGCTAACAACTGCGCCTTCTGAGGAATATCTACTGTGACAGCGGATAAATATTCTGCTGACTTGATATGTACAATTAATGGATTATATAGTGGTCTTTGCTTTAGAGCAAATATCTTTTCTATAGCCACCTCACTATACGCATTACCTGCTAATCCATATACCGTCTCCGTAGGCAAGCCTATTATGTTATTAGATCTAAGTTCCTTTATAGCTTCTTCTATATCATTAGATATCATAAATATTCTATTACAAGCTTACTTTAATTCACTAATAGTTAAAATAATAGTTCGAAACTTAAAAGTGGAAAATCATTGTATTTATGACACATTACTTGAGACTGTTTATATAACAGCTTCCTGTTAATTTCATGGAATGGAGTATAAAAAAGAATTTATGATAGATTTTTTCTTTTATTATTAAATTAATTTATGAAGACTCCAATTTGATTTTGGACTGTCCATTCTTCATTTACTTTAGTTAATATGACTGTTCTACCTGAACCGCATAAATAGTTACATGATAAAGTAAAAGTTACTATAGCTCTATTCCCTTCTTGTATTGGTCTGCCAAAATTTAAATAACCTTCCGCATTTTCATATTTAGAATAATATGCTTCCCAGCCATCATCATTATTCTCAAATAAACAATCCAATTCTTCGACACTAATTAATTCTTGTTCTTCTTCAAATAAATTTCCCCAAAAGAATGATGAGCTATTAAGTGAAATATATTCTTCAATTGTTTCTGGCTGCAAATCAATTTCTTCGCTTATAAAGAATCTTTCAAAAATTGATGGGTCTGAGACAGAATGAGATTGTTGTGCAACATGGATTAAGTTGTCATCAATATAGTTGTACTTAATAATTGCTTGAATAATCCTATATTCTTCTGGGTTAGAAATGCTTCCGCTCACTAACGAAGAATTTAAACATAAGTCTATTGGTTTTTCTGGCGGGTCCATCATTAAATCAGATGGGTCTTCTGATTCATTACAACTAATTAAGCAAGAGAGAGGAATTAACAAAAGCGTGATAAACCTTTTCATAATTTAATTATTACTTGATAATGATTACTTACAAAAGTACGTAAATAAAAAATATGCCATTTCTGTAACAGACCTCCAAAATTTCTTTTGTGTAGCAAATATTTCTTTAGTTTTATAGGTTTTAAGCTTCTATTCACAATCTGATAATGATCCTCTTACCCACTTATTCGACAGTCAAATTTTGTCTTTCAGTAATAAAATCAAATGTCATTTCTGAAAGACTCTTACCGTTATCAATAGCTGTCCAAGCACCATGACCTACAAATTTATAGCGCCACTCCTATCTTCTTCGTATGTAATGATTTTGAACAAGTTGATTTAAGAATAATTTAGATTCTACATGATCAAACTCCAGCGGATAAGCTAAGTCTCCAAATAAAGGAAAGCCTCCTCCCAACAATATAGGAATTGTTGTTATTCTTAATTCATCAATTAAGTCTTCTTTTAAGAAGCTCTGGATTGTCATACCACCATCAATATATAAATTGAAAAATCCTCTTTCATAGATTCTATTTAGTATGTCTTGAGGACTTCCATTTATTAATGTCACTTTATTTTCTAATTCGATAGGTACATTTTTCAATGAATGACTTAATACAAAAACATGTTTACTATATGGCCATTCACCTCCAAAATTACAAACGGTTTCAAATGTCGTTCTTCCCATCACAATGGCATCTACTTCATCCATCAATTGGCTGAATCCCATATCATCGTTTTCTGGATTTGGCACTAAATGCAGCCAGTCTAATTCTCCCTTTTTACCAGCAATAAATCCGTCCAAGCTTTTTGCAATAAAAACTATATTTTTTGTCTTCATTTACTGTTATTAAATTGTATTATGTGAACGGATTACAAATATGTGACACTCCCTTATCGATCACAATTTTTCAGATATCGTAGCTTTAGAATAAAACCGAAATTACTCTTATGACTACTCTTCTATTGGAGTTTTAAATTTCTTACTCTATAAAATTTTATTGTACCAAGGTTTTCCATCAATCCTACATTATAAAATCTGTGAAATCCTTCAATGAATTCGTTACCATAATCATCAACTATTGCGATCTCGTTCTTATTGATTAAATGATATGTCATACAATCCTGCGGATTACTGTAAAGACAGTTTTTAGGTACACTTTTGGTAACACTATTAATACTATCAAGCTTATCATCTAAAGAGATAAACTCAGTTACTACAAGATCAATTTTCTTTATGGCCTCATCTGAATCAAAAGTTGAATTCCAGTCTCCTCTTATTGATTGTAAGATTTTAATTTCATACGTTATCTCATTACTCCTTTCCATCTTCCTTAAACTATCTATTCCCTTTTCAATTTCTTGAATATAAATAGAAACGGGATTAGCACCATCCTCAATAACGACATTATCTGGTCCAAAGAAAACAACTGGGATAACGTCTGAAAAGAAAACTTGACTACTGAGTAATATTGGAAAAAGATAAAATGTAAAAAATGTAAATATTAATCTCATCATAACACATTTAAAACTTGAATATAGCTATTCAATATTAGACGTTCTAATATCCAAGAACGTATGCTT
>CAZBXL010000099.1:6042-9777 GCA_964495785.1 uncultured Saprospiraceae bacterium | reverse complement strand
TGTGCATAGACTCTTAGGACAGGTTCTGTACCTGAAGGTCTGACCATCAGCCATTCCACGTCAGATAAGAAAAATTTATAGCCATCTGTATCTTCTGTAGATAATACAGGCTTACCATCTATTGACTTAATTTCTCCATTCTTACACTTATCGATAATGGCCCACTTTTTAGAATCTTCGATATGGAGGTCGTCTCGATCAAACTTAAATGAACCAACTTTATCATAGATATCTTGGATAAGATCTTCAAGAGACTTCCCTGTCTTAGCCATATATTCCATGATGACTAACCCTATCCATACGCCATCTCTTTCTTTGATATGCCCTTTGACAGCTAATCCTCCTGACTCTTCTCCACCTACAAGTACATCTTCGTTACACATAATTTCGGCGATGTACTTAAATCCTATTTTTGTGACGTCTATGTCGAGACCGTAGATCTCAGCAAGCTGTTTCATCTTATTTGTTACTGAGAAAGTTATAATCACTTTTCCGTCCAACTTCTTATGCTCGTACATGTAACTGAGTAGAAGTAGGAGTATATGATGAGAATCTACAAACTCCCCTTTACCATTATACAAACCTATTCTATCTGCATCACCATCATTAGCTAATCCCAGGTTAATTTTAGGATTTGACTTTATTAGTTCTGATAGTTCTGTTAGATTTCTATGTATGGGTTCTGGCGCTTGTCCCATAAATGATGGATTGTAATCACAATGCAACAAGTGAGCATCTGGGAATAATCTCCTGATAACATTCTGACCTGCTCCGTACATCGCATCATAAGCTAATACGACACCAGATTTTCTGATGAGATCAAGATCAAAACTATCTTCTACATGCTGAATATACATCTCTTCAAGATCAACATATTCCAATAATCCAGCCTCCGCATACGTATCTAAAGAATCCAAAGACTCTTCAAATGCCTCAGGAATCATATTCTCTACAGCTACTATATCAGAAGGTATAGTAGGACCACCATAAGCCGACTTTAATTTGAATCCATTATAAGTAGGAGGATTATGACTCGCTGTAATGACAACTCCCATATCTGCAGTATGCTTGACCACACCCAAAGAAACCATCGGTGTCGAACTAAAATTCTTATCATAGAATACTTTGATCCCATGGTGACAAAGCACCTTTACCGCTGTTTCACTAAATAAAACACCTCCAAATCTACAATCATATCCTACAACAGCTTTAGACATACCTTTATCACGCATCCACAATGCAGTTGCCGCGGAGACTCTCTTAACATTAGCTACTGTATAGTCATCTGCTATGATGGCTCTCCATCCATCGGTTCCAAATTTTATAGAATTTGTAGGCATAATTTTATATTTTTTATTTGACCAGTATTTGATTTCAAAGTAGATTAAAAACAAGTCGTAATATACAAAGATTTAAAAGTAAACATATTAAGATTTTTTATAATATATTATATATTTTTACTTCATGGAAAGCTATAGACATAAGGGGCTCAGAAGTAAGTTAATCAGAACACTCAAAGCTAAAGGTATCAGTCATCCTAATGTCATAGAGGCCATGAGTCAGGTCCCGAGACATTTATTCTTAGATAAAGCATTTGAAGAATGGGCTTATCGAGATCAGGCTTTTCCTATCGGTTGCGGTCAGACAATATCTCAACCATATACAGTCGCTTATCAGACACAACTTATAGATCCGCAGCCTACAGATAAGATCTTAGAAATAGGAACGGGTTCTGGTTATCAAGCTGCTGTGTTGTCTCATTTATGTAAGAAAATATATAGTATAGAAAGACATGAGCCGCTATATAGAAATACTTCTCTGTTACTCGCTCGTATCGGTTATCGACAGGTAAGAACACTACATGGCGACGGTTACTTAGGAGCTGACAGATATGCTCCATTTGACAAAATTATCATTACGGCAGGAGCATCTATCATGCCCGATATTCTATTACAGCAACTTAAAGTCGGAGGCTATCTTGTTATACCTATAGGTGACGGTGATGATAAGACGATGAAGCGTATTACTAAAGTAACTGAGGACAGATTCGAAGAAGAGTCTTTTGGCATATTTCAATTTGTTCCTTTTTTGGAGGGTACTGAATCATAGGCTGCCATAGTTCTATCCTTATCTAATAATAAGCTATTCCATTATATCCTACTTTACTCTTCTATGATTATGGTGCAATTTTTGTACATGTTAATCGATTAAAGAAGAATGAAACATGCATACTATCACCAATGAGCTTAACAGAGCACAGATCTCTCGTGCCGCTATAGAAAGGATTTATATAGCAATGAGACACTTGATGATCCGTGGAGCCTACAAGCCACTCGGCATCTCAGGTGAATCTATGATTAAAGCATTATTAGATTTATCACCAGAAATCTATGGTAGTATTTCGGATCCTGAAAAAGTAGAAATCAGTGGACTACTCTACATATTCCAAAGACTTCCTCAAGGTATAGAAGAATGCACCTACATAAAACTGATCAGTCGAGAAGGCTTAGAGCAGACGCAATATAAAAGTATGGTGCCGGCAAAGCGTAGACGTAACTGTTATCGTATAGACGAAGAGCAAATGTACATCGAGATGGTCAGAGGTAAAAGTGATATCTATGATATACTTACCCACCTTACTTTCATGTACATGGAAGCAGAGAAAATTCGTAATAATGCCATAGATCATAAAGGAAGACAACGCAGAGAATGGGTGATGTTAAAAAATATAATATCCAAAATCAAGAAGAAAAAAAGCTTCAATAAAGAATTAGGATATTCATACTTGAGTTTTCTTCTCGGACGTACTTATGGTGAGACAGCAGCTGCAGCCGTACTTTTTGAAAATAGTAAAAAAGTAAATTCTCTATTCTCTATCGTCTATGCTCTGGGTCAGGTGAGCATAGAAGAACATGAGGAGAAAGTCAGTCGTGAGATCAGTTTCTCTTCTACCTTACGGCAAAATTTAGGACATCACATGTTTGGTAACCATTGGGCATATCATGTGAAACAAGCCTTAGAAAAGCACAATCTACTCAATAGGCCTCTACACATCATAAGTAGTAACCTCCATAGTGTCATGAATAGTATATATGCACAAGGAGCCCTTAACGGAAATACAAAAGCCACTCCACTGATTGAGCTGGCTAAACTATTATCAAAAGAAAACAGCCACACTATAAGAGAAGAGGTCAGGAAATATGCCCTAAAAAACGGGATGATCGAGATACGCGATACCACAGGTGTAAATATAGGCGTACAAATTTTTGATAGTAAACAGATCACTAAAACTCAAAAGTCTGGAGCCTCAAAGAAGAAATCAAAAACGAAGGATGATTATGTCATTATCGTGATGGACTATGCATTCGGTGAGCAAGCATATGAGCTTATAGATGAATTACTCAAACCATATGAAGCGAAGGGCAAGAAGACACCTCTCAATGTCAAGTCTATAAATATTATGGGCAAGGCAGGTATCCTCGAAGGGAAGAAAGGTGACATCATGTTGCCGACGTCTTTCATATTTGAAGGTAGTGCTGACAACTACCCTATCGATAATAGAGTCAATCGGAAAGATTTTAAAGGTGACGACTTGGATGTGTACGAAGGTTCTATGGTTACCGTATTAGGGACATCGCTTCAGAATAGAGATGTACTCAGATATTTTCATAAATCTTCGTGGCAAGCTATAGGCTTAGAAATGGAGGGAGCTCATTATCAAAAAGCGATACAAGC
>CAZBXL010000099.1:4231-5942 GCA_964495785.1 uncultured Saprospiraceae bacterium | reverse complement strand
AACGTGATCGCTACTACTGACAGGACTAATGTTGATATACAATTTTTCATAACTTTAACTTTAGTGAGTGACTAAATAAATATTCTACTGTAAAGATGAGGCACTACACTCCCGATAACAAGGGGCGTCACACTACAATCCCGTCTACCTACAACTACCGTTATTCTACTAATTACTTTTTCTGAGATTTTTTTGTAAAGCACCATGCAATAAATGCATCTTCATAGAATTGAAATAAATCAATAGTCCTCTTATAGATAACAACTCAGTAGGATAAGTGTCAGATAGATGTCTTTTTTTGTATAGGCTTAGCTCGTATAAGATTCTAAATCTCAAGCAAATTCATACAACTTTCAAATAATATACTAATTGTTGAAGTGTAGATATATTAATAAACTATTCCAATAATTCCCGTAAATTGTTGTGGTGAAGGTGAATCTAATGGAGATACTTTTAACAAAGCAATATCGAGGGGAGATAGCTCACTTGGAAGTGAGGACTTTCATTTTTTCCCTAATCCAACTCAAAACGATCTCACAATAATTGTCAGACCTACAATAATTGAGAATGAAGAAAAAGTTATTAGAATCAATATTATAGATCAGACAGGAAAATTAATGATTAACAAAAGTATAAGATCAACCAGTGAAGTGTTAGATATCTCAACTTTGAAAAATGGAATCTACCTTGTGCATATTAGTACGCCTGATCGCGTATCTGCCGTTAAAAAACTAGTCGTGATAAAATAATTATCTATGTTTACGAGCAGAGTATATTATACAATAATTACCCCTGCCTTGTCTTTCAAGGTGGGGATATTATGTGTATTAGTATGGCTCTGTATATCATTGAGTGCATATGACTTGCATAGTCAAAACATAGAGTCCTGCGGGACTGATATCTTACACACTCAGTTAATGCAAGAGGACAAATCATATTCACTACAAACCTTAGAGTCAGATAAGCGATATGCCGATCACTATAGAAATAGGATCACCTACCAAACGAAAAACTTAAAATCAGGTAACTCGAATACAATCTCTATACCCGTAGTTTTTCATATTGTCCATGATGGCGGAATCGAAAATATCTCAGATGATTGGGTGTTTGGTGCCGTGGATCATCTCAATGAGGTATTTGCCCCACTCGATTTTCATTTAGAGGACAAATCAATTCAAATTCAATTTTGCTTGGCTCAGCGTACCCCAGATGGAGCATTGACATCAGGTATCAACAGAGTACGCTCTTCTATAACAGAACTAAGCTATCAAGATCGTGATGATAGAGACAGGCTGACCGAAGTCGCTTCATGGGACACCAGAAATTATATCAACATATGGGTGGTAAGAGAGATCAAGTCCAATGGAAGCATTGATCCTTCAGCTTATGCCTACTTCCCTTCTGCACATGGTCAGTCCTTTGATGGACTTGTACACGAATATCAGACTTTATCAGGTACTGATTTTGCGAGAGGAACTATGATCCACGAGATGGGACACTACTTGGGATTACATCATACCTTTAATGGTGGCTGCAAGAACAATGACTGTCTGCTGGATGGCGATATGGTCTGTGATACACCTCCAGACCAATATCGTGGTCCAGTATGTAATAGCAGTCAGAATAGCTGCTATACTGATTCCAATGATCCTTCTGACAATAATCCATATCGTTCTGTCGGTTTAGGTGGCTTAGGAGATCAACCCGATGG
>CAZBXL010000099.1:0-4131 GCA_964495785.1 uncultured Saprospiraceae bacterium | reverse complement strand
AATTGCGACAATGACCGCGACGATGACGGTGATGGCCTTATTGATCTTTATGACCCCGATTGCCCTTGCGAGTATGAAGCTTTTCAGGCACAATGCCCTGTAAATTGTGAAATTCAAGCTGAAAATTCTGAAATAAAGATGAGCTTGAAATGGATTTCAGATCCGATTTCAGATCTACCAATATCTAATCTTTTATTCGGTGATCTGGATAGAGATGGCATAAATGAAGTAGTATTATCTGCACATCCATCTTATGCGGATGGTGTGTATTTTTATTTATTGGACTCAAGGAATGGAAGTATTAAAAAGCAAAAGAAATATTTAAATACAACAAGAAATGGAAATCAGTACCTTCCAAGTGTAGTCTTTAATTATCTCGATGATGCATATATAATAACTGCTGATGGACCTACAGGGATTCTTGGTTGCTACAATTCAGATCTGGACACTGTATGGATGCATCAAGTAGACTATGGAGCTACAGCTTACTACAAAGTAGCGGATGTCAATTCGGACGGAGTCCCAGAACTTTGTTCCAGAAGTTATATTATAAATGCTATTACAGGAGAGCTGCTTATTGATATTGCGGATCAGTTAGGTAGTTTTAGAGGCGGAGAGAATGTATCAATTGCAGATTTAAATAGTGTCAACCCAGGACTAGAGATGGCAATAGGTCCTTCGATACTGGGATTCGAAATAAATAATAGTAATAGTCAAGCTGGAAATTCTGTAAGTGTACTTACTTCTATTCTACCTAATGATGCTTTGTACTTTACTGCACATGGTGACTTTAACCAAGATCAAAATCCTGAAATAATGATTCATCATAGGTTTTTTAATCGCCCTGAAAATGACTCACTTTGGATTTATGACTCAGTGAATGATGTAATAATATCCTCTCTCAAAACGGAGCGAACTTTGGGTGTTCCACTTATTTCTGATTTGGACAATAATTGTATTCCAGAAATTGTAGTCAACTATCATGATACATTGACCAAATATACCTTAGATACCAATAATGAATTACAGTCTATATCGATAGACAAATTTGAAGCGGGTGTATCAGTTATAAGTCCTACTGCCTTTGATTTGAACATGGATGGAAAGCAAGAAGTGATATTTAGAGATGACAACAGATTAATGATCATTGATGGAGAATCTTGGACTATATTGGATTCATTCGAGATCCTAAGTGGTACATTTAGAAGCTCTCCAGTCGTTATAGGTCTTGATGATCAAATGAATTCAGCACATATCTTAGTTAGTGGCTATCTCCCTTCAGAGCCAGACCAGTATCGTGTTTTTTGCTTTGAGTCTGCGACTGAGCCATGGGCTCCAGCTCGCTCTGTTTGGAATCAATTGGCTTATAATCCGACTCAAGTTAATGACGATCTAACGATACCTCGCTATCCACAGAATCCTGCAGCTTTTTTTGATACGGACTCATGTAGCCAATTAACATGCCCCCAGCCATACAACAACTACATGGTGCAAGCAACCTATCGAGATCAATATGGCTGTCCTCAAGCAACTCCTGCTATAGATTTAGTTCTTGATATCGTAAGTGTCGATTGTGACGAAGAAGGTCTCAAGCTTACTTTGCTTATAGGTAATATGGCAGATAAGTTGGATTTTGATGATCATGTTTTGCTCACATTTTATGCCGACAATGCATTAACCACAGAGTTAGCGAAGGATACGCTACAGCTAAGTTTGGAATCATTTGAAATGTCAGATACACTTGAGATAATTGTACCGTTAGTTGATGATTCAGCTTGGCTATATGGAAACATTAATGGCATGGATGCCAATTATAATATTAGAGTAGATGAGTGTGATTTTGACAATAATTTAGATAGTATTGAATACTCATATCCATTAAGAAGCTTATCACTTGGCAGTGATACGAGTATGTGCTCTGAAAGTATTCTTGTTCTGAATGCACCTGTTGGCTTCAATACTTATCTCTGGTCAGATGGCACAAACGAATCATCATATACTGCTGATCATTTTGGGACACACACATTAGAAGTGACTGATGCTTGTGGAAGATCTTATGTGGATTCAATTGTGATTTCTAAAAAAGAACTTTTTAATATAGATATTCCAAGCGACACTACAGCTTGTGCTTATCAAGAGATTCGAATCGTAAGTGATTTTGATGGAGAGTCTCTTAGTTGGTTTCCGACTGATGTTGTTGATTGTATTGACTGTGATGCAGTAACTGCATCAGTTGATACGAGCCAGTATTTATATGTTGTTGGCAGGACAGGGGATTGTTTTAGTGTGGACTCGATTTTTATTGAAGTCAAAAGCAGTATAGAAATAGATTCAAGTTTTAATATTTGTTTTGGCGAATCGGTTAGCTTTTTTAATGAGGTATTAGACTCGACGGGATTGTACTCATATACCATCGGGTCATGTGATACGATATATACCTTAGACTTGATAGTAGAAGCTAAGCCGGATACAATTTGTAATGAGATTAACTTATGTTTCGGCGATTCTATACTTTTCAATAATATATGGATCACAGAAGATGAAGTCAGTTTTTATTCTGAGCCAAATAGACTTGGCTGTGACAGTATCTATCATGAATTAAGAACGACGTTCAGTATAGAACCGATATTATCTTATCAGGATAGTCTTTTATGTTCTGGTGATTCTATATTTTTCGATAACAAATGGTTAAAAGAAGCAGGAGATTACACAGAAGTAATCAGGAGCATAAGTGGTTGTGATTCTTTAGAATTAAACCTGGAACTTATAGTAGTAGAATCGCCTGAAATACAAATACTTGATACATTGCTCTGTTATGGAGATAGCATATTGTTATTTAATAACTTAATTACAGAGAATACTATTTTTGATACTATAATATTTGATGACCTCCGACAAGAGTGTGAGGTTATTGATTTTAGTGCACATGTAGAGTTCTTGTTAGCTCCTGAGATCATAGTATTAGACACTGTCATCTGTCATGGTCAAAGTGTCGTTTATAATAACCAACAAATTGATACAAGTGGAGAATTCTCAAATAAAATTACAAATCATATTGGTTGTGATTCTATTATAGAAAATATAAAAATTAGAATATTACCAGCTGCAAAGATTCAGAACATCGACACTCTACTTTGCCATGATGAAAACATTGAAATTAATGGTCAAGTGATTTCATCCGACATTGAATTGCAAAGTACAATAGTGAATTATTTAGGTTGCGATTCTATCGTAACAAATATCTCTGTAAACGTATTACCAAGCCCTATTGAATATTCAATAGACACATTTGTTTGCGAAATAGATTTACCAGTCTCATTGCAACAAAGAGACACTTTACTCAATCATATAGGATGTGATTCTCTCTACAACGAAATGATTTATTACAGTCACTTACCATTAGATGTAGAACTGATTGAAGAAATAACAGGTATTTATGGCCAAGAAATTGTCTTAAATTTTAGTGCTAATAAATTATTGGACATCGTAGAATGGGATGGTCAAAATTTAAGCTGCTTTGACTGTTATAATCCTATATTATCAGTCTTAGAAAATGATACATTATCCTTATTTGTCCAAGATGAAGATGGATGTGACACAACAATACAAGTTAGGGTAATTCTATCAGAACCAGTTATTGTTAATACTCAAGGACTTTATATCCCTAACATCATAAATTCTACTTCCGAAACTTTAAATTGTTGCTTCTATCTACAGTCTCATGAATCAGAGCAAATAATTTATGATTTAGCTATTTACGATAGATGGGGAAACGAAATTTTTCAAGGTAAAGATTTAAAATCTAATGTAAAAGATGAGGGATGGAATGGGACCAAAAATGGCGATTTATTGGAACAGGGAGTATACGTTTACAAAATCTCAATTAAAAATAGAAACAACACTAAATCCTATTTTGGGGATGTCACATTACTACGATAAAGACTATTATAATATTAACCTTTGTTATCATTAGTATTAAACTAAGTCTTGACTCTCAAACTCTACTTTTAAGGTGACTAAATCATTTCCACATGACAACATAATCTCTCAACTGAATAAAGCACATTTAATACTATTCATCCGATTCCTCAATTATAAGTCGATATACCTTTTACAAAGCAATTATCAATC
>CAZBXL010000098.1:7084-9873 GCA_964495785.1 uncultured Saprospiraceae bacterium | reverse complement strand
TGAGCGGTTCGCGTAAGCGAAGTTGATTGACTAAATGTCAATCAGCAGCGAACGAACCCCAACAACCTGTCCTGAGCCTGTCGTAGGATCAGTTGGGGGTGGGCGAGCCAAAGTTCACGTTACTATGTATTGATCAAAGCAAGTAGACCTTGCTTTGAAGAGAAGCATATCAAGGCTACTTGCCTTGATTTTTTATAAGATTAGATTTGGACATGAGTAATACTAACGATCTCATGGTAGACGTTATAAAAGTAAGATATCTTCAGATCGGAATATCCCAATGGAAGACTTCCCTTTAAGATATTGTAAGAGATAACTGTCCCACTGTAGGCGTGATAGAAATGAGTAAGATTATCACTGAGTAATGAATAAGATTTAACCGTTATGTACGTCTCTTATAATCAGGTTTGACGGCTATTAGAAGGATGATATAAGTTATTTCAGTAATAACATTCCAATTTATTTTTGTCCGGAGTCTACAGGAATACCACTTTCATCGTTAATTTTTGTTTAAATCTATAAAAATTTGCCTTTCTACTATATAATAATTGTAACTTAGAATTACACAACCAGCTAATCTTAATAGAGCAACTTCAAAAGAAAGATAAGCGTATCATTCTTTATCATTAAGATTACTGACATTTTTACGATTTAGTATCAATGTACCCACAACCATTAGTGGTATGTTGATCAATCCTAGCAGGCCAGTCATTTTATTTTATATTAAAAATGACTGGTTTTGCTGTTTATTATTGAATGGTTTTAATCCATTTCGAAAACCCATTTTTAAGGACTATAAATATGAGTAAATGAAGAAATTCATCATTCATACTTTATCAAGATGAAAAAATAGTCTGTATACAGTCATTCCCTATTAATCCTCAGAAACCGACTGTCTTACTAAGAAAAAATAAATCTGTATCTTTCTTTTTCAATAGTACAGATTATGAAAACAATACAAGGACCAGCTATTTTTTTGGCCCAATTCATGGGTGAAGAAGCTCCATTCAATTCATTAGAAACCATATGTCAATGGGCTTCAGATTTAGGATATAAGGGTATACAGATTCCTACTTGGGAATCTCGCTTAATTGATTTGAATCTTGCAGGTGAAAGCAAAACATATTGTGACGAGCTTAAAGGTAAAATTAATAGTTATGGATTAGATATAACCGAATTATCAACTCATCTTCAAGGACAATTAGTAGCTGTTAATCCTGCATATGATAGTATGTTTGATGCATTTGCACCAGATGCAGTTAAAGGCAAGCCCGATGAAAGAAAGAAGTGGGCTATACAACAATTACGATTGGCGGCAAAAGCATCTCAACATTTAGGGTTAAAATCTCATGCGACATTCTCAGGAGCATTAGCATGGCCCTATGTATATCCTTGGCCTCAAAGACCCGAAGGATTAATAGATGCAGCATTTAATGAATTGGCTAAGCGATGGACACCTATACTCAATGAGTTTGAAGAATGCGGAGTAGATCTTTGTTACGAAGTTCATGCAGGAGAAGATCTACATGATGGCATCACTTATGAGATGTTCCTTGAAAAGGTCAAGCATCATCCTCGAGCATGTTTACTTTATGATCCCAGTCACTTTGTGTTACAGCAATTAGATTACATCGCATATATAGATCACTATCATGAACGGATTAAAGCATTTCATGTCAAAGATGCAGAGTTTAATCCTTCTGGAAAGCAGGGTGTGTACGGCGGTTATCAGTCGTGGGGAGATAGGGCCGGCCGCTTCAGATCATTGGGTGATGGTGAGATAGATTTTCAGACGATATTCAGTAAGTTATCACAGTATGGATATGATGGTTGGGCTGTCATGGAATGGGAGTGTTGTATTAAATCTCCTAAGCAAGGTGCTACTGAAGGTGCAGGATTTATCGCAGATCATATTATACATGTAACAGATAAGGCGTTCGATGATTTTGCAGAATCCTCTATAGATATGAATTTGATTAATAAATCATTGGGTATATAACGTGTAACGTCTATGACGTTGATATTTTATCGATTGAGCTATTTAAAATTTTGTGAGTTGATCTTTACTACCCATTTTGTGACCTTATGAGAGAGTATATTCTATTTTTGGGATTGTCTTTTTTGTATTGTGTATCGAGTTATGGGCAGTCTATTTCTGGGGTCGTGGAGGATGAAGATGGAGAGCCATTATCATATTGTGCAGTTATCTTGTTACAAGATGGAAGCTTCATTTCTGGGATGGAGTCTGATATCAACGGTGTTTTCAAATTTGAAAATGTTGCTAATGGAGATTATACTTTGGGTGTTCAATATGTTGGTTATTATGATTTTGAGCAAGAATTAGTATATGAAGGTCAGGATATAGAATTGTCAGTAATATTAAAAAACCACCCTATTGATTATTGTTTCTTACCAATAATTCCAATTGAAATACACCCATTAAAGAATCATATTTTAAGCCAAAGATCCAACTCCATAATAGTAGATCAATACTCCAAAGACATTGCCGGCACTTTCGGTGATCCCTCAAGAGTCCTATTGAGACATACAGGTATTTCTACCCAGAATGATCAGGCTAACGGTATCGTCTATCGTGGACTATCTGCTGATAATATCAACTGGACAATTAGTGGTGCCGAGATAGTCAATCCTAATCACCTGAGTAATGCGGGTACTCTTAGCGATCAGTCCAGCGCAAGTGCAGGAGGTGTATTGGCTTTTCCATTAGAGACAATTTATAGCTTTCAGTTTTCTGGGCAACCCTATGGAGCTCAGTTGCCCAATGCTTT
>CAZBXL010000098.1:5481-6984 GCA_964495785.1 uncultured Saprospiraceae bacterium | reverse complement strand
CTGGTAATGAGTACGTATATAGTCCAGTAATGAATGGCATAAGTTTTCTGACATCCGGGGCTTTGGATATACAATCATATGGACGGACATATGGGGTAGAGTTGATGACCGATTTTGATATTGGAAGTCAATTTTATCTTAATATTAATACAACACTTTTTGATGCGAGTTACGAAGATCTCAATGCTACGAATGATTTTGGACATATATTTAATTTGACTATGACTAAAGAGATTGGAGATCATTTATTGATCAATGTCGCATTTCATCATAGAGGTGGGGCTTATGAGAATCAACCTTTCTTCAGAGAAGTCTACCAAGAACAACTGTCAGATTATTATAGAGTCGATACAAGGGTAGCTTACAGATGGGGTGATAAAAACGAACTCTCGTTAGATATTCAAAATCTAACGAGTAGACAGAATGACGCCTATTATAGTGGTGACTTTGATATGCAAGAAGTAGGGCCAATTATAAACCTTGAGTTAGAGAAGCAGCTCGGCATCATTCCTATCCTCTCCTATAAAAGATTATTAAATTAAATCTTATATTGAGAACATTAAAAATTCTCAAAATGAAACGTAGACAATTTGCTAAAAATAGTACCCTTGCATTAGGTTCGCTAATGATGCTTAGATGTAAGACGGAAGCGACGATGAAAGAAGCAAAAGCAGCAGGTGATAAGATATTGGCATCAAACGGAGATCATCAATTAACAGATTTTGGATTACAACTATGGTCAGTGAGAGATGCGATGGCTAAGAATCCTGTGACAACACTTAAGGCAGTATCTGATATAGGATACACAGATATAGAATCTGCTGGATATGATGAAGGTCGTTTTTATGGCATGGATGCAAAAGAATTTAAAACGATACTTGGTATCTCTAAACTTAAGATGAGAAGCTCACATTGTAGAACGGGTTTTGATGCACCTGATAAGAAAGGGACCATGACTAATAACTGGGAACAAGCCCTCAATGATGTGAAAGTGGCGGGAGGTAAGTCTATCGTGTTGGGATACATACAAGAAGAGAATCGCCAGTCCATTGATGACTATAGACGATTAGCCGATTTGCTCAATAAATGTGGTGAATTAGCTACGTCGTATGGATTGAAATTAGGCTACCACAATCACGATTTTGAATTCTTTAAGTTTGGTGAAGAAGTGCCTTATGATTTGCTTTTGAATAGTACAGATCCAGAGCATGTTTTCTTTGAGATGGACCACTACTGGGTTAAGAAAGGTAATGCTGATACATTTGATTACTTTAAAAAATATCCTGGTCGATTTCCTGTGTGGCATGTCAAGGATATGGACGATACAGCAGACCAGTTTTTTACAGAAGTTGGATCAGGGATAATTGATTACGTTGATATTTTTAAGAAAGAAAAAGAAGCTGGCCTTCAATATTTTTATGTAGAGCAAGATGCTTTCAGAGGTATCGAACCAATAGCAAGTGTCGAAAAAAGTCACGACTATCTTACTCAGATGAAGTATTA
>CAZBXL010000098.1:1736-5381 GCA_964495785.1 uncultured Saprospiraceae bacterium | reverse complement strand
GCAAAAAAGCTTGCACCTTGTTTGACTTCAAAGCCCGACTCCATTAGTATAAATTCTGCAGCCTTGAAATCAACATTTGTGTTGTTTAGAACTTTTCCATTTGAATGTATTTCTTTAGCGGCTTTGTATATAAGAGGATCTAAATCATGATTGTCTAAAGTAATTATATCTACACAATCGATGTCTGATATATCTCCGTCACAAAATTCTCTAAATCTAATATGATCGACGTACATGTCATTAATATCACCACCCACCATAAGTGTCAATCTCAGATCAGCGTCACTTACCTGTGGTCTGAAGACGAATACATATTCTTGCGATGTAGACAGAACTTCTACCTCTCTTTCTAAGTAAGTTGTACCATTTGATTTGTTGCGCAGTTTTATTGTGGCATCACGTGTATCATCTGCCCTCAAGCCTATTCTTATAGTATATAACTTATTAGCTTCCATACTAAGATCATCCTGCCAGAGTTGTAGATCGAAATTATTTGTTCCCGCAGATGTGATATCTAACACAGCTTTATCCCAGTTATTAATCGATCCATTCATTGTAGCGCCACCTATTTGACTGACGACCCAGTTAGGTATCGAAGGACTATTGATATCGTCAAACTCTCCGTCTATTGTTTTTTCAGAGTTGTCGCATATCTGGTTCATATTCGTATCTGAGTCTCCATATAAGACACCCTGACCACTTGCTGTCGCATATATTCTACCTGCTACATTTCTGTCTCCCGCAATGATTTTGATGTCACCCCATATTTCTTTTTCAGAATGATTATTGATCTGAATCCATGACAATCCATTATCGTCGCTACGATAGAAGTAGTCTCCACTGATCCCATCAATGCTACCATAGATGTAGATTGCCTCATACATATTATTTAGTCCTTTCCCAAAGCTCAATGCTTTTACCTCATTTACATTATACATGTTGCTGGTAGTACAGTTGACCCATGTGGCACCTGCATCTTGAGAGTGATATAGTTGTTTGTTGATGTTGATCCATAGATGACCTATATGGTTAGATCCAGGAATACTGATCAGTCTTGCTTTATCCCATATATTAGTTGATGATGGCAGACTTGTATCATTTACAACACACCAGTTGGCACCTCCATCAGTAGATATACTGAAGTCACCGTCCCAATCATAGTAATAGAATACACAGCCATAGTTTTTGTCAGCTGTTATATTTCTGAATGCTCCGAATACATTATCATTAATATTAGTACCGGAAAAATCAGTAGGTCCCTTGCATGTAATTGTATATGGTATTGTACATGACGGATTACTTGTAGACGTCCCATTGGCATTCATAAAATTATTGCCATCCGTCGTGTACATCATGTGATCATTATTCAGAGCTATGATGTTATTAGGTGATACAGAAGACATAGCTACAATACTCTTCTTATACATACTTGTATCATATCCTAATTTTAAATTCCAATTAAGACCTCCATCTGTCGAAGTGAGTATGCCGCCACTGCTGGTGCCCCATTCTTCTGTGAGACATACAACTAAATTGTCAGAATTTTGCTCACAAAAATCCATGCTGGCATTTTTCTTTAATGGATTAATTGATGTTGTAGTTCTATCTTCAATATGAAATGTAGCAAAAGCATCGGGATCAGTTATGTCTGAATCAAACAAAAAACCTGAATGATCACCACTGCCTACCATTAAGAATTGTCCATCTGAATTAGAAGGAAAGGAAACTATGTCCGTAGGGACAATCTCTTCGTGCCCTTTAGCTTCATTATTGTTCCATGCATTAGGTCCTGAGAGGCTGAAGTTATCACAAGCGAATGTGCTAAACCAACTTGTGTAGTACATCTTCTGGGCAGAAGATGGGTCAAATGCAATCTGACTTACATGTGATGCAAATGCATTATTCCTCCATCCAAATATATTGTCAGAAGAAGATACGGAGCCTTGTATCTGATTCCAAGTATTACCACTATCTGTAGTGACTTGAAATTCATTTATATGATTCCAATGAGCTACAATAGTGATGGCAACGTTATTAGAATGTGGACTACAATCGGCAGTAAGATAACCTTCTCCATCTGCAGAATTATAACCGGTGAGTAAAGACCACGAAAGTACGCCTGTTAGATTTGTCGCTTTCATGATGCCTTTCTTCTTGCAGGCTACAAGCATGTAGTTAGCGTCTTTCGATATAGAGATGTCTATTGCATCTCGAAGTTCTGTATGGCTGTTAGCTCCATATCTCACATAATTTTGCGTAAGCGTATTACCTACATATACACCATGCCCTGTATAAGCGATGTAGACAATATTCTGAGTAGGATGAAACCTTATAGATCTGATACTTTGCTGAAGTGAGTTGTCAGGAATGCTGCTCGCTGGCACATCGGTCAACTGCATTGTTGTAAGATCAAGAATATAGAGTCCTTTTCCTCTTGTGCCTATGTATAACTGATTAGTGTCGTGAGGATTGATTTCAAGTGGCGTACCTTGTCTGTCCTTATCACTATTACCACCACAATCTCTACCACCATTTGCCGCTAACCAAAAGGGAATACCTCCTGATATATTTAATACGCTAAAGTCTTCTCCAGCATTAGTTGATTTTAATATGGCTGTCTCTCCAGGATTACAATTTCTACCCACTGCTAAGTATACAATATTTGTGTCAGTAGGGTGCAATGCGATACCAGCGACGCTGTACTGATTTCTATTATCCAAAAAAATCATCTGCTCCATTCTTGCCGTTGAGCTATTCCATCTATAGGCTCCTCCTACATCCGTACGATAGTACCTTTTATTGGCATCGAGAGGATGTATTTTCATTCCAGTGATATAACCGCCACCGCCTATAGGTACATTCTTCCAAGTATAAGGTTCTGTGGATTGTCCACTAGCTAAGTATGCTAAGTGAATTAGTATTATAGAGAGCAGATAAATTTTAGTATTAATTCTCATGAATTAGATTTAAATACGTAGTACAAGGTAATCCTTAAATAGAGCTATATAGTAGTAGAATACCATTAATTCTCTATATTTAGAGAGCAAAAACAACGCCTAAGTTTCTCTCTTATAGTAACCAATTAGACAATTGTAGTATGAACAACATCAACTTTCCTGTACAATTCGTTTTTAAAATATCAACTTTATCTAATGACTTTACTGCAACAGATGCTACTGGCAATGTCATCGCATATGTCAAGCAGAAAATGTTTAAGCTCAAAGAAGATATTTCTATATATAGTAACGATAGCAAAACCAATCTCAATTACACTATAAAGGCCGATCGCTGGTTAGATTTTTCTGCCGCATATAGTCTTAAGGATAGGAGTAATAATGAGATCGGAAAGATTACAAGAAAAGGCTGGGCTTCAATATGGAAAGCCAATTACCAAATTATAGATCAAAATGAAAAACTCCAATATCATATAAGAGAAGAAAATGGATGGGTCAAAGTCATGGATTCTATCCTCGGGGAAATTCCTGTTTTAAGTATGTTGACAGGGTACTTGTTTAACCCATCTTATGTAGTTGTCGATATTAATGAGAAAATCATTGCTCGTCTTAAAAAGCAACCATCTTTTTTTGGAAGAAAATTTGAATTAGAGAAAATAATTGATTTTGATTTAGATGATCAAGAACGGAT
>CAZBXL010000098.1:0-1636 GCA_964495785.1 uncultured Saprospiraceae bacterium | reverse complement strand
ACCTCAATGATCCCACAGATTTAGATATTATGAAAGGTACATTTGATATGTACTCAGCCGACGACTGGGAGGAATATATCAATGCTGCTGAGGCAAAAAATATGGGGTATAAGAATATCAATATACTAAAGACTGCACAGCGCAAGGCTGGCATATCCAAGTATCTTAGCCCCAAAGTTATTAAGTGGGTCTTGTCATTAGTGGATACCTTAGATAATGATGAAGAAGAGTAAGTGATGGCAGAAGAATCGAAAGATACTAATGATGATCAGCTGAGCAAAGAAGCTATAGACAAAGTCATTGAGACCTTAAAACATTTGAATGGTAATGCCGAGCATTTTTTAGAGATAGATGAAGCGCAACGTATAGAGCTGATGAAAGTAGCGGGGATACTCACACGACCTGATAAAGAAACTTTTATAAGTAGAAGAAAAAAACTAAAGAAAGCTAAAAAGAAAAAGTCTCGTGAAGGTGATAAAAATGCACGTAAGACAACGGGCATAAGATCTGCACGTGATGCGAGTATATTCGTAGCTCCTAAGATGCTGGAGGCACCTAAGGAGGATGACATAGATAAGACAAAGCTCACCTCCCCACGTAACTGTTATGTGTGTAAGGAAAAGTTCGAATACTTACATCACTTCTATGATTCTATGTGCTCGACCTGCGGTGACTTTAATTATGCTAAGCGATTTCAGAGAGCGGATATGACTGATCAGGTTGCCGTTGTGACAGGATCACGATTGAAGATAGGATATCATATCACACTGATGATGTTACAAGCTGGTGCTACTGTCGTGGCAACTACACGATTTCCTGTAGACTCGGCAATACGATTCAGTAAAGAGCCCGATTATCGTGTGTGGAAGGATAGGTTACACATCCATGGATTAGACCTAAGGCATATACCGAGTGTAGAATTGTTTTGTAATTATATAGAATCAAAATACAGTCGTCTCGACGTACTGATCAATAATGCAGCGCAGACAGTAAGGCGTCCTTCAGGATTCTACAAACACCTCATGCCTAATGAACAATTAGATTATAATGATCTGTCAGAAGATGTAAGGACATTATTGTCAGATCATAATGATTGCATACATCAGTTGCAGAATACAGATACTCATGAAGTCGCTCGGCAGAACAAGAACCTTCCTGTCACATGGCATGGGCAGCAAGTCGGCTTAGGTATCGTGGCATCTGCCGAGTTGTCTCAGATACCATACAGTATTGATAACAGCTTGACGACTGAGGAGGTATTTCCGATAGGGCAGCTAGATGCAGATCTGCAGCAAGTCGATCTCAGAACGACGAATAGCTGGAGATTAAAATTAGGTGAGATCAATACGACAGAGATGATAGAAGTCCAATTGGTCAATTCTGTTGCGCCATTTGTATTATGTAATCGGCTGGCCCATCTTATGAAAAAAGAAAATACGGGCATGAAACATGTCATCAATGTATCTGCTATGGAGGGCAAGTTTCATAGATTCAAAAAAGAAGATCGACATCCACATACCAATATGGCCAAGGCAGCACTTAACATGATGACACATACAGCGGCATCAGATTTTGCCAAGTATGGTATCTATATGAATGCCGTAGATACTGGATGGGTTACTGATGAAGATCCAGT
>CAZBXL010000097.1:2252-10082 GCA_964495785.1 uncultured Saprospiraceae bacterium | reverse complement strand
AGAAGCAGGAATAGATTTTAGAGTATTCAGTGGTGTAAATGTAGGAGTTGTAGGAAAATATAATCAAGCATTTAGTAAAGCTGCTCAATATCAATACCCAGAGTTAACAGCTCAAAATGAAGTTGTATTCAGAGACATCAATCTTAAGAATACTTACTTCTCATGGGGAGTAGAACTCAAGTACTTATTCAATAGACAGAAGAAGGAAGATATCATTCAATACTAAAAATGACAATCATTAATATTTTTATAAACTAATAAAAAACTACAAATTATGAAAAATCAAATCGTATTCTTATTACTATCGTTATTCGCATTTTCATGTGGCGATGAGACTCCAGTGACATTACAAGAACAGGTATTAGGAGAATGGCAGGTCAATTCATTTGTTATAAATTCTTGCCCAGATGTAAGTGAAAATTTACCTCTCACACTTGCTAATGATGATGGCTGCTTGGATGTCATGGGAGACAGAACTTGTATGTCTATTTTCATATTAGAAAATGGCCAAGCAGAATTTAAAGATGAAGCAAATATGAGTTCGGAAGAAGTTGATATTATGACTTATGAATTAAATGAAATCAACAATACAATTACAATTTGTCAAGATTCAGATGATTGTGTAATATTTACCATGAGAGAAAATGGCTTATACAATGAAATGGATGAGGACGGATGTATATGTGTTCTTGGTTTTAAGAAGATGTAATACTTAAAAATTTATTAACTGATTATGATGGAGGGGCTGAATTCAGTTTCTCCATTTTTTGTTCGTTCTATTGTTGTCGTATGATTTACTTACACTTTTAGAAATATAATTGGATCTATAAATTTACAAGATTGAGAAGTGTAAGTCAGATAGGTAAAAAGTAAAACGAAAAGATTAGTCGAGGAGGGATTTCAAAAAGAATTACAATCTCCACTATAAAATTTATCCGAGTTTGTAGCAATTGAAAATGTATCAAAAATCAGAAGAGGGATTGTTTCTACACGAAACAATCCCTCTTCTATAAATTCCATATCAAATATCGAAACTACTAAGCAGCTTTACCTACTACATTATACGAGTACCAGATAGACAATAACTTGTAAGGAATTTGTATGGCGTCTTTTACACCCAACTTAGAATCATCGACATGTATCCATCTCAATAATGGTTGTTCGTATATATGATTCATTATATTTTGATTTCCAAAATGACTTTTCAATTTGATAAATATTTCTACGTCGAATAACCATCTCGTTAAAAATTTTGTATCAAAAGCATGAGCAATAATTTCTCTTTTGAAAACTTTGGCGCCACACTGTGTATCTGCAATCGGTAATCCTAATATGAGGTTAATGATTGCTTTGACTATGTTAGAAAATATCTTTCTAAATGGATTCCGTTCTACATTGTCTGCATCACCACTATTACGAGAGCCATACACCATTTTCAGATCTTCATTTTGTTCTAATGTATGTACGAGTGCTTTGAAGTCTCTGAAGTCAGTAGATAAGTCAGCATCTATGAATCCTACAATTGGAATCTGTGTATTATTAGCGATATGAAGAGCTCCGACTCTCACAGCTTCAGCTTTTCCAACATTAATTTCAAGATCTATGACATCAACTCTATCTGGTGCCGCAGACTTTATTTCGTTCAGAACATTAATTGTGTGATCCTTACTTCCATCATTGACGAAACAAAGTAGGTAGTCATCATGAGTAGTGATAAACTGAGTGAATGCTTCGACATTAAGTCTATCGCCTTCGTGATAACAAGGAATGATAATAGCTGTAGATTTAGACATCTTTTTTTCTGTTTTTGATTGTAAAAAATTGAAAGGGTGTTTTCGTATTAATTACAATTCAAAAGTATGTGGCTTAAGAGCCTATTATGTCTAGATTCGTTTATAGGTAGAGTGAGTTCGACGAGTGATACAACTCTTTAGTTTACAGGTATTTATGGCCATTAAATGCAACTCATCGGGCTTATCTGACCACTCACCGATACTATATACTTCAGAAGGTCGTTCGGCGGTTATTATGGAACGATTTTAGCCTATAAATACATGATATTCTGGCGATAATTCCAATATCTAATGGAGCGAAAAACTCAATACCCATCTACGATCCCATTCTTGCTGATTGCAATAGTGCTGGGATTGGTATTGCATGGAGCTTCGATGCTCTTTACTTTGGAGAAAACATATGATGCTCTAATCCACCTATTTTTCGCTGATCATTATGCTAATAGTTGGTTCGAACCCTGGAATCCAAAGTGGTATACTGGATTTACAGTTACGGGATATCCGCCACTCATACATCAAAGCATTGCCATATTTTCCAAGATAGCAGGATTGAAGTTTGGGCTATATTCTGTAGCACTGATTGGCGTAACATTATTTATCTCTGGAGCATATCGATATGCTTACCTGATCACAGGTAACAAAAACATTGCTGGATATACGGCTCTATTTGCAAGTATCTCAAGTTCTTTTTTGGAGACACTTCATGTATTTGGACAACTACCGAGTATTCTGGGTATATCTGTTTTATTGCATTCACTTCCTTTTATCTACAAATGGTTAAGGTATAAATCATGGTGGCACTTAATGGCATCATTGAGTTTGATTTCTATTACTGTAGCTTCCCATCATGTCACTCCTATATTCGGAATGATATTCTTTATCTTTCCAGTGATTGGATTAGTCTTAATGGATCATGCTTCCGATAGAGAAGGTGGCATCAGTCATGTAAGGATTTGGCATTTTTTATTGTCGCTCAAGTCTCTCTTTTGGAGAACATTGGGATTTGGAATGGCTTCGCTCGCCATTATCATAACTGTGATTCTACCCTACTGGATCAACTCGAAAAATAATCCGATTACTCAAGTTCCTATTCCTCATGGATCAAGAGATGATTATTTAGAAATACTATCCTCGGGATTTATTTTCTTTTTACTTCCCTGGGGAATCTTATTACTTCTACTGCCATATTTCTTTTATAGATTCTATAATAAGCGATATCTCTTTTTTGGCATTTCATTGACCATCTTATTTGTATTAGGAACAGGAGGTACTACAACCATTCCAAGGAAGTTACTCGGAGAGACTGCATTCAATATATTGACATTAGATAGATTTACATTATGGGCTACCATACTTGTATTGCCTTTAGTTGGCGAATGGATCTATCACTTTGTGAATGGAAAATTTAAAACTTACATTATCAAAAGTTTCGGTCGATTATATCACCGTATCTTAGGATTAAGTTTAGTTAGTATAAGTCTTTCTGTAGCCGTATTTACAATTATCCTTTTCGAATTCAGACCATCGCAACCAGATAAAATAGACATGCTGCCTATCGTCAACTTTCTGAATCAAGACGATCATGATAAGTGGAGATATATGACATTGGGATTTGGTGACCAGATGGCCTGGCTCGCTACTCAGACTGATGCATTATCTGTAGACGGCAATTATCATTCTGCAAGAAGACTTCCAGAACTTACTTCTCGGGCAGTAGAAAGATTAGAAAATTCAAAATTTTTAGGCATAGAAGGAATAGGTTCATTACAACAGTTTCTTACAATCCCACATAAGTACAATCTCAAGTACATATTCTCTAACGACAAATTCTACGACCCCATCCTTCATTTCACAGGATGGCAGAGATTGACAGCTTTAGAAAATGGCATACAAGTATGGGAGAGACTCTATGTTCCTCCGCTGCCTAACATTCTTCCTAAGGATGAGTTACCGCAATGGCAGAAAACATATTGGGGGACTATACCAGTGCTGACCATTTTTGTGACCTTGTTTATTTTCCTATTGAAACCCATAGAAGAAAAAGTCATTGAGATAAATAAAAATGCTAAGAATCGCTTATCAAGTGTCTTTATTAAATTTCTTCATCTCTGGATGTACTTGTTAGTAGGCACCATCATTTATATGGTCATCAGCTATTACAACAATCATCAAAGACTAAACACACCAGAGAAGGTATTATCTCATTATTATAATGCGATTGACTTCAAAGATTTTGATAAAGCATATACTTTATTAGATCAAGAATTAGCACCTGAGAAAGAAGATTACCTCAGGCAAATTTCTGTCTCAGATGGCGTTCTTAATTCATACTCTAAGATGAATAGCATAGATGTAGAAATAATAGAACAATCTGGAAATACTGCCAAAGCATCTGTAACAATAGAATCTATAACGCCTCTACAGATGATAGATAATACCCGAATACACTACCTTACTAAAAAAGAGAACCAGTGGTATATCCAACCAAGTAATATAGAAACTGACTTACCGCCGAGTCTCTATGTAGAGCAAGCTACTATAGACTTTCATCTACAAGGACGTAGAAAAGTAGACTCCGGTCAGACTTATCGAGAAGACATTCTAAGACAACCAGAAGTTATTGTCACCCAAGCATCTCTTATAGAAATAGAATCTCAATATGCCATTGTGGGAATAATACAAAATGTAGATAATCTACCTGCAGACATATCCATCTTAGGCTCTGTATATAATAATCAGAATGAGAAGATCGCTTCCTATAATGCGATGTATATCCAAAAGCATGTCTTACTTCCTCAAGAGTCTTCCATATTTAGAATTGATTTTGAAGACACAGCTTGGAAGTCAGAAGACTCTAATAAACCTACGACATTCGATCCCACGATCACTAATCAATTTGCTTTTGATGATCCGCCTGCATCATTTGATGTGCATCTTACGACCAATGTATCTAATGCCAATATATATAGATCAGTAAGTTTAAACTCTATCGATATAAAAGAAGATAAGATTTCGGGTAGTCTACTTAATAGTGGAACCAAAGAAATAACAATACCTCAATTGCTCATAGCTTACTATGATAAAAATCAAAAAATAAAATGGGCGGAATCTGTATTCTTACAATCCAACATCAGACAGCAACGTAGAATTACATTTGAAACTAAAATAACCGAACCACGTTCTGCAAAAACAATTATGCGGAGCACTGAAAAAACTTTCTGTAATGGCACACCCATGCAAGAGTTATATCGTAAACATAAATTCACAAATAATAATCAGCAAGTCAGCACTTACCTGATCCCTAATTCCCAGACTGGAATTTCATTAGACATAAATGCTTTTATAGGAAATCCAAATTGAGAAAATTAACTTACATATCATTTCTATTTGTCTTCACCATCGTGATGTACGCTTGTCAAAAGACAACAAGCAAACCACAGCCTATAAGTGAAGCTCTCAAAGTAAAAGCACCAAAAAATATCACTGCGGGCACAACAGCTAAGATACTTGTAGAAAAAAAATCCTCTATCCCAAAATTGATCTCAAGATCTGTTTTAGGTACAAGCATAGTCAAACCAAGCTTATATAAAAAGAACATTCTATTATACGAAATAGATACTTCCATTACGAAGAGAAGTGGCATCTTAGAATGGACTTTAGTCAATGGTAAATACACGAAGTCTGGAAAAATAAAAATAGCTCCTTATGTAGAGGCAGCCAACTTAGAAGTCTACATTGGACCTACAACGATGAATGCTGGAAGTAGACAATCAGCCATGACGGCTATTGTCCCTACTGATAAGTATGACAACATATTAAATGATGGCCACACGGCAATAATCAAAACTTCAATAAACGGAAAAGAAATACAAAAATCATTGTCAACAAAAGATGGTGTCATGCACATGTACCACGATGCTCCTAATAAAAAAGGAAATGTATATTCATCCATCACCGAC
This sequence comes from uncultured Saprospiraceae bacterium, assembly GCA_964495785.1. Lineage (GTDB taxonomy): Bacteria > Bacteroidota > Bacteroidia > Chitinophagales > Saprospiraceae > RFSX01. Next base: position 4,330 of record CAZBXL010000097.1, on the reverse strand, counting down.
GATCCTGTAAGTTCTGAAGAATACACTTATCAAATCGACGCTGGCCCTCCAGCACAAATAGAAATATCAGCTGATCCTCAGCACACTTATGCTGATGGGAGTACTCCGCTTACAATAATGACTAATGTGATAAAGGACTCATATGGCAATATTGTAGAGAACGGAACATTGATTACTTTTTCTATTGTGGATAGCGACAATCAAATATCCAAAGCCTATGCATATACCATAGACGGCATTGCCAAAGGCCTTTTCTTACATCCGTCTTTTTCTACCCGGTGGAATATAAATGCTACGGCAGGAAATCGGACAAGTAATCAAATTAAAATAAATTTTGAAACGGTTATCGAAACTTTACCTCTTGAGGTTAGCGAAGCAGGTACAATAAAAATAGGACCTATAGAAAGTTATATGGGACAACTTATTCCTGATGGTCTACCCATCATAATCGAAATAGAAAAGCATGATAATAAGATATATCGTAATACCTTCTTTTCTCAGAAAGGAATTGTAGAACTGGATATCCATCAGGTTATCACCTCACCATTAGATAGCTCATTAAAAGTAAGAGTGAAGTCGGCGGGATTATCTAACTCATTAAGAATAGAATGACAGAGTCTAATTCCATACGACGTATTCCGATGGTTGTAGCATATACAATCGGGCTTGCTGTACTTCTATTTAGTATAAGCAGGGTCATAGGATATATGAACAAGGGTGCTGACAAAGCGACCATTCTACGTCTTCCGATGTTTAAAAAAGAACTACATGCCAATTACAGCATCAAAAGAGATGGTAATCAAGGAGCACCTATCGCTGACGAAACTATAGATCAGATTACGGAAGATTACCTAAAAGCATGGGTCAGTAAAAATGTAGCCATCAGTAATCATGATCCAGAATATCTCACAGATCACTTTACCCCAAAGATGCAAGAGCAATATCTGGAACTTATAGATCACCAAAAATCTAAAGGCATAAGAGAAGATATCGTTACGCTAAATCACAACATAGATATTCGATTTCACAATTTAGACAAATCATTAGTCGTCATAGAAGATACTCATGTTATTGAGCATCGTCAGATATATAATAATGATGCTCTTCTCTACAGCCAAACTGATACGTCAGCATATCAGGCTATATGTCTAAAAGAAGATGGTCACTGGCGTATCAGAAAGTTGACATCAATAGATTTTAAAACTCCTAATGCAGCAGAAAATATATCGACAACTTACAACGTATCAGATTTAAAAGGTATAAATTATTACCCTCAAGAATATCCTTGGGATGCTTTCAATTTAGAAATTGATGAATCGCTATATAAGAGCGACTTAGAAAGAATGCAATCATTAGGGATTAATTGTCAGCGAATATTTATTCAGTATGAGGATTTTGGCGGAGCAGAACCTAAACCTGAAAAAATAAAACAACTTATTAAATTTTTAGATTTAGCTGAGCAATATAATATTGGTACAATAATAACGCTATTCGATTTTTATGGCAATTATCATCTTAACGACTGGACTAAAAATGATCATCATACAAGAACCATAGTCAATGCTATAAAAGATCACCCTGCCCTACTCGCTTATGACATCAAAAATGAACCAGACTTAGATTTTGATAGCCGAGGTAAAAACAGAGTTATAAATTGGTTATCCCACCAGGTAGAATTAATTAAAAGTTTAGATCCCAGTCATCCTGTTACGATTGGTTGGAGTTCTACATCAGCTGCAAATATCTTGCATGACAAACTTGACTTTGTATCTTTTCATTATTATAATAGCCAGGAAGAATTTTTACCACAGCTAAAATCATTAAAGCAAAAGATAGGAAATACCAAGCCATTATTCTTAACAGAATTTGGAATCAGTTCATATAAAGGACTATGGAATCCAATCCAATTCTCTAATTCAAAACAAGCCGATTATATCAATTCGATTGTAAATCAATGTGATCAATCTTCCGTAAGTTATCTATTATGGACACTCTATGATTACAAGGAATTACCCAATGAAGTCGTAGGTCGAAAACCTTGGCGTAAAGCCTACCAGCGGCATTATGGAATTATAGAT
>CAZBXL010000097.1:0-2152 GCA_964495785.1 uncultured Saprospiraceae bacterium | reverse complement strand
AAAAAAGTCGATCAAATATGAATTTGATCGACTTTAAAGTAAAAGAAAATAACGATGACTAATCTACCTTAATGAACTTACCAGTTCTCATATTACCGCTACCATCTTTTAAGAAAAATACGTAACACCCATTCTCTAATTCAGAGATATCTATCTTTTGATTATTTCTTCCAGGACTCACATTGATATTTGTATTTAATACTTCTACTCCGTATGAATTGGTAATAGACAATTGTTGTGTACCATTGTATTCACTATTGATCGAGAAGTTTAAAAAATCTTTTGCTGGATTAGGAGAGAAAGATAATTTTTCGTCATTCTCGATGTTCAACACATTAGTTGTAATCGCATTCTTGAAACTAACTTCATTGATATCTAAAGATACATCTTGGTATTGTTGATTATCACCAAGAATAGTAAAAACAATTGTCGTCACATCCTCTAAAGTGAGTATATCATATTTATCAGAAACAAAATGTTCTTTCTTTAAAGCATATAATTCTTCGGTATCTCTTAAAGTTATATTCGTTCTGAATTGGTCTTCCCATTTGTCAATACTCGCCTTTACAATTGTGACTTGTAGATTTACATTTCCTGATGCATTAAAGCTTAAGCTATTATAATCGTCTAAGTCAAAAGGCTTAAACTTTGCATCTAAAGATCTAAAGACATTGAAGTAGTTCTTTACTCTTCCAGTAACAGAAATAGAACGTTCTACCTGATAGCCATCATCATTTGATGTTCTTTGATCTTGTGCAGTTACGAACTCATACACTTCACCATTTTCTTCTTGTACATCTATACCCCACATACCATCTGCAAGAAATATTTCGTCCGAAGAACTATTTTCAAAATCCAAAGAAGCGCCTAAGTCATACAAGTGTCCAGTTTCTATAACAATGTTTTCTTGGTTTTTTCCTTCAAGAGGAATGATTCTTTGAATATATTCCAGATCACCACCCTCATGCTTTCTTACTGATGCATTAAAGTATAATTTAGTTTGCATGCTTTTATTTTTAATCTGTAATTCTAAGGCTCCATTTTCATAATTACCATGCATCACAAAAGTACTTGGGATATTAGATGTCTCAATACTTTCTATACCTGCTACATCTTCCATCTTATCTAAAATATCTTCCAATAATATAATAAGCTCTACATACGATTTAGCCCAAATCTGAAAGTTGAAATAATTTTCATCTTCATTGTATTTGTGCAGATTCCAGTGGTTCTCTATTTTAAATTTCCCTTGCTCATCCAGACGAGCTGAGAAACTAACTGCATACTCTGCTTGACCATACTTATTTAGTAATTCGTAACTGATGAAATTTCCTCCCTTAGAAAACAAGTAAGAGATATCTAATAATCTCGATCCATCTAATCTGTCACAGATATATTTGCTATGCTCGTATACACCATCCTCCGAATATATGGCTAAGACACTGGCAATTCTTTGATTGTTCAGATAGTAATCAGCTGCGGCTACGTCTGTAGCGTTAGTTATATCAATGAGATCTATCGGAGTACTTTCAGCTATGTAAGCATCCTCTAATTCTTCAGGAATATAAGTCGAGATATCATGCAGGCTCTTGTTCAGTGAAGGCGTGAATGGAATATCACCCTTCAGCATCTCATCCAATACCTCCGGCTCTAAGATCTGAGTATAAAAATTTCTATTAGCTATCTTATCAGATAATCTTCTGTTAGATTCTAATCCTCCAGTCACACCACTTGATGTCGTACATTGCGGATCGTCACCATCTATTAGGCCATTACCATTATCGTCTATTCCATTATCACATATTTCCACACAGAAAGATAGATTATAACATTCTGAGTCACTACAATCTACCCATCCATCTCCATCATCATCTATCCCATTATCACATATCTCTACTGTACATTCATTAGACGCAGCACAATCAGGATCATCACAATCAACTAATCCATCTCCATCATCGTCTATCCCATTAGTACAATTGGTTTCAAAAGGAGGTGGAGCCAATACACAATTGAACCCATCATTGATACTCAAATTACCAGTTGCATTAAGTACCAGTGTAGCCGTCAAGTTATTGACATCAACACTGTATATTTTTCCTGAAGAATTATTGTACGCAAAGAAAGATCCATCATTAGATGACCATGCAGC
>CAZBXL010000096.1:0-10406 GCA_964495785.1 uncultured Saprospiraceae bacterium | reverse complement strand
AAATAAACCTTATGCCAAAGCGAATAAACCTTATTGTGCTAAGAAGGTAGAAGGTATTAGGTAGAGGAGTATTAGGAGTATAAAGAGTAGAGAATGGTAGGGTAATCCTTTTAATTTACTGAGCAAGGGGAGATTAGTATTTACGAGGTCAGACTGCTTAGGAATTAAATCTTTGCTTTACACAAATAAAGTTATTGGAAATTGTGTAGCATCATATAATATGAGAAAGACCAAAAAAACATATTATAATTTTCTAAATATATTTGACAATATATGGATGTTGCTTAATTAGAATTTGTAATTTTGATATACTTCATGAGACTTTTTAGTTTACTGAATTTATACCAAACTGAGAGATGGTAGTAACTAAAGAGAATCGAGAGACTCCTTCTTGGAGTCTCTTTTTTTTAATAATTTTCTAGTATGATCTAGCGTACAATACCGTCTGGGTAGCATTTTTACCACTTAAGATGTCTTTTCCAGATCCAAGTGAGTTTTCAGTATCAATACATCTAATTGTGGCTTTAGTTTTCTCCTTGACAGCTAATTCTGTCTCAGTTGTTCCATCCCAAAGTGCTTTGACAAATCCACCTTTCTCGTCAAGAATTCGTTCAAGTTCATCTATGTTTTCTGCAACAGAAATATGATCATCTCTAAACTTCTTAGCTCTAGTGAATAGACTATTTTGTATATCAGTAAGCAAATCTTTTATGTAGTTGTCTAAGCCAGTAATATCGATTGATTGCTTTTCTTTAGTATCACGTCGTGCTACTTCGACAACGTTATTTTCTAAATCTCTCTTACCTATGCCAATTCTCACAGGAACACCCTCCATTTCATACTGCGCAAATTTAAAACCTGGTCTCTTTTTCTTATCTCGGTCTATCTTAACTCTGATACCAAGATGTTTAAGTTTGGCAGATATATCTTCAGCCACTTTTAGAATTTCTTCATTAGGTTTTGGTATAGGGACAATTACAACTTGAGTCGGAGCTAATTTAGGAGGGATAATGAGTCCTTCATCATCAGAATGTGTCATAATCAGACCACCCACTAATCGTGTAGATACACCCCAAGAAGATGCCCATACATGCTGTATATTATTATTGTTATCTGAGAAAGTGACGTCAAAAGCTTTTGCAAAATTCTGGCCTAAGAAGTGACTCGTACCTGCCTGTAAGGCTTTGCCATCTTGCATGAGAGCTTCTATAGTAAAAGTCTCAACAGCTCCTGCAAATCTCTCATTAGCTGTCTTTGCGCCTTTTATGACTGGCATTGCCATATATTCTTCTGCAAAAGTGGCATATAGATCGTGTATAAGCTTAGATTCCTCCAAAGCCTCATTACTTGTAGCATGTGCCGTATGACCTTCTTGCCATAAAAATTCTGCTGTACGTAAGAATGGCCTTGTTCTCATCTCCCATCTTACAACATTAGCCCATTGATTAATAAGTATAGGCAAATCTCGATATGACTGTATCCAATCTCTATATGTATTCCAAATTATCGTCTCAGAGGTTGGCCTTACAATGAGCTCCTCTTCCAATTTCGCTGATGGATCTACAACCACTCCAGGTCCATTAGGATTATTCATTAATCTATGATGAGTGATTACAGCACATTCCTTAGCAAATCCTTCAACGTGCTCGGCCTCTTTACTTAAGAAGCTTTTAGGTATAAATAATGGAAAGTAAGCATTAACGTGTCCAGTTTCCTTGAACATTTTGTCAAGCTGAGTTTTCATATTCTCCCATATTCCATAGCCTAATGGCTTGATAACCATACAACCTCTCACTGCTGAGTTGTCTGCTAGACCCGCTTTTTTTACTATATCATTATACCACTGAGAATAATTTTCTGAACGTGGGGTAATCTCCTTTGCCATAATTAACGCTTTGTTTTGATCAATTGTATAAGCTATACAAGAAACATTCTATTCCGTGCAAAAGTAAGACTTTAAGGTTTTATGTCGCCGGTTATCATAATTAAGTTTTAATAGGGGTTTTATATGTTAAAAATCCCATAATAGCCTTAAAACACGAACTCTTTGGAGTGATTTTATGTCTCTATTGTAGGTATGTTCATAAAGATGAACTTTTGGAAATTGTTAAGAGAGTTAACTATATAGATTAAATCTTTAAGCATCTCTTAACTGTTTAGTTTCAATATAAATCTTAACTTGTAAGTGTAATTACAAACAAAGAGCAACCTAAATTTATTCAAATACTAAAATTACAAATTATGAAAAATTACAGTCTAATAGCCTTGATAGCCTTCTTCGGTATAAGTTTAGGTGTTCAAGCACAGTTTGATGATCTGTATTATAATCCTGATGTTGAGGATTCATATGATTATGATGACTCAGACACTGATTATGATAACGCAAATTATGACGACGCATCTTATGATGATGATACATATGCAGATTATGATTATTGGTCAGAATATGAGGACAACTATTATACGAATAGGATTAATAGAAACAGAAGAGTTAATGTAAGACCTGTTTGGTTAAATTCTTGGGCAGCCAACAGCTTCTTCTATAACCCATACGATTTTTATAATCCGTACAATACAGCCTTCGTAGGTGGACCATTTGTATCAGTTAATATAGGTAATCCTTATGCATACAATAGGTTCAATAACAACTTCTATGGACCATCTTTTTTCTACGGAAGAAATTTCAACAGATTCAACAGATTTAATAGCTTCAATACTGGGTTTGGTTTTAACAGAGGATTTGCAGGCGGTGGATTTGGAGGAGGATTTGGCGGCGGAGGATATAATCCATATTGCCCAGTAGGAGGAAACACTTTCTCTCAGACACGAGCAGCTGTAGTGAACCTTCCAAGTCCTAAAGGAGTATATAACGGTAGTAGAAGAACAGGTTCTACTTATGGATCTAATGGATCTACATCAAGTCCAAGGAATAACAACCAGACAGTAAGATCTAATAGATCAACAAATACATTGAAAAATAGTAGTGGGACAACGAGAGACTTCAGTACTACAAGAAGCACTGTAAGGTCTAATAGAGCTACTTCGAATAGAGCTAATTCGAGAGCTACTACAAGGCCTTCGAATAGAACGATTACGCGATCTACGAGAGGTACGATCAATAATAGAGCAGCAAGAAGTAATAACTCAAGATTTAATTCAAGAAGTAATTACCCTTCTTCAAGTAGAAGATCATCTGCAAGATCATCAAGCAGAAGTTCTTCTCCGAGAGCAAGCTCCTCAAGATCAATAAGATCTTCCAGAGGTGGCAGATAATATGATATACTTTACGTAAATGAATAAATTAATGGCGGACATTTGAGAAAAAGTCCGCCATTTTTATGTCATATATTTTGGAATTCCATTTCTTGTGGATTGAAAATCAAAAACAATTTTAATATGCTGAAGCTAAGCTTATATACTGCACTACTAATTATATTTTCTGGCTCATTAAATATTGGACTATCCCAGACGGTAGGTGATGCATTGAGGTATTCTACCTTAATACCAGGAGGTACTGCCCGAGTAATAGGTGCAGGAAGTTCTTTCGGCGCTATGGGTGGCGATTTTGGTGTCCTTACTCTCAATCCAGCTGGACTTGGTGATTATCGATCAAGTGAATTGGTTTTTTCTTTTTCTTTCAATTCTGGTAATACTGATTCTCAATTACAAGGATCTATTGTACAGAACACAAATCATAGTACACAACCTAATATTGAAAACCTCGGCTTAGTATTTCATAATAGTCCTAGAAGTGGGATATTGGTTACAAGTAATTTTGCAGTAGGCTTACAGCAATATGTATCTTACAACGAGAACTTTGCTTATAATGGACAGACAGAGGGTTCTATCACAGAGCGTTTTCAGGATTTGGCAGATGGATTATATCCTGAAGAACTTGATCTTTTCGAAGCAAGTTTAGCAGAAGTTACAGGAGCTATATTTGATCTTGATAATGATGGATTCTATGAGTCAGACTTCATTGAGAGTGATATTGTAAATAAAAGTCAGACTGTAGATAGAGCAGGACAGATTAATGAATTAGTCTTTGGCTGGGGAGGTAAATTTGTAAATAATATAAACTTCGGCTTTTCTATTGGAGTCCCTTTCGTATCATTTGAAGAAGAAAAAAATTATTTTGAAACTGATCCCGGTGATGCGATACCATTCTTCAATAACTTAAGCTTTACAGAGAGGCTCACAACTTCGGGTACTGGCATAAATTTTAAAGCTGGAATAGGTTACTCTATTAAGCGAGTTATTAGATTAGGCTTGTCTTATCAGAGTCCGAGTTATATTAAGTTAGAAGATAATTTTAGTACAGCACTAACTTACTCATTCACTGATACAGGAGCTCCGGAGACTTTTGATGACGTCTCGCCAGATGGTGTATTTGAATATAGACTTAAGACACCTTCCAGAACCAGAGGTAGCATAGGAGCATTATTAGATATAGGAGATGTAAAAGGTTTTATAAATCTTGATGCAGAATATGTTAATTATCCAGGTAACAGTTTTAATCTAACAGCATTCTCTGACGACCCAGGAGAATTGGCATTTCAAGAAGCTCTTAATGCAGATATAGAAGACCAGCTTCAATCTGCTGTCAATATTAATCTTGGTACAGAGATAGTTTATAAGAAGATGAGAGTCAGAGGAGGTATTGGTTTATTAGGCGATCCAACTCAGGCTTCTGGAGAAGAAAGTAGAAAAGTTTTTTCTGGTGGTTTAGGATTTAGGGGAGAACGAGTATTTGTAGATGCGTCTTATCAAGTGAGAGATACTGAAGAAAGTTATGTCCCTTATAGATTAAATAACTTAGACAGAATTCAGAACGTAGAAAATTCTTCTACAGTATCAAAGTTTACTGTAACAGTTGGCTATAAGTTATAAGTCATTATCTTGAGGATAATTTACTGACTACTTAGATTATTGAATTATGGACTTTAGAACTGAATGGAGCAGTTGGTTGTTGATTTTGTTAATGATAGTAATACAAGCTATCACATATCCTTACGGCATCTCTGAAAGCGTTCCTATGTTTTTACTTGACATCATCGGCGTACCTATAGCGACTATCGCGTTAGCTTGTATTCCAGTCTTGATACTATGTTATTTTATAAAACTGATACCAGATATAGATTACTCTATCAGGTTGGCGTTCCTATATTTTCTCTATTTATTAATTAGACATTTCATTTAATCGTTATGTTCGGAAGATCACAACAAGGCGGCGGACGATATTACGGTGGTACTGGCGACCCTTATAGCAGACGAGGAAGAGGTGCTGGTACGAGTAGATTTAAGCTATTCCTTATCATAGGATTGGCTATGGCTGCATTTCAAGCATTCAAGTACTTTGCTAATACTCAAACTAATCCCGTAACTGGGGAAGAACAAAGAGTGCAATGGTCACCAGAAGAGGAAGTCCAATTAGGTATACAATCAGCACCACAAATGGCAGCTCAGCACGGAGGATTGCACCCAGATCAGGCAGCACAAGAGTTAGTAGATAGAGTAGGGGAACGGTTAGTGAATAACAGTATTGCTAGACAATCTGGCTATCCATACGACTTCCATTTATTAGCGGATGATCAAACTGTTAATGCATTTGCATTGCCAGGAGGACAGTGTTTTATAACAGCTGCGCTATTTGGTAGATTGCAGACAGAGGATCAGCTTGCTGGTGTTATGGGGCACGAGATAGGTCATGTTATAGAAAGACACGGGGCACAGCGTATGGCTAAATCTGGATTCATACAAGGACTTATACAAAGTGTCATGATTGGCTCAGGTGGCGATCCTTCTATGATGCAAGTTGCTAATGTAATAGGTCAATACTCAAGCATGAAATATGGGCGAGATCAAGAATTAGAATCAGATGATTGGGGTGTGAGATTAATGATGGAAGCTGGATATGATCCTGAGAAGCTAATCGATGTTATGGATATTCTCGAAGAAGCTTCTGGTGGCAGTAATGTTCCTGAGTTTCAATCTACACATCCGAGCCCAGAAAATAGACGAGAAAAGATCATGGAAGCAATAGAAAAATATAAAAGAGAATTAAAGCTTAAATAAACATATGAATATATTAAAGTCCAATAATCCGATGCTTAATAAGAAGGCTGTAGCTAAAGCCATTGCATTAGATAGAGATAAACGAGGCAACAGTGGTGGACCTCTAATAGATACATTTCAGCATATGACAGTATCTGGAGCTGTTACTAAAACCATGATATTGACATTTATAATGCTGGCTATATCATTTGTCAGTTATCAAATGCCAAGTCGTATGCTAATGACTGTAGGAGCCTTAGGTAGTATGGGAGTCTACTTTCTGACAAGTTGGAAGCCGCATCTATCGCCTATTACGGCACCTTTATATGCTGTCTTGCAGGGATTGTTTGTCGGGGCTGTCTCAGCTGTCTATGCTATGGGATACGAAGGAATTGTCTTTCAAGCTATATCAGCGACGATAGCATCGCTTCTTGTGATGTTAATGGTATATAAGTCGGGTCTTATTAAGGTGACTCAAAAATTTAGAATGGTGGTAAGTATGCTCGTAGGAGCGATAATGATTGTCTATCTGATAAGTTGGGTAGGGTCATTGTCTGGATCTTTTGAGGTGCCCTATCTTCATGAGTCAGGTGCCATAGGCATCGGTATAACATGTTTTATACTTGTTGTAGCTGCACTTAATCTACTATTAAACTTTGACAGTTTTGAGAAAGGAGAAGAGATGCAAGCACCTAAACATTTTGAGTGGTACTATGGGATGGGATTATTGTTTACACTTGTTTGGATGTATACAGAATTCTTAAGATTGCTCAGTAAGCTTCAAAGTGATTAACCGGTAAGATTACTTCAATTTAGAAATAATTTCGAGGGTTTTTGGTTTGTACCAAGAACCCTCTTCTATTTGAGCAAATTGATTATTCATACTCTCAATATCACCATGTCTTAATGAAATAAGACCTTGATACCAGTAGCTCGCTTCTTTAAATAACGGAACCTCTTCCAGCTTTTTTAATTGTGCTATAGCAGCTTGTTCTTTGCCAGTTTTGATCAATGATATAGCATACGCTAATCTTGATGGAGGTTCTAATATCTGTTCATAACCTAAAAAAACGCCTTCTGCTAATTTGTAATTACCTTGATTATAAGCTTCTTGAGCTTGTAGTAGTGAGGTAGGTTCTGTACTTTTTCTTAAGATGTTTATCTGATTAGGTATGAAATATTCATTGTATAATTCGGTAGTTTGCTTAGAGGTGGTGTCACCTTTGCACGCTATCATGAGTACAGATAAACATATTAAAATGATATAATTAATGCGTCGAAGCATAAGTTCAATAACCTCTTTATCTCTGTTTTAAATATGAAGATATCTGTTACCAGTAGCTCCTAATGCCGCTTCTTTAATAGCTTCAGTGTAGGTAGGGTGTGGATGTGATATCCTCGCCATATCTTCAGCAGAAGCTCTGAACTCCATTAATGCAACAGCTTCCATTATGAGATCTGCAGCTCTGGCACCTACCATATGTACACCTAAGATTTCATCTGTTTCTTTATGTGAGATTACCTTAATAACTCCTTCAGTATCCATACTGGCTCTTGATCGTCCGAGAGCTTTCATAGGAAATTTACCAACCTTGTATTCTATTCCTGCTTCTTTAAGTTGCTCTTCTGTCTTCCCTACATTAGATAATTCTGGCCACGTATATACAACGCCTGGGATGAGATTGTAATCAATGTGAGGTTTCTGACCAGCCATATATTCTGCTACAAAAATGCCTTCTTCTTCTGCTTTATGTGCCAGCATAGCTCCTCTTATCACATCACCTATGGCAAATACATTAGCTTGTGATGTCTGCATATGATCATCTACTTTAATACGTCCTCTATCGTCTGTTTCTACACCAATGTTTTCAAGTCCTAAGTTATCAGTGTATGCATGACGACCTATCGCAATAAGACAATAATCAGCGACTATCTTTTGTACATCTTCGCTGTCTTTCTTTTTAAATTCGATAGTCGCATTCTTACTTGTCGACTTTACACTTGTGACTGCGTGTCCTAAGTGAAATTTTATACCTACTTTCTTAAGAGACCTTTGTAATTCCTTACTTACGTCCTTGTCCATACCGTTAAGTATTCTATCCTGAAACTCTATCACTTCAACTTCAGTCCCAATACGTGCATATACCGACCCTAACTCAAGCCCTATCACGCCTGCACCGATGATGACCATTTTTTTGGGTATACTGGTTATGTTTAATGCTTCCGTAGATGTAATCACTCTCTTTTTGTCATAATTAAAAGCCTCAGGTGTAAGAGGCTTAGAACCTGTGGCGATAATCGCTTTGTCATATTCTAACACAACCTTATTATCAGCTCCTGCAACTTCTATTTTATTAGATCCTAAAAAAGAACCGTGTCCAGTATGTACATCAATTTTATTCTTCTTCATCAGGTAAGCGACACCATCACATGTCTGACTGACTACTGAATTCTTTCTTGCGATCATCTGCTTGAGATCAGCCTTTAGAGATTTTAATTTGATTCCATGCTCTTCAAACTTATGAGCTGCATTATGGTAATGCTCTGATGAATCTAATAATGCCTTAGAAGGAATACATCCTACGTTGAGACAAGTACCACCAAGTGTATCATACTTTTCTACTATGGCAGTCTTCATCCCTAACTGAGCACATCTAATAGCTGCGACATACCCACCAGGCCCCGAACCTATAATTACAACATCGTACTTCATGCTATATTAATCTTTCTTATTAGTGTTATTATTATCTGACTTATTATTAGGTCCATTAGGTTTTGGACCTCTTTTCTTTTTAAAACGCGATTTGTTTTTGTTTGGTTTTTGCCCAGTCGACTTATTACCTTGATTTGTGGTGTCATTATTCGTCTTTGCTTGAGGGCTTTTATTACCATCTCTTTTAGGAGCATCTTTTGGCCCTGAGGATTTTCTTTCTCGCGATTCTTTTTTGTCACCAGAATTTTTCCTTGGCCCCCTGTTTGATGTTTTATCACCACCTGATCTATTATCTCTTCGAGGTCCCCTTCCTTTACCTTTAGGGTTTCTTCTTTTCTTACGTCTTTTTATTTCAGGTAATTCTATTTCTCCTGTAACATCTGCAAATTCTATCTCTTCGTCTTCAGGTTTGATAACGACTTGCTCTTGGAATGTAGCAATGTTTTCTATCTCAACTCCCTTCTTATTAAGTTCTAATATCTTTTTGACCTTGTCTTTGTGCAGAGCAATAAGTGGACCTCTTATATTATCCTTCTGAATGCCATAATACATGATGCCCTTGAATATGTCAGTCTTGACTAACGAAGCTCTTCCGTTGGCGATTTTAATAACGTCAGCTTTTTTAGGAAAGTCATTTAGTGCATCGATATATGTATCGAGTTCGTAATTAAGACAACATTTTAATCTACCACATTGACCCGTAAGTTTAGTCTGATTGATGGCAAGATTCTGGTATCTGGCGGCCGTTGTTGTCACGGTCTGGAAGTCAGATTTCCAAGTGGAACAGCATAACTCTCTTCCACAGGTTCCTATGCCACCTATGATAGAGGATTCTTGTCGCGAGCCGATCTGTTTCATTTCGATTTTAACTCTAAATTCCTTAGCGTACATTCTGACAAGTTCTCTGAAATCAACTCTCCCATCTGCGGTATAGTAGAACGTCGCTTTTCTTTTATCTCCTTGAAATTCTACGTCTCCTATTTTTAAATCCACATCAAGAGTACGAGCAATTTTTCTTGCTTTAATCATGACCTTGGTCTCAGAATTACGAGCTTCATTAAGCTTCTCTAAGTCTCTACGATTAGCTATTCGGATTATCTTATATATGACCTTGTTTTCATTAAAGTTATTCTTTTTCATCTGTAGTCTCACAAGATCACCCGATAGTGATATCCTACCTACGTCATATCCGCTAGAGCTCTCTACCACGACCATGTCGCCGGTGATTGCATTAGTGAAATCTGGATTGATGAAAAATGATTTTCTATTTCCTTTTTTAAAGGAGATCTCCACGATACCGTAAGACATTGGATCCTTGATATCTAAGGTTGTCAGCCAATCGTATGTATTTTTCTTGTTGCATGATCCGCTTGTACAATGTCCTTTATCTCCGCATCCCTGAGGGACTCCGTTTTTTGTTACTCCACATGAGGCACATCCCATCTTTTCTATATTTTATTTATATGAATCAAAAATCGACGTTTTCTTTAAGATCGACGATTTCTTACTTTTTCACTAAGTTATTTACTTCTGCTTTCAAAATTGCATTAATTTCAAAAGTCATGCTCATTAAAAGTATTTTTAATGATAGATTTCTTCTAATATGACCTATAGATTGAGTAAATAATTCTTCTAAACG
>CAZBXL010000095.1:3055-10731 GCA_964495785.1 uncultured Saprospiraceae bacterium | reverse complement strand
GGGTCATAAGCTGCTAAATAAGTGGCTAACGTACAGCCTGTAGATGTACTGACGATAATAATTTTATCGCCTATCGTTTTTGCAATTCTAATAGCTTCCTTAGCTGACTCAACTAATAACTGAGGAGTTAAGTTTTCGAATGCATCCTCATCATTTAATCCATGTAATGCTAATCGAGGCAAGTAAGTGTTGCAGCCAAAGTGCTTAGAAAAATTTGTAATGATAGGTTGCGCCTCTCCGTGTGATGCTGAATAACCGTGCAGATAGACGACAGCATACTCAGTTTTTTGACCAGGTGTTTTCCATATAAACTGTGATTGGTTGTCAGGCTTTATATTTGGAATTTTTTCTTCTTGCTTCGCTACATAGTTTTCTATTTCTCCTAAGCTTATATTCAGTTCTGGTAGTGGCTGAGGATTTACCTTATCATAAGATACTTTCGGACCTAATGCATAGATTATGATAATGACTATCAATAGAATAATTAGGAAGTAAAGCAGTTTTTTAAGCAAAATATTTTAATTTAAGGTTCGTCATTGGACAAGAGGGTATTATTATATTGTAGCTCTTGTATGATGCATTCATAACTAAATGTCAAATAAAGATAAAAATATGAAATTACTCTTAAGTATATTATTACTGGCGATCAGTATGTCTCTCAATGCTCAATACAAATTTAAAGATGTCAAAGAAATTGATTGTTCGGCTATAAAGAATCAATCAAGAACAGGGACTTGTTGGAGTTTTGCGACCACGTCTTTTATAGAGTCCGAATTGCTAAGGCAAGGTAAAGGCAATCATGATCTTTCGGAGATGTTTGTTGTAAGAAATATATATAAAGATAAGGCGATGAATTACCTACTCCGACAGGGTAAGGCTAACTTCTCTCAAGGAAGTCTCTCTCATGATCTTATGCGTATGATGAAGCGAGAAGGTGTCATGCCTGAGTCAGTTTATTCAGGATTAGCATCTGGAGATAAGAATCATAATCATAGTGAGATGGAAGCTGCTCTTAAGGGATTTATGGACGGCGTAATGACATCTAAGAATCCAAGTGCCAAATGGAAGACTGCTTTTGAAGGTATCATAGATGCATATATGGGGCCGTGTCCATCAACATTTGAATACGATGGAAAAAAGACAGATGCTAAAACATTAGCAGCTGATCTAAGTATCAATGCCGAAGATTATGTTTCGTTGACATCATTTACACACCATCCTTTTTATAGTAAGTTTATTCTCGAGATTCCTGATAATTATTCTAATGGATCGTTCTATAATATTCCTCTCGATGTAATGATGAGCACTATAGATGCTGCTGTGGATAAAGGTTATACCATTGCTTGGGACGGAGATGTAAGTGAGCCAGGTTTTGATGCTAAGAAAGGAATCGCAGTGCTCCCAGTAGATAAATCGAGAAAGGATTTATTTACCAAGCCAGGTGAGGAAGTGCAGGTAAGCCAATCATTAAGGCAAGAAAAATTCGAAAATCTAACGACTACGGATGATCACCTAATGCATATAGTCGGTAGGGCAGAGGATCAGAATGGAACTAAGTATTATATAGTCAAGAATAGTTGGGGGACTATAAGTCCGTATAAAGGTTATCTCTATATGTCGGCGTCTTATGTAGCCATGAAGACAATATCTGTGATGCTACATCAAGACGTATTATCCCCGCAATTAAAGCAGATGGTTAGTGAGGAATAATGAACTGATGCGTCTTTAGGATTAACTCTAAGTATAAAAAATATGACAGCTTAGTCTTGATTGTAACAGAATTGTAATTTTTTAATAATTCAATACGATTAGTGTTGAGTAACAAGTAGATTCGCGACCGTTAAAATTTCTTGTTATGAAACATTTACAAACTTTACTATTAACAATCCTTGCAGTGTCATGTGTAATAGCCCAAGGGGATACTATTACATATGATTTATCTCAAATGGTCATAAAAGAAAATCGCTTAGAGTTACCTTTTTCTGATAATTCACGAACTATTTCTATTCTTACTCAGAAGGACATACAAGAACTCAATTACAACAGTGTAAACGAAGTTCTGCAAAATATCGGAGGCGTAGATGTAAGACAAAGAGGTGTGCATGGAGTACAAGCTGATATCAGTATACGTGGTGGTACATTTGAACAAACACTTGTACTCATAAATGGTATAAAAATGATAGACCCTCAGACAGGTCATCATATGATGAATCTGCCCTTAAGTGTAGATGATATAGAACGTATAGAAGTTATCAAAGGCCCAGGCGCAAGAATATATGGCCAGAATGCTTTTGCTGGAGCCATCAATATTATTACAAAATCGCCGTCAGAGAAAGGAGCTAATCTCAATGTTGAATATGGTCAGAATAAGACTTACAATGTGAATGCTTCGGTAACACTTCCTATGGGCAGATATAATCAAAAAGTTAGCGGTAATTATAGCCAATCAGATGGATATAGATTTAATACAGATTATGAGATATCTACTATATTTTATCAGTCGACATTAGATATAAAAGAGGGAGCATTGAATTTTTATCTTGGTAATGTGGATAGAAAATTTGGAGCTAATGGCTTTTATGGTAGTGAGACTTTTACTGATCAGTATGAGGAGGTTCAGACAACTTTCGGTACTGCAGAACTTGAAAAAAGAATTTCAGGTTGGAAAACAACCTCAAGACTGAACTGGCGTCGAAACGAAGATAACTGGCAATTTAGAAGACAGGATCCTGAGTTTTTTCAAAATTTTCATACGACTAATGTTTACAATGCTGAGTCACACTGGTCCAAGGGTCATAACTTAGGAATCTTTGGTGTAGGTATTGATGTCAGTTATCTTGATCTTGAAAGCTCAAATCTTAGAGATGCAGAAGGTAGTGGATCACACACAAGGACAATAAGTAATATTCATATCGAGAATAGATTTTTATTTGCGAATGAAAGTTTAGATATCACGCCGGGTCTATTAGTTTCTAACGTATCAGATATTGGGACAGATATATTTCCAGGATTAGATGTAGGATATCGTATTAATTCTCAGTTTAAAATATACACTAATATCGGATGGACGATGAGAGTCCCGTCTTTCACAGATTTATATTATCAAGATGCTGGTAATGCCGGTAATCCTGACTTAACTGAAGAAAGAGCATTTACTGCAGAAGTAGGTGTTAAATATCAAATGAAAGATCTTATCATTCAGGGGAGTGCCTTTAATCGAGCAGCTCAAGATCAGATAGATTGGTCTCGTGTCCTTATAGATTCTACAGAGAAGTGGATGCCTTCTAACTTTAATAGTGCAACCTACACAGGTATAGATTTAAGTGTGAAAAAGTTATTTGGTGATAAGTCTCTCTTAAAGAATGTAAGCTTGTCGTATACATATATTAATGCAGAGTTTAATAACACAGCAATTACCGTCAGTAGGAATCAATTAGAGAACCTTAGGCATCAACTAAACTTAAATACCTTCTTTGGTTATAAGAATATACATCTTGGACTTAATGTAAGGTATAATGATAGAGTTAGTTTAGAGGATTACACGGTTGTAGATACCCGCTTGTCTTATAATTTATCTTCGATGACATTCTATGTCAAAGCGAATAATATTTTAGATGCAGAATACAGAGAGTCCAATCTTGTGCCTATGCCAGGAAGGTGGGTCTTAGGTGGAGCTAGGTTTAGATTTTAAAAACTGGCTGACGGTTCTTGACTTTCTTATGCCATAAACAATGGAAACTTATCTAAGTCTTCCTTATAGTCAAGATCGTGTTTCTTGTCCAAAACCTTATAGCTAAGATGTTTTTTCTCGATGGTATTTATGGTGTCGCTATAGACAGAGTGACTACTCCATTCTATATCGGTAAACAATTCTTGGTGTAACCTTGTCATGCCGAGAAGATAGTATCCGCCGTCATACGTAGGCCCGATAACCACGTCATTACTTTCTAATGATGTAAATGCCTGATTGATTATATCTTGGCTGATCTCAGGACAATCACTACCAATGATAACAGCTTTGTCCTCCATGGTTAATACAGATCTAAATGCAGAAGACATTCTATCTCCAAGATCTCCTTGTGACTGCACTGATTTTATAAAATTATTAGTTGGCCACATGTCATTATTCTCTACTTGAGTATCGTAGAATAGATATCTATTTACACTAATTTTTTCGCTGACCTTACGAGTGTGAGTGAGTAGATTAATATAGACTTTAAGCGCCATCTTATTGCCTACAGAAGCCGCAAGTCGCGTCTTACATCTTCCTATTTCAGGATTCTTTACAAATATGATTAGTCCAGCGATAGTATAATTGTTGTGAGTTGTTTTATATTAATATGTCTCCTAAATAATCGTCTCCTTTATTGTCTGATTCCTAATCCCATATAACCTTACACTCATTTACCTTTACACCGTACACCTTTACAAGCTCAAGCCCTTACTCCCTTATTCCTTTAATCCTCTTTCTTCTTATCTTTTTTCTCATCCTCTTCATCTTCAATGTTGACATCAGAGCCATCTTCTAACTTATTAGATATTGCAGCATAAGGTCCAGTTACTACTTCTTCTCCCACATCCAGACCATTAAGTATTTGAATAAATTCATCATTTTGAATCCCTGTCTTGACAACTTTAGCTGCAACGGTATCCGCCTGATGAACAAATACTATTTCTTCAAATTCTTGCTCCTTCTTTTTATTCTTATCATCCTCGTCTTCTACCTCACGAGCAGTAACGGCTTGTATAGGTACGCTTATCGCATCAGCAACTTCATCTGTGTAGATGTCTACGGCAGCAGACATTCCTGGTCGGAATGGGTATTGTGATGTTTTAGTTACGAGATCAGAATAAGATTCAGACTCCATTCTAATTTTAACCACAAAGTTAGTTACCTGATCAGTGTTAAGAGCAACGGCATTACCAGTGTTGCTTGCAGAATTAGCTATTTCTGTGACTTTTCCTTTAAATATTTTGTCTAAGTAAGCATCTACTTCTATATCCACATCGTCATTCATATTGACACGTATGATATCATTTTCTGAGACATCTACTTGTACCTCCATTGTATTAAGATTAGCGATACGCATCATCTCTGTTCCAGTCATTTGGATTGTTCCCACGACACGTTCACCTTGTTCTACACTTAGGCTCGATATAATACCACTGACGGGAGCTTTGATAGTTGTCCTACTGAGATTGGTTTTAAGTTCTTTGAGATTTGCCTCTGAGCTTTCTACATTAAATTCTGCAGATTTGATACTTTGATCTGCAGATCTAATATTGGCTTCAGCAGCTCTGAGGTTAGCTTCTAAGTTCTGGACAGTTGCCAAGGCGTTTTCATAATCAGCTTGTGATAGAATACCTTCAGCTTTAAGTTGTTCATTTCTGGAAAAAATCTTTTGTGCATTTTCTAACTGAGCTTGTATCTGTTCTTTCTGCGCAATGCTCGACTCTCTCTGAGCCTTAGACATAGCTAGTTGAGATTTAGATCCGCTAAGTGCAGCTTGTCCTCTTTGTACAACAGAAACATAGGATTCAGGATCTATTTTTGCAAGAAGTTGACCAGCCTTTACGGAGTCACCTTCCATTACATACAATTCTACGATCTCACCAGATACATCAGAAGATATTTTTACTTCTTTAGCGGGAAATATTCTTCCAGACGCAGACACTGTTTCTTTAAGTGTTCTTTTTTTAGATTCTTCTACTTTTACACTAATACCTTTTGGTTTCTTACTGCTTTTATTTACAGCTAAACCTATAAGTGCCAGTATGACAATTACCAAGATTATTATAATCCATGTTTTACTTTTCTTACTTGCCATTGATCAAAGTTTAAGTGGTTTTCCTAAGTAGAATTCGAGTGTTTTGATTGCAAATAGATAGTTGTACTTATCTATGAGTGCATTGATTTCTGCGTTTTCAAGATTTGTCTTTTGAGATTCCCATTCGAAGGAGTTCGCCGCTCCTAATTCTAATCTTCTTGATGTATTCTCAAAAGCTAATTTTTGAGCTTGTACAGTTTTAGTTGATGCTTCTACTCTTTTCTTAGCAGCTCTTGCATCAGCTATTGATTGCTGTACTGTTGTTTTTAATCCTTGTAGGAGTTGTTCTCGATTGAGTTGGTTGTTAATAGAATTAAGTTGTGCTCTTTCTACGTTACTTTTAGTTGTTCCTCTATTGTATATAGGGACGCTTAGGTTGAGTCCGAGACCGTAAGACAAGTTTCCATCCAATTGATTGACATAGCCTTGGTCCTTAAATACTGGTACCATTGCTTGACTACTAATTATTATTGGTACATTATTTAATGGCAGGGCTGGATTATTTGATGTAATACTGACCGATTGATCTACTACTTGAGTTTGAAAGAAATCTACGATACGACCTCTGTTAGAGTAGGTGGTACCCAATGAACCACTCAGACTAAGTGTAGGGTAGAATGCTGCTTTGGCGATATCTACTCCGATCTCTGCTGACTCCTGCCTTAGCTCTGTTGCTACAAGGTCTGGTCTATTATTCTGAGCCATTTCAAATGCCTCATCAAATGTAATTAAGTCTGGATCAGTAGTCGCAACCAATCCTTCTGGTATTGCAAGATCAAGTTCATAATTGGGCTCTAAGTTTAATGATTGTTTTAGATTTAGTATTGCGATATCAAGGTTGTTTTTAGCTGATATTAGATCTTGTTCAGACTGAGCTATTTGGGCTTCGAGATTTAGCCTTTCTGCTTCTGGCCTTGCTCCTGCAGCAATAAATTTATTTAGTTGTGAAAGTTGTTGTTGGCTAAGTGCCAATTGTCTTTCTGAGATTGATATATTTTCTTTGGCAAAAAGAATATTTAGAAAATTAGTTGCTACCTGTAGAGCTGTATTACGTCTTACTTGTTCGATGTCATTATTGGCAGCTTCTACATTCAGCTCACTTTGTTTTATCGAGTTCTTTATCACGCCTCCATTCCACAATAAGACGTTTGAGTTAAAACCAAAATTATTGGAGAGGAATGTTTCAGAATTAAATTCATTGGTCGTGGGATCTATGGATCTACCGAAGTTAGAATTAGCACTGATGTTTCCATTGAGATTAGGATATCTCGATTGCTTAGCTTGGCTTAAGTCTATTTCAGCATTTCTAACATTAATATCAGACTGTTGTATTGTGATGTTATTTTCAATGGCGTAATTAATACATTTTTCCAGAGACCATTTATCTTGACAATCAGCCCAATAACTTACAAAAACAAATAAAATCCATAAATTTTTCATAGGCATTTCTATAATAGAGTATAAGACTAATCAATAGAATTAACTATAAACATAAAAATTCTATGAAGCTTATTATTTTTTGGATGAAAGAAATTAAATAAATCATTTACTTTTGACCTTAACTTAAGTATTCTGAATTGTCAGAATAACATATAAAGTTATTTATAGCCGAAGTGGTGGAATTGGTAGACACGCTGGACTCAAACTCCAGTGCCGTTAAAAGCGTGTGGGTTCGAGTCCCACCTTCGGTACTTTTTATTAAATAAAGCGAAGCTCATTGATTTAAGCTTCTCTTTTTTTATGGGCAATATTTGGCGAGAAGTTTATCCCGAAGTAGCGAAGCGAAGTCGGGAAGTCCCACCTTCGGTACTTTTTATTAAATAAAGCGAAGCTCATTGATTTAAGCTT
>CAZBXL010000095.1:0-2955 GCA_964495785.1 uncultured Saprospiraceae bacterium | reverse complement strand
GCGAAGCGAAGTCGGGAAGTCCCACCTTCGGTACTTTTTATTAAATAAAGCGAAGTTCATTGATTTGAGTTTCTCTTTTTTAAGTACCAATCTTGGAAAGAAGTTTATCCTGATATAGCGAAGCGAAATCGGGAAGTCCCACCTTCGGTACTCAATTCTCGTAAGTTTCCTTATGTTAGTCGTAACAGTTAAATGCTTCTCATCCACTGCGTAGAAGATTGGTCAGTAATAGAAATCTTCCAATTTATAACTGCAACACTCTCTAATGCAGTAATCCTCTCACAAGACTTCAGTGTATATTTTATAGTAATGGAGTAGACGCCGTCTGCAACTGGCACACCCTCACTTTTTCCATCCCAAATTATATCAATTGTATTAGCATCGATTTTTTAAAAGTTATAAGAATTGTAAATCTTGTTTATTTTCAATGTATTCCTATTTTTTGCACCATATTTGTATTCTGATTAACACAAAAACCTATAGTACCTGTGAAAGTTTGTGACCATATAGACAATGCCAAAGGCGACACACTCATAAGTTATGAAGTATTACCGCCATTAAAAGGTGGTAGAATGCAAGATATATTTGACATGCTGGATCCTTTGATGGAGTATAAGCCGCCATTCATAGACGTGACTTACCATAGACAAGAGGTCGTGTTTAATAAGCGAGAAAGTGGTTATTACGAGAAGGTTTCTATAAGAAAGAGACCAGGGACTGTAGGTATCTGTGCTTCTATTATGCACAAGTATGGTGTAGATGCTATTCCTCATTTGATATGTGGTGGCTTTACGATAGAGGAGACTGAAGATGCTCTAATTGATTTGGCATTTCTCGGTATAGATAATGTATTAGCATTGAGAGGTGATGCTATGAAATTTGAAGATAGGTTCATTCCCGAAAAAGGAGGTCACAAATATGCTTCAGATCTAGTAGATCAAATGAGACATATGAATGAAGGGAAATACTTAGATGCCAATCTGGCTAATGCAGCACCTACAGAATTTTGTATAGGAGTAGCAGGTTATCCAGAAAAACATTTTGAGGCACCGAATTTCGACACGGATATGGAGTACCTCAAAAAGAAAGTCGATGCAGGTGCACATTATATAGTCACTCAAATGTTTTTTGATAATAATAAATATTTTGAGTTTGTTGATAAGTGCCGTGCCGTAGGCATTACTGTTCCTATCATACCTGGACTTAAGCCTATAACAAGAAAGTCTCAACTTAGTGGAATCCCAAGAAAGTTCTTTATCAATTATCCCGAAGAACTTGTTTTAGAAATGCAAAAGCAAACTGATCGTGATGCGATAAAGCAGGTAGGAATAGAATGGTGTATCGCCCAATCAAAAGAACTTAAAGAAAGAGGAGTACCTGTATTACATTACTATACCATGGGAGATACTAATACGATGCTTAAGATACTTAAAGAGGTGGTGTAATACTTAAATAACTATCTTTGATTAATGCGTACAAAGTAACGAGCATAATCAATAAAAACTTAAAAGTATGAATCAAATGAAATCTAACAAAACGGCATACTGGCCTATCGGAGTTCTTGTAATCGCTTTAGTTTTACTATTGGGTTCTTCATTAATTGATAACTTTCCACTAAGGACTAAGATAGGTTTTGTTGGTAAGATTGGACTTATCGTAGGTTTAATTAGTTTTTGGTTATTCACTGTTCTGCCCAAAAGAGATAAAAATAAAAGTTTATAATTTCATCGCTTTCTTAACAAGAGCACTACCATCTTGCATATAATGAAGGATATACTTGTCTTGATGGAATAGAATTATATTTTTACATTACAACTTCTCGCAGGTCATTATAATGACGAAAAGTTATTGTTCTTAATTTTAATTTTGATTTATTAGGATAATCCAATATATATATTGAGTATTATTTAATCAAAAAATCATAGACATGAAAGTTTTAGTTTTTCTACTTTTCATTGCTTCCAATTCTTTATTTGCTGGAATCGTTAATGATCTTGAGCAGTTAGGAGTACCTACTGAAATGGCTCAGACACTCGAATCTTCAATAATATTAGAAGACGGAAAGCTTAGAGGCTTTTTTTACGGTGAAGTTATAGCTTATACTTCATTAGAAAATGTTATAAATGTTGTAACAAGTTACCATACTTTCTCCACAAATACTGGCGGCGGTCCCGTTGCCACAGTTTATCAAAATTTTAAGCCCAAACGTAAACGAGGTTGTAAGCAAAAATTAGGTTGGTTGTGTTCACTTGAAGCCCCTACTGATGATCCTTTTAGTGGTGGACAATACTGATTACTAAGCTGTCGGTGAATTTTTTACACAGAATTAAGAAAAGGCTGTAGCATCATATCTATAATATGGTGCTACTAAAATTTATACCTCATTGAAAATACAAACATTTCTTTTATTACTCTATTATATTTCAACTACGCTGAGCTCAAATGCTCAGAAAAATTGCTTTTCTCAAATCATTGCAGATTCGCTAAATAGTGATCAAACCACAATGGTAATATATATCTCTAAACATTGTGGTTATTGTAAGTTGGCTTTGAAAGAACTATTACCGAATAAAGATAATTTTAATTGTAGATGGTTTGTTATATATGCAGATGGCGATAGGTCATCAGAGATTGATTCATTTGCTCGAATTAATAACGTTGAGACAATATCTACGAACGAATGTATCAATGAAAAAGTTTTGAAAAAGATAGTACCTCAAATATGGGGACTCAACAATAGAGGGAAGCCCGAAATTAAGATAAGAGGATGGGATAAGAAAAGAAAAAAACGTTTACTTAAATATCTGCAGAAACAATAAATACTAATTGGCTTGTTATGGATTTAAATTTTAAAAATCTA
This sequence comes from uncultured Saprospiraceae bacterium, assembly GCA_964495785.1. GTDB lineage: Bacteria > Bacteroidota > Bacteroidia > Chitinophagales > Saprospiraceae > RFSX01. Next base: position 95 of record CAZBXL010000095.1, on the reverse strand, counting down.
TTTCACGTACTTAGCTACTCCACCCACAAAAGTAAACATTACCTCAGTTTTAGGAATATCCAGATCATTGCACTTTAGTAGGTTTGTGTCTAAGA
>CAZBXL010000094.1:0-10738 GCA_964495785.1 uncultured Saprospiraceae bacterium | reverse complement strand
ATTAACGGAATAAACTGAAACAATCATTGTATTTGGATTCTTTCTTTTCAAGGTTCTTAAGCCTTACAATAATCCCAATTTCGTGACTGCCTCCTGTATTAGTGCTTAGTCTTGAGCCTGTTAAATCAAAACTATAGCCTATTTTAATATAATCTAAATCTACACCTGTAGAGAATATAAAAGCATCTACATTACCTAAAGTATGCCTTATCCATGCTCCTCCAAATAATTGTTTGACTTGCATATATGCGCCAACATTAATTTGGCTAAATCCGCTCTGGTGTGCAAATAGGATATTCGGAGATATAAACGTACTGGGTTTGCCCTTATTGTCTGTTTCCAAAACAATTTGTGTACCTGCATTTAATGCTAAAACAATAGGAATAGCAAATGCTTCACTACCGCGACTGGCTAAGAATCCATTGTAGGGCCCATTTAAGTGATCAATGGTGACACCCACATAAAACAAAGGATTGTATAGTAACATACCAAAATTCACATCCAAGTAGGCATTACTTAAATTATCTGGTTGTATTTCAGATGTAGGAAAAGGAAGTCCCGCAGAATCAAAAGGTCCTACTCCGGGATCAATTTGATCAAAAAATATCAATTTGGAAAAGTCTAATCTAGATTGGGAAAAACCTACTTCTAAGCCAAATTTTAATTGCCAATCCTTCTTAAACCTCAATTTGTAAGCATATATGCCTGAAAATTGGGTTGTTTTAAGAGTCCCATCTCCTTGATCATCCGTCAAAGCGGTAAATCCAAGCCCACTATTGAACTTATTGAAGTATTGGTCGTAAGAAAGAGCAAATGTCCTATAAACATTATTTATACCTGGCCATTGTAATCTATAGTTGCTGGTAAATGTCGGATAAGAGCTTAATCCTGCAAAGGCTGGGTTGATATGAATCGGAGAATTATAGTATTGACTGAAAACCAAATCTTGTCCAGACCCTGTATGTACAGTGCAGACAATTATTATTATAAATAATTTTATTTGTATGAAATGTCTTAAAAGCATTCTCAGGATTAAATATAAATGTGATTTACCAAATTGCTTACAATACAAGTATTAACTTAACGTTTGTAAGATTACTAGCACCGACTTAACGTTTCTATAACGGCTCAAATATAAACTCAACATGAAATTAATATATAAGTTCTCTTCACTTCTTATTGTTGCGAGTCTGACTTTGACAGGAATTTATGCACAAAATAAACAAACATCTGTCTTAGCATCGGGACAAGTATATAAAATATCTGTCCCTGAAACCGGCATCTATAAGATCGATTATAATTTCTTGTCTGATATTAACGGATTTAATGTAGATAATATTGACCCGAGGAGGATTCACTTATACGGTAATATGGGAGGTCCTGTCCCTCAGAGCATTCAAGAAACTCGTTCTGATGATCTTGCGGACAATTCCATATACATAGAAGGAGAAGAAGATGGCAGTTTTGACCCTCAGGATTATATATTATTCTATGCCGAAGGTGCCGATAGATATGATTTCAACAAAAATGATATTGAATTTCAAAAAAATCCATACGATCTAAATAACTACTTCTTTATAAAAGTCGAAGAAGATAATGGACCAAGAATCCAAGATGTCAGCTCATTAACTGATTCAGAAATAGTATCCTCTACGAGAGAATCTATATACAGACATGAAACTGATCGTCTTAATCTATTAGGTAATTTCGGAGGAACTCAAGGATCTGGTAAACAATGGTTTGGAGAATCATTTGCTAATGAGACAGTTCAAGACTTCAGCAGATCATTCTCATTTGACCATGTAGTACCTAACAGCGCAGCAGAACTTGATATACGATTTGCAGGTAGAAATGAAGTTACAATGCAATATGAAGTTACTGTAGGTAATAATGTAAATAGCAGTACAATTTCAAGAACAAGTCTCGATAATATAGAAGCACTATATGCACATACTAAAACAATATCCGAAGAGATCAATCTATCAGGGCCAAACCCAACAGTCACAGTAGAATTTACACCTAATGGCAGTCAGGCAGAAGGCTGGCTTGATTACATTCAGATTATTGGAAGAGAAAATAACATCTATACTGACGAGCCTTTATTTTTGATAGACAGAAACATGTTAGAATTTGACAGCTATGGTTTTTCTATCACTAATGGGAGTTCTCTTAATGTATGGGAGATAACTGACCCCCTCTCAGTCACTAATGTACAAACTGAATCACTTAACGGCAATCAGGTTTTTAGATTCAATACAGAAGATAGACTTAGAACTTTTGTTGCCTTCGACAAATCTGGAGAATTCTTAACACCATCATTCGAAAGTCAAGTAGAGAATCAAAATGTACATGGTATTAATGCTGCAGACTTCATCATTATTACTCACGAAAACTTCAGAGAGGCAGCTGAGAGATTAGCTACTCACAGAACTGAGCATGATGGATTTAACGTCGCTATTGTAGACATCAAACAAATCTATAATGAGTTCAGCTCTGGTAGAGTAGATCCTACTGCAATCAGAGACTTCTGCAAGATGGTACATGACAGAGATGATAATTTTGAATTTCTATTATTACTTGGTGATGCATCATACGACTATAGAGGCCTTAATGACCAGTTAGAATTTCAAAACTTTATACCTACATACGAGACTGACGAATCCCTACATCCTGTGGAGGCTTTTCCTACTGATGACTATTTTGGTTTATTGTCAGATGATGAAGGGAGCGATGACTTAGATGGCGATTTAGAATTAGGTATAGGAAGGATACCTGCTCAGACATTAGATCAAGCGATGGGAGTCATCAATAAGATAATTAACTATGATACTAATCCTGAGACATTAGGAGACTGGAGAATGCGTATAGGATTCTCCGCAGATGATGAAGATAATGAAATACACATGAAACAAGCAGACGGCATAGCTCAACTTACAGAGTTAAACCACCCAGAGCTTATTCAACAGAAAGTATATTTCGACGCTTTTAATCAAGTATCTACTCCTGGTGGAACAAGATATCCTGATGCAAATGCAGCTATTAATACCAACATTAATAATGGTCAGCTCGTCCTTAATTACTTGGGCCACGGAGGTCCTAAGGGGTGGGCACAAGAGAGAGTCCTACAGGTCAGCGATATAGTCAACTGGAAAAACTTTAATAAGTTACCTGTACTCATCACTGCAACATGCACATTTACAGGATTTGATGAACCAAGCCTTGTGTCAGCTGGAGAAGAAGCAATACTTAACTCTGGAGGAGGCGCAATAGCATTATTTACGACAGTTAGAGCCGTATACTCATCTCAGAACGAGAGACTTACAAGGAGAGTATTCGAAAGTATATTTGAGAGAAATGAAGGCCAGAGAATGCGATTCGGAGATGTATTAAAATCTGCTCAGAATATACTCGTAGAACAAAATACGATATCTAATACGAGAAAGTTTTTACTTATGGGTGACCCTTCCATGCAGTTAGCCTTACCTAAACATAAAGTTGTTATGACTGAGCTAAATGGCATTGAAATAACTCAAGACTCATTGGTTACAATAGATACCTTAGGCGCTTTAGAAAGAATCGTTCTCTCTGGTAATATAGAAGATCAGAATGGAGGTTTTCTTTCTACATTTAATGGCAACGTTTCACTCACTGTATTTGATAAATCGAGTGAACTAAAAACTCTAAACAACGACAACGACGGTAGAGTCTTTAATTTTCAATCAAGAAAGAATGTTCTGTACAAAGGAAGCGCATCCGTTATAGATGGTTTCTTCTCTATGGAGTTAGTCATACCAAAAGATATAGATTTTGATTTTGGTAACGGCTTATTTAGTTTTTATGCCTCAGATGGTATTAGTGAGGATGCAGCAGGTCACTATAACGATATCGTCATAGGGGGCACATCAGAATCTAACATTGTCGATAATGAAGGTCCTGAAATAGATATATATTTTGATGATCGTGCATTCCTATCTGGAGATGAAACTGCCACTAATACGACTCTAATAGTAGATCTACGTGATGAGACGGGTATCAATCTTAGCAGTACGAGTATAGGTCATGATATCACGGCTCACATCGATAACAAAAACGAAAGTGGATTTGTATTAAATGACTTCTATCAGCCCAATGTCGATGAGACAGGAGCAGGTACAGTTACTTATGCATTAGAAGACTTAGAGACTGGTCTGCATACGATCTATATCAAGGCTTGGGATATATTGAATAATTCTTCTGAAAAAACTTCCGAGTTCTTAGTCGTAGAGAATCTTGAGGGATTTGTAGAGAATGTCATTAACTATCCTAATCCATTTGCAGGTAGTACTCAGTTCGCATTTGACCATGACCTTAATGACAGTAATATTGATATTACTGTGGACATATACGCTATGTCTGGCGTACTTATAAAGTCTATCAATGCTCAGCGATTTAGCTCTGATAATAGAATTGATGACATAGAATGGGATGCTACGGACTTTACGGGTGGAAAAATCTCAAAAGGGATCTACATTTATAAAATAAAAGTAGTCTCAGATGAGTTAAATCTTGAAAGGGAGAGTGATTTTAAAAAATTAGTTCTCTTGAATTAAGGGGATCTAATTTAGAACAAACAAATAAGAAAAAATACTAATCTATAATTCACTGATATCCATGACTATATCTTTCTTATGATGTTTTTTCTTAATATCAATTTATAGTCGTAATTTTAATCGCAATTTAAAATTTAATGAAAAAAACACTAATACTTTTATTATTTGCAGTATTCGCAATTAATACAAATGAAGCTCAGGTAGGATTTAACCCCGTTGCCGGCTGTATAACAGATGCCAATGGTGATTGCTTACCTGCTACGATATTATCAGCTGTACCATTTTTAAGAATTACACCAGATGCACGTGGTGGTGCTATGGGTGATGCTGGTATAGCAGCTTCTTCAGACCCAAATGCACTTCATTATAATGCTTCTAGATTGGCATTCGTTGAGACGGATGCAAGTTTCTCAGCTACATATACACCATGGTTAAGAAACTTGGGATTGAACGATGTCTTTCTTACGTACCTATCTGGTTACAAAAAAGTAGATGATCTTCAGACCTTAGGATTTGGACTGAGATATTTTTCTTTAGGAGAAATTAATTTTACCGATAATGATGGTAATCCCGCAGGAAATGGTAAGCCAAGAGAATTTGAACTTGCAATAGCATATAGCAGAAAGTTATCAGAGAATTTCTCAGCAGGTGTCACAGCAAAGTACATCTATTCCAACCTTGCCTCAGGACAAAGAGTAGGTAACGTAGAAATTAATTCAGCTAATGCATTTGCAGCAGATCTATCATTAACCTACAAGAAAAAAGGAAATCTTGCTGCTGCAGGTAGTGAGTGGACATTCGGAGCTGCAATATCTAATCTTGGTAGTAAAGTAACTTATACGGGTGCATTAGTTAAAGACTTCTTACCAGCTAATCTTGGTATAGGCGCAGGCTTACAGCTTAATTTTGATGAGTATAACAGCATGACTTTCTTATTTGATATCAACAAGCTATTAGTACCATCTCCAATAGCTCCCAATATAGTAGATCCAGAAACTGGCGCTACAAGTCCTAATCCGGAGTATGACTCTAACGGTAATAGTTTCCCAGATTACAAAGAACAATCCATGTTCTCTGCAGTAGTTAATTCTTTTGGAGATGCACAGGGAGGGTTCAGTGAAGAGCTCAAGGAGTACACTATGTCATTAGGCATGGAGTACTGGTATAGTGGGCAGTTTGCGGTAAGAGCAGGATACTATTATGAAAATCCATTGAAGGGAGATAGACAATTTATCACTGTAGGAGCAGGTCTTAAGTACAATGTATTCCAAATAGACCTTTCTTATTTAGTACCTACTAATAACAGAAGAAACCCATTAGATAATACATTAAGATTTACACTACAATTTGATTTTGAAGCTCTGACTGGAGAATAAATAATCAATAAGAGATATAGTAAAAGGCGACTGCTCGATAAGAGTAGTCGCCTTTTTTAGTTTAAAAAATGTGTACTGTAAGCCAGATTCTGTATCCCGACAAGTCGGGACCTTTATCATTTATCTATGCTGCCTACCCTCTCCGAATACATTAATATGAATAGAGCGAGAAACTCTACATCCGTCGAGACGGATATCGAAGTATACTTGGCATTACAACCTGCAAGATGTCCCAAGATCATGTTACCATGATCCTGCATAGGCTCTTAACCCTATGGTTTCAGCTTTTCCTCTATCAGAGTAAATCTGTCAGAGGTAGTTTAGTTTCTGTTACATTGATTATACAAGATCTATTGACCTCATATCCACCACTTAGATGGTACAGCTCTCTACGTTGTCCGGACTTTCCTCTCTGATCTATATCAGAGCGATAAAGCGTACACAATATAAAGATGGGTAATTACCATAATAAATGCAACGGCACCATTCCAGTGATGTATATTATTTATAGTGGCGAATTCAATATCAGAAAACAATAACTATCACTCCGACTTTTGAAATAAATCGATGATTAGATTATAGAACTAATACATATATATTTATATATATGTTAGAAATATATCATTATATATTAAAATAAAATATAATATGTAATTTTATAGATTATGTCTAAAGGACTAATCATCTCTATATCTATATTACTGGTCACGCTATGTATAGATTTTATATCACTAAGACCTACAGCTCAGAGTGCTTGCTTTGAGCAATTAGAAGTCTATGTTGACTCTGAGCTTTCTCATTATAAGAGTCTACTGAGCTCAGAAGAATATATCCATCTATACACTAAGGATACTCTAAGTACGTCAGACTTAGCTCGGATAAAGAGGCTTGAAGATCAGCTATCGCGGGATCACATATTTGCCCGTGTATATCAAGGAAGTAAGCAATTATATTGGAAGCAAGGCTCATCTGATGAAAGCTTCTGTGATGTCAGAAAAGCTAATGACTCTGTGACAGTTAATGTTTGTCTAGAAGTGTATGATGAATCAGGAGAACTTTTTGACTTCATATATGAAAGATCTGGTGTCAAAAATAGAATATACAGCACCTCTAATGAAGATAGCGAATACAAATTATTCAATAGCATACCCTTAGAGATAGGTGACAGAAATAGGTCTAAGAAGCTTAACTACATTCTCATCTGTTGTTACATCTTAGGATTATTTCTTCTCATTCTTAATTGTGTAAGAAAAAAGAATCTACTACTTTTTGGATCGATCATAGTAGCTAGGATATTATTATTTTTCATGGCTTGGCATGAGAGGTTTCAGAATCTTGATATTGTAAATAGTATTTTCAATACAACAGACTATAACAGTATAGATCTGATGCTGGATACTTTGCTTATTACAGGCTCATTGATTTTTCTATCAAAGATCCAAATACCAAATAAAGCAAAACGTTACTCTTTCTTATACAATGTTATCAATCTTAGTTTCTTAATACTCTTATTCATTGCTCACTTAAGATTGATCCAACTTCTTATCTATAGTGACAGATTGAATATTGCAATTAACAACCTGTCCAATATAGGCATTCGAGATACTATCATTTTTGGATCTACTTTAGCCTTCTTAGCGGCTATTTTCATATATGCCACGACGATAATTATATCATTAAAAAATCAGCTTTCACGACGTCATATTGCGTTATCGTTTTTCGTAATGATGTTAGCAAGTGTGGTATTGGTTCATCTTTTCAGATTAGATATCAATCCCCTTTTCTTCGGCCTATTTATGGTGTCATTTTTATTTCTTCTTGATTTGTTTATTGACATCAACTATAAGACGATCACATGGGTAATCTGGTGGGCGATTCTTTTCGGGATTTACCTGTCTGCTGTCTTTTTCAATTATGATATAAAAAAGGATATTTTTCTTCATGAAGACTTTTTACAAAATGCCCTCTACACCTTAGATGATGAAGAAGTAAGTCACATCAAAAACAGTGGTGTATTAAGTGACATAACCAGAGAAGTCAATGAGTTATTGATACTACCAGAAGAGGCCCAATATGACCGACAGGATATTAATGATTACCTCAATGAAAAATTTGCAAGGTCTGATTTTCAAGTTGAAGTATTTGATAGTTTAGGACACAATCTTTTTGACGCTTATAAAATGCCTGCTAATCTAATCAACGTTAGAGATAGTGTCAGTTTTGATGAGATAGATAACATCGTCTGGTTCTCAAGACAAGGTGCTGATCGATATATTATAGAAACAGGATTTCAATTGCCTATTCGTCCTCGTATCAATGATTTTCCGATTAACTATTATATCAACAATAAGAAAGTAAGGCAAGATCTCTATTTAAGTCCATCAGAGATATCTCTTGTCAATAATTCGCCAGATAATATCATTCACAAAAACTCAGACGTATATATCAAATATAAACCATCAGCTGATAAGCTACTTATTACTAAAAAATCATTCTTTAGTATCGTTAAGCCTGTTGCATTATTTTCATTTCTCTTCTCGGCTATAGTTCTACTAATTCTTATTCTGGGTATAGCCAATACGTTTATAGATTTTCTCCCGGATAATTGGCCATTTAAAGTTCAAAATATTGATTCACTAAATTCTAAGATACAATTAGGACTTATACTTGTAATTCTATTTTCTTTCATTCTCATAGCGATTATAACGACTTCTTTTTTGAAGACTTTTATTGAAAACAGGAATGAATTATTTATAAAAGAAAAGCTAAATGCTATCGCTCGTGATTTAGACGATAAAACCAAGATAGCTCAATCCGAACAAGAGACAGTCGCTATAGCCAAAAACTATGAGAAGAGCTTAGAGATTACACATGATGCAGAGCTGGATATAATCCCACTAAATAATAAAAGAACTAAGGGAGAATATTTTCCCTTCGTGTATTTTGCTAAGCAAGTAGCTCCTCGTGCATTCAGAGATTATAGCCAAGACAAAAGGAAAAATTTTATTCCTATTCTATACGATAGCAAGACGGTAGGATATACTGTATTAAGTTATAAGAATAATTTATCTTCCAGTGTCAGTGTCTTTGACTTCTTAGGGTCTATTTTTAATGTCTACGTATTCTTGTTTTTAATTACGAGTGTGTTAGCCATATTTATCGCCAGATCTATCACAAAACCACTGGCATTACTCAATCAAAAATTATCTCAACTGACATTAGGTAAGAGGAATGAATTGATAAGCTGGGATAAGGAAGATGAGATAGGTATACTCATTAAGAACTACAATAACATGGTCAATCAGTTAGAAAAAAGTGCTGTACTATTGGCCAAAACTGAACGAGATTCTGCGTGGAGAGAGATGGCAAAGCAAGTCGCTCATGAGATCAAGAATCCACTTACACCTATGAAGATGTATATTCAGCATCTCGAAAAAGCCATAAGTCAACAGCCTGAAAATGCTAAGCAAATCACAAAGAAAATATCTGCCACATTGATGGAGCAGATTGATAATCTCACTCAGATCGCAAACTCATTCAGCAACTTTGCAGAATTACCTAAAACTAATAATACCAAGATAGAATTAAATAGTGTCGTAGAGGTTGTCCACAATTTATTCAGAAAAAGAGAAGACATGGAAATATCTCTCTCAGAACCTATAAATTCTATAAATGTCTTCGCCGATAAAAATCAACTGATCAGGATACTCAATAATCTCGTAAAAAATGCGATCGAGTCTATTCCTCATGATAAAAAAGGTAAAATTGTACTTAAGCTATATTCAAAAGGTGATAAAGCTATCATCCAGGTAAGCGATAATGGTTCTGGAGTTCCGGATGATATGAAAGACAAAATTTTTCAACCAAAATTTACAACCAAAGATTCTGGTTCCGGCTTAGGTCTTGCGATTGCGTCTAATATGTTAGAGTCAATGAATGGCAGACTGTATTTTGACTCAGAAGAAAATATAGGTACTAATTTCTATATCGAACTTGACAATATACGTCCTAAAACTATTACCTTGGACTAAACTTTATTCGATCAAATCTGTCTTTAAGTTATGTCTATATTAACGAACGTGGGTATTGTATTAGTCACCACATTAGCCATGGAATTCGTGGCGTGGTTTGCACATAAATATATTATGCATGGCTTATTATGGTCTTGGCATCAAGATCATCATGATCCTATTCATAAAACGGGGTTCTTTGAAAAAAACGATCGCTTCTTTATTGTATTTGCTGCGCCATCTGCATTTTGTTATATGGCTGGGACTTTCGTAGAAGGATGGGGAGCCTTGTTATACGTAGGAATAGGGATTTCCATATATGGAGCCATCTATTTTCTGATACACGACGTCTACATACACAGAAGATTTAAGTGGTTTAATCAATTAGATAACAAATACTCACGTGCTATATTGAGGGCTCATGGCTCTCATCATGCTGTACAAACCCAATACGGCTGCGAATCATTTGGTCTACTCATAGTCAATCCTAAATACTTTAAGAAAAGATCCGAGTGGAAAAAGGATAACATCTTGAAAAACAATGACATAGGATACAGCAATGATTAGGTCATAGGGTTTCTGCATGTCATGTATCTTATTTGACTTACTCAAAGTCAGTAAAAAACAAATAATAATTATATCTATTTAAAATTCTAAAGGCAAAGCTGTTTGTTTTTAATATCCATTATTATATCTTTGCCCTCTGTTTCAAAGGTGGAGTGGGTGAGTGGCTTAAACCAACGGTTTGCTAAATCGTCGTACT
>CAZBXL010000093.1:0-10863 GCA_964495785.1 uncultured Saprospiraceae bacterium | reverse complement strand
CGATTTTAATTTAAAACGTGCATCGGAGTCGAACGTTATTTCTTTAGCCATTTTTTAATTTGGTTTAATTTTTTTTGAAATTGATAATGTGAGAATGGTAGGATTATAGAATGACTAAGATGTCATCTTCTCTCATGATTAAGTAATCCTTACCTTCATGATTTAATTCTTGTCCAGCATACTTGCCATACAATACTGTATCACCTTTTTTTACAGTCATTTTAATATCATCTTTTCCTGGTCCAACTGCAACTACTTTTCCTTTTTGAGGCTTTTCTTTAGCAGTATCAGGGATGATGATTCCACCAGCAGTTTTTGATTCTGCCGCAGCAGGCTTGACAATTACTCTGTCATTTATGGGCTTCATTGATTTAAACTTTATGTTTGATTAAAAAAATATGAAATTGATATTCTCTAAGTGATCACTTTTTGTGCCAACTGCCTATATGCGCCATTTTAACATGTATGGGGCTTTCATGTCCATACATACATGACAAAGATGCATTCTATGATGTCAGAATGTCAAAAAATGAATAAATAAGAAGGTATATAGGATAAGAAATTATCCTTGGCCAGTGATTGTTGCTGCTCCAGCAGAATTGCCTGTTACAATTATAGCTGTTACAATTGCAAGAACAAACATCGTTATAGCTAATCCCCAAGTCAACTTCTCTATGAAATCGGTTGATCTTGCAGCACCAAGCATTTGGTTAGCTCCAGAACCTCCAAATGTAGAATCTATTCCTCCACCCTTAGGGTTCTGTATCAATACGATGAGGATAAGAAGTAAACCATTGAGAGCGATAAGGATTGTTAATGCTGTAACCATGATTATAATTTATCTTTAAGTTTCTGAATTTGAGCCGCAAAGAAACCACTTTTTCCGGGATTTTTCAAACTTAACTCCTCGTAGACCTTAATTGCTTTTTTGTAATGTCCTTTCTTAGCATAGAGTTTTGCCAGACTTTTAGAGGCAATTTTGTCATTAGCCTTAACACTTAGATCAATTTTGGATTTGAGTGGGTTCTTTTTACTGTTTTTTGACTTCTTCTTTTTGGCTTTGGATTTACTTTTTTTAGCCTCCATCAAAGCGGTTATCTGAGGATTTTTTAAGCTATTAAGCCATACCGTGTAGTCATCCAGTTCTGCGCTGTCTTTTTTGGACTTGGTTTTCTTACTTGGTTTATTCTTTTTTAATTGAGTTTTATCGGACTTCTTCGATTTGATTTTTTTTGATGTGTCTTTGGACTTAGTCGATTTTTCCTCTTTCTCAGAGTTCTTTTTCTTTATTTCTTTAGCTTTTACCTTTTGGTCTGACTTCTTATCGTCCTTCTTTGTGATAGCATTTTGGCTCTTCTCCTTTTCTTTCTTCTTGGATTTAGGATGCTTAGAAGATTTCTTCTTTGATTTTTTGAACTTAATCACATCCATTGAGACACCGTCTTTCTTTCCTTCAACCTCAATATCTACATTACCTTCTTCTGTCCAGTCGTATCTCAATAAGATGTCTTTAGCATCATCATTAAGCAGCTCTTTACCCAACTTCTGTATAGGCTGAGAATAAGGAGCTTTCTTTATAAGCTGAGTGAGTGCTTCAAGATTTTTAGCTCCTGTCTTCTTCTTTATTATCTTACCTAATGACTTCATTATTTCAAATTTAGAATTTTATTATCAGAAAATCGACTACCAATCTGTAAATGCGTCATTAAATACTCGTTCTAATATATCTTCTACGATTGTTGCAATTAATTGATCTTCAAGTTCTTGTAGGTTTCCATTACTATCGTAGTCTTCGAAGTCAGAGTAGGTCTTAGACCAGCTGTCCTCTTCGTCTCTGAGATTTTCGTAATTGATATTAATCGTAATTGTAAGCCTATTAAGGCTTGCGGTGTTGTCAGCATCGGGAGCAGCAAATTCAATCCTATAGCTATTGATTGCTCCTGAGAATATGGCATCAGGTGTGTCGTTATTTTCGATGAGTCGAGTTTCTTGTCTGACTTTTCTACGCAACTCTTCCGTAAAGGTCTGACTTAGATCTATGGGAGCTGTCAGGTCTAAGGTTTCAAAATTTTCGACATAGAAACTCTTAACCTCAGGCGGTATGGTGATGCCCTTAAATCCATAACAACTGCTCATCGTTAAGATGCAACAGATAATTATCAACTTATACAGGGATGTCATATTCTTTTATTTTTCTATACAAAGTTCTCTCTGATATTCCTAATTCGTTAGCGGCATCTTTTCTCCGGCCTCTATGCTTTTTTAAAGCTTTCGTGATGAGTTCTTTTGTCTTTTCATCAAGAGATAGATTTTCTTCGACCTCATTAGTAGGGCTATAATTCTGGGTATCAGTTATTATAACAGGTTTATCATGATATTCATTGTATGGTGCATGATCCTCAAAATTTGTCTCAACATCATGACTGGCATTGTATACAGTCGGAGAAGGCATTCTATTTTGATTTTTTAATACTGACCGAGAGAGTGAGGGCATCTCCAAGTTATTACGCTGTACAAGTTCAAAGACCAATTGCTTTAAGTCATTGAGATCATTTTTCATCTCAAAAAGGAACTTGTATAAGATTTCTCGTTCTTCTATATTTTTCTTTTCGTCACTATATTTTGCAGGGAGATTTCTATTTGTCAGTTGAGGTGACAACTTAATAAGGTCATCAATGTCCACGTAGTTGTCTTCTGACAGTACAGACAATTGTTCTACAAGATTTCTTAATTCTCTTATGTTACCTGGCCAAGAATAATTATTAAGTAACTGCTTAGAAGCTTCATCAATTCTTACAGGATCAGTCTTGTATTTGTCTGCGAAGTCATTAGCAAATTTTCGGAACAGCGTATCGATATCTTCGCTGCGTTCGCTAAGAGATGGCATAAAAATGGGGACGGTATTGAGCCTGTAATAAAGGTCTTCTCTAAATTTCCCAGACTTTATTTTTGATAATAAGTCGACGTTAGTAGCCGCTATGACTCGGACGTCGGTCTTCTGTACTTTAGAAGAGCCGACTTTAATATACTCTCCACTTTCTAATACCCTCAGCAAAAAAGCTTGTGTATCTAAGGGCATTTCTCCAATCTCGTCTAAGAATATTGTACCAGAATTTACTGTCTCGAAGTATCCTTTCCTATCTGAAGTGGCTCCAGTAAAGGCTCCTTTTTCATGACCAAATAACTCCGAATTAATCGTCCCCTCCGGGATAGCTCCTGTATTAATAGCGATAAACTGATTATGCTTACGCGGACTGTAATCATGTATTATTTTAGAGATAGATTCTTTACCGACACCACTGCTTCCTTGTATAAGTACACTTAAGTCTGTAGATGCGACCCGCAGTGCTGTTCTTATAGCTCTATCAAGTAATTCTGATCGACCTACGATTCCATATCTTTGTTTTACTGCTTGTATATTCATAAGATCAATTTATACAAGTGTACCTCTTAATGTGCCTGAAGTTACAGAATCGATTTTGACATGGACATAGTCACCAGGTTTGATACCTTCTTTTTTCTTAAATACAACCATCTTGAATTGGCTGTTTCTACCTTTAAATTCTTCTGAGGATTTCTTAGAATTACCTTCTATGAGAACTTCAAATGTCTTACCTATATCTCTTTTGTTACTTTCATAAGATATCTGATTCTGAAGTCTGATGATCTCTGCTAATCTTCTCTTTTTTACTTCGTAAGGAACATCATCTTCATACTTTCTTGCGGCCAATGTTCCAGGACGTTCGGAGTAATAAAACATATAGGACATCGTATATTTAGCATATTCTATCATGCTCAAGGTATCCTGATGCTCCTCTTCTGTCTCAGTGCAGAAGCCAGCGATCATATCAGAGGTAATAGCACAATCTGGAACTATCTCATATATCCTGTCTACTTTATTGATGTACCATTCTCTGTCGTAAGTTCTATTCATGAGCTTAAGTACTCGACTGTTTCCTGATTGCACAGGTAGATGCACATAGTTACATATGTTATGATGATCTCTTATAGCGTACATCACTTCGTCTGTGATATCTTTGGGGTGTGAAGTAGAGAATCTGACTCTCATCTTCGCATCCACCTTAGCGACCATCACCATCAATTTAGCAAAGGTGATGACTTCCTCTGTATTAGGATCTGTCCACTTATAAGAATCTACATTCTGACCTAATAGAGTGACTTCTTTATATCCTCTATTACTGAGGTCCTTGGCCTCAGCCACAATAGAATAGGCGTCGCGGCTTCTCTCTCTTCCTCTTGTAAATGGTACGACGCAGAAAGAGCACATATTATCACAGCCTCTCATTATTGAGATATATGCCGTTATCCCATTTGTGCCTAATCTGAGCGGTGATATTTCTGAATAGGTTTCTTCTCGCGATAATAATACATTGACACCTTTGTCACCATCTTCAGCTCTCCTGATTAGATTAGGTAAGTCCCTGTAGGCATCAGGACCCAAGACGATATCCACCAGTTTTTCTTGATCCAGTAATTTGCCTTTAAGTCTTTCTGCCATGCAGCCTAGTACACCTATAAGAGTAGCGGGCTTTTTTTTCTTAATGTTATTAAAGTTGGATAATCGATTCCTTACCGTCTGTTCTGCTTTATCTCGGATAGAGCAGGTATTAATGAGGATAAGATCTGCTTCTTGCCACTCTCGTGTAGAGGTGTATCCTTCTTCTGCAAGGATAGATGCGACGATCTCAGAGTCACTGAAGTTCATAGCACATCCATAACTTTCGATATAGAACTTTCTCTGAGAAGAATCTTGAGATCGCTTATCATCAAATACTTGACCTTGTAATTTGGGGTCGAGTGTCTTTTTTATATTATCTAATGTAGGATTATCGTTGTACATATATTTATATAGGAATAGAGGGCAAATTTACAATAAATCCTCTGTCAAAGTGACAAAGTGTCAGTACAATGATTTAAAGAATGTTTCTCAGATTTACCTAGCAGAGCATGTAATCGGCAAGGGTATTGCTATTAGAATCGGTAGTTTAACTAAAGTTTAAGCCTTTATAAGGTGATAGCTTGTTAACTATTGAGCACATATGCCGTCATTAAAATAAATGAGTTTAACTTTGCAAACCAATAATTTACATATTATGAAGATTTTAACCGTGTTACTATTTGCGCTAAGCAGCATTGCTATAAATGCTCAATCAATAGATGAAGAATTAGGTTTCATTTATGTGAAAGCTGACTATCTATTAGAGACAGATAGATATGAAGATGCCATAAGAGAATTTACCAAAATCATAGCGAAAGACCCATCATATAAAGATGCTCTCTACAAAAGAGGCAGTGCAAAATATGCTATAGCTGCATTCAAAGGCACAAAAAATGATCTTATGCAAGCGTTTGATGTCGTAGGGATCACGCCAGAGAGTCTTGAGCTATATGGTAAGACTCTTCAGAATTTAGATCAGAATGAGGCTGCAACCATTACGTTAAATACTGCATCTATGATAAATATGGGCTCAAGTACTAAAAGTACTCAGAGTCCTACTAAGGATACTAAAGGTTCTGAAGAGACGAATAGTAATGACTCAGAAAAGAGTGAAATAGAAAAATTAGAAGATAAGCTCTCATCAATATTAGAAGATCTATTGCCAGATAATAATAGTGGAGAAGGAACAGAAGGGACACCGACAGAGACGGATACTAATGGAACTAGAACAGGTAATAGTGATAGTGGTGATTCTGACGAAGTAGAAGTTAATGTAGAAGTAGAAGAAAAGTCAAATGAGCCAGATGTAAGTGTCAATGAAATATATGTGGATGAGGACTTGACGATAGAAATAAAGAATGGATTAGGAGGTCGAGCTATCTTAGACCAACCTAACATTTTGATACTGTCTGATAAGTCAGGAGAGGTCACTGTAGATGTATGTGTCAATGCTAACGGGAAGGTAACATTTGCAGAATTTAACAAAAATGCTTCTTCTCTACAGACTCAGAGTCTTGTGTCACTGGCTGTGAGAAAGTCGAAAGAATTTTGGTTTAAAAAATCAGATAATAAAGAGACTTGTGGTGTCATCGTATTTAAAATAACTGGTGGTGCATAATCTGATTGACTTTAATACTGATCAATAATAATATCTATATCAATGAAAATAATCTTTAAGTCCTTAGTCGTAAGTTTAGTTTTGATCACCTCAGCTGGATTTCTTCATGGCCAATTCGGAATAGGGTTGACAGTTACGAATGACATCTATAATAGATACGGTAACCCTAAGGATAGTATAGCACATAATGGAAATGGCTCAGTTATTTTGAATTTAGGTGTGGGGCCAAAGATCTGGTTTGGGGGAGAGAAGATGTCTGCGTCTTTAGAAACCTATGCTAATGTAGGACTGTTTGGATTAGCCCTACCTGATTACAAGGGCTTAGGTAATATTTCTTTTCCGTTAATCGCTAAGTTGAATTTTGGTGGTCTATCTGGGCTCAATAAGGAAGGTCGAACTGGCTTTAGTGTGGGAGGTGGTCTACAATGGAATAAAACAGAATTGTATTATCTCAGCAATGATTTTGAAAATAGAGGTGTAGACCGTGGATTTTACAGAACTTATGTTGTGCAAGCGGGATATGGTTTTGGATTAACAGGTTTTGGAATTCAGTTCTTCACAAGATATGGATGGAATCCTGATGTCGAAGGTGGCAACTCTCTCAACATTGGATTACAATTTGATTTTAATGCTCTTAAGTTGAGTAAGATAGACGACCCCGCTTCTCAATTATAATTAATAGCTGTCATAATCATTCTACATCGTGACAATTACTAATAATGTATCCTCTGAAGGTCTCACTACTTTTGGTATAGACGTAAGTATAGATACTCTAATTCAAATAGATGATGAGTCTGACTTTTATTATCTGGATAGATGGAAAAATGATGACCTAAAAATCATAGGAGGGGGTAGTAATATTCTTCTTACATCAGATGTCAAGCAGCCATTAATTAATATTAATAATAAAGGATTCTCTATACTCAAAGAAGAAGAGGAGTATGTCCTTGTACAAATGGCGGCAGGAGAAAATTGGCATGATGCCGTACTGTGGGCCGTCAATAATGGTTATGGTGGAATAGAAAACTTGTCTTTAATTCCTGGTAAGTGTGGAGCTGCTCCAATACAAAATATAGGAGCTTATGGAGTTGAAATCAAAGATGTACTACATACTGTAAAAGCTTATGACCTTAAGCATGGGGTTATAAAGTTCTTCTATAATCAAGAATGCGAATTTGCCTATAGAACGAGTAACTTCAAGACTAAGTGGAAGGATATGTACGTAGTAACAGATATTATTCTGAAGTTATCAAAGCCAAATTACCATACAATCAATACTCGTTATGGAGCCATTAATAATGAGTTGCAAAAAAGAGCTATAGATAATCCCACGATTGAGGATGTCAGTAATGTTGTGATCTCCATAAGACAATCCAAGTTACCTGATCCTAAGGTCATAGGTAATGCGGGTAGCTTCTTTAAGAATCCAATTGTCAGTAGTGAAGTCTTCGATAAGATAACTGTTTCGCATCCAGATATACCTAATTATCCAGCAGGTCATGATATAAAATTAGCCGCAGGTTGGCTTATAGATCAGTGTGGATGGAAGGGGAGAGTCGTCGGTGAGACAGGCACGTACAAAAATCAAGCACTCGTGTTAGTTAATCGTGGAAAGGCAACAGGTGCTGAAATCAAAGCTGTATCCAAATCTATCCAAAAAGATGTCTTTAATAAATTCGGAATTCAGTTAGAGCCTGAAGTCAATATCTGGTAGAGTTTAATATTTAGGTTTAGAAGGATCTATCTGATCTGACCAAGCCAAAATTCCTCCTTTAAGATTGTATAGATTTTCGTAACCTCCCTCAGTTGCTTGAAGTTGAAGAATTGCATTTGCACTTCTTGCTCCTGATCGGCAGTGGACAATGACTTTCTTATCAGTCGCAATCTTTTCTATGTTGTCCATAAATTGTCCGAGTGGAATCAGTTCAGCATTAAGATTGACAAAATCATATTCATTTTGCTCTCTTACGTCTATGAGTTGAAAATCTTCCTTATTGTCCATCATTTCTTTAAGTTCTGACACAGTTATCTCTTTCATGGAGTTGTCTTTTTATTGATAATACAAAAGTATATCATTTTCCTATTTAATTTATCGTCTTGATATTTATAATTATAAGCTATAGATGCATGACGCAATATGCATGACGCAATATGTGTCATAAGTTTAACTAATAATATGCCAGTTGATAATCCATTTCCTATAGTCAAATATAAGTCCTGAGCTATTCTATGATAGAAGTAGAATTTCTGCGACGATAAGATCTTACATTCAGAGATTGATAACTTGAGATTTATATTTTTAGCTAGTGAGAAAAATTTGCTGGTAGATATGTTCTTATCTCCGAAGCAAGTTTTATTTAGAACCACTCAGCTTATGCCACTTTATAGCATCCCTGAAGAAGCTTATATGGCATATATCGCATTTCATTATAAGCAATGATTAAAGAAGATTAGCGATAAGGTCATCGATGATATTCTGATATGGACGGATAGGCATACCTACTACACACAATATCTATGTCATAGGCTGTACTAGCGTACCGGCAAGCTTGTGATACAAACCTTATTAGACGAGACGAAATATCAAATTCTTAAGGAAAACGAAGGTGTATTTATTAATTACAGAAGGCTGTTGACACCCCCGCAATGGCAGCTACTTGTAGCCATAGGTAAAGAAAATGGGGATGATGAGCCTACTTCCAAAGCATTTTTACTAAAATATGGATTAGGAGCACATAGCACAGTAAGTAGGTCATTGTTGGCATTAGAGGATAAGTAATTAATTTATGCTGAACATACGTCAGAAGATTCTAAGCCAGTATATAAAGTATATGATCTGTTTTTATCAAAATGGATAGAAACATTATAGAAGGAACGAGGAATATTCAAGGAAATAAAAGATATGTTTCTTATTTTGCCGAATATCTAAAGAACTTAAAAACATGTTACAAGCGATAAAAGAAACTAATTATAAGTTTCCTGATCAAGATGGTTTCTACAAGGGCAAAGTACGAGATGTCTACTATATAACTGATAAGATCGTAGTCGTCGCGAGTGATAGGATATCAGCATTTGATCATGTATTACCTAAAGCTATTCCTTATAAGGGGCAAATATTGAATGGCATCGCAACTCACTTTCTTAATGCATCAAAAGATATTGTCCCTAACTGGCTGGAGGAGGTCCCTCATTCTAATGTCAGTGTAGGGAAAAAGGCAAAGCCCATTATGCTTGAGATGGTCATAAGAGGTTATCTGGCTGGACACGCTTGGAGAGAATACTCTGCTGGAAAACGAGAAATATGTGGAGTTCTTATGCCTGACGGTATGCGTGAAGGTGACAAGTTTCCTACACCCATTATCACGCCAGCTACGAAGGCAGAGGAAGGCCATGATGAAGATATCTCTGCTGAGGATATATTGTCTAAGCAAATTGTGAGTGATGAGGACTGGGCACTATTGAGAGATTACACTCAAAAATTATTTGATTTAGGTACAAAAATGGCTAAGGATCAAGGTCTCATTCTTGTAGATACAAAGTATGAATTCGGAAAGTATAATGATGAAATAATATTGATAGATGAGATTCATACACCTGATAGTTCAAGGTATTATGTCTTAGATGGATATAATGAAAGACAAGATAAAGGAGAGAAACAAAAGCAACTTTCTAAAGAGTTCGTAAGAGAATGGTTAATGGAAAATGGATTCCAAGGGAAGGAAGGTCAGACTATGCCAGAAATGCCAGATAGTTTTGTGGAGAATGTGACAAATAGATACATCGAGTTATATGAAAAAATTACAGGAAAATCATTTGTGAAAACAACCTATGATAACATCGAAGAACAAATTGAATCGTCGGTAGTAAAGTGTCTATCTTGAAAAAAGTAGTATATAGAAATATCATTATTGCCTCTATAAGCTGCTTTGTGTTGTTTTCTGCTATAGGGTTATATAACAAGAATATGGAAGATAAAAATGTATTAGGCAAACCATTAAAAATGTGTTGTTCTGATCCAGTTACTGGATTTTATAGAAATGGTCTATGTGTCACAGGACCTACAGATTATGGGACACATATTGTGTGTGCTGTGGTTACCCAAGAGTTTTTAGACTACAGCAAAAGTAAAGGTAATGACCTAATTACATGCCGACCTGAATATAACTTCCCAGGCCTCAAGCCTGGAGACAAATGGTGCTTGTGTATATCCAGATGGATAGAGGCTTATGAAGCTAAAGCTGCTCCGCCGATAGACTTAGAAGCTACCCATGAGAAAGCTTTAGACTTTGTCTCCATAGAGGTACTCAAGATGTATGATATCGCTTTGCAGAATTAGAAGATCAAAAAATTATAAATAACGAGGGAACGATATACCGTTCTTAGTCGTTATGGATGTTCTGATGTAATAATAGTATTGTAATCTTTAATGGAATATTTTGTTTACATATTATTTTCGGATAAGTTTGGTAAGTATTACATAGGTCAAACTAATAACCTTGAAGGAAGGTTGAAAAAGCATAACAGTGGCAATGTGATATCTACTAAACCATATATTCCATATAGAATTGTGTGGTCTTGCTCCAAGCCAAGCCGTCAAGAAGCCATGGAATTAGAAAAGAAACTTAAGAATTTGAAATCTAAAATTCGATTGAAAAAGTTCATCGAAAAATATAGTTAGTTATAAATTGAATTACACTTTTATTTTTTTTTATAAAAATCATTCCTTGAAAAAGGGAAGAGGTTTAATAAAGGGCACGATGAATTTTCATTTTGAAAATTATCGTTG
>CAZBXL010000092.1:0-11076 GCA_964495785.1 uncultured Saprospiraceae bacterium | reverse complement strand
TAATTATAATCCCGAGGTCAGTTTTCTGACGAAAGACAATTCGCTAAAACAGACCTTCATAAGGACACGTAGTATCGTGTAGGCTGGTATGGCTAAGACCATGCCGCCTACGCCTCCTATCTTAGCTCCCATCAAGACGACAATAAATATCTCGAGAGGATGTGCTTTGACACTCTTGGAAAAAATATTAGGTTGTAATAGAAAGTTATCTATTAATTGTACGATACCTAAGATAACTACCAGAGTAAACATCTCAGGCAATAACATATTGTAAAAATCTAAATTGGCCCCAGTTGTCTCCTCATTGATATTGGATGACAATACGATTAGTACACCAAAAAAATTACCCAACAGAGGGCCTATGTATGGTATCAGATTAAAGATAGCAAATGAGAATGCAATCAGTAAGGCACTCTTATAACCAAACAAGCTCAAAGTAACACTTGCTATAAATGTTATGGTCAAGGCTTGTATAGTGAGTCCCACAAAATATCTAATCAATAATGTAGTCGATTCAGATATCGTACGTGAGACCGTTTCTTCTCTATTGTCAGGCACTATGGCTGACACCATTCTTGTAAATAAACCTTGTTCCTTAAGAAAGAAAAAAGCGATAAAAAAAACTGATAAAATTGTAATCACAAATCCTCCAAAAAAGCCAATAAGTGATGCAAATAGTCTTGATATCTGAGATGGATTAAACATCTCAAAAATATTACTCCGTAGGCCGTCAAAATAGCTTTCATCATCTTTATTATGAGCAGCTATATGCTCTGGGTTCTCTACTTGTATAAGTACATTAATCTGCTGGGTCTTGAGTGTGTCACCCATAGTATTCACATGTAAAATAGAATCGACATTGACGAGCTGTGTGTAGAATTCTGGAGGTACCGGATCACCGACTTTAGTGAAATGATCCATATCTTCAGAATCAATAATCCCTTTATCATTAAACCATTGCTTGACATCAGATAGAGGTTCTTCTAATCCTAATATAAGTTTGTTATAGTCGATGCCGGCGAGGTTTTTAGCTTGAGATATAAGAGGTGGAATAAAGAGTCTCAAAAAGATTAATAAGACTATCCCAAAAACCAACAAAGTCAGTCCAGCAGATAATCCATCTCCGAGAAACTTATTAAAGAAATTCTTAAGTGGTGTGCCTATCAAAGATATAATCCATGCAAATATGATGTAGCCTACTATCTCACTGAAGTAATATAATATAGCCCCTACAAAGAGTATAGGAAGGATAGTGATTGTATATTTCTGCCAAGTTTTTATAGGCATTATTGATCTTTGCTTTGATTCTGATGGAAAGTTAAGCAATCAATAGATGTGTAGGTAATTATTTTCTGTTAAGTAGTCTCTTAAGTCTACGTAATACCATTTTTGGGACATAATGCCCTTATGATATTGGTATAATAATCTAAGAATATTGAAAAATTAATAATTGGTATAGCTTTTTTATAGCAGTTATAGGTGTAAATTCAAAAGCAGATAGGAATCAATCCCATCTGCTAAATTGTTTTGATATTTTATCTTAAAAAGATGTCTTTTTGTCTGTTCTATTCTTACGATGAAGCATCTATGTAATGCTTTTTTGCAATAAAAAATCCAATTGAAAATTAGTGTTGTATAATTATTTTTTGGTTCTGTAATATGCCTTTCTCAGACTCTACATTTAAAATATACATACCTGAAATAAGGTAATTTAGATCAATACTTTGATTAGGTAAAATGCTCTGAGACATAATTAATTGCCCAGAAATATCATATAAACTCATGTATTTAAAAACACTCGATCGATTATCAAAATTAAGTATGTTGTTATAAAGAGTAAAGAATTTATCTTCTTCGTAAATTTCTTTACTACTATTTAAAACTGATCGTTCCCACCTGATTGTCCATCCTGCAGGAGGTATACCTAAGTACGGTGTGTCCATACTCTCACTAATTATAGGATCATCCCATGGACCAGAAATATAAAAAGCTTCTGTTCCATCAACTGTATTAATCCCTAGATAAGGACCCACGACTTCAAAGTTCTCATCATAGACACCTACATCTGGATCATAGTATGATGATTGAGATAGGTCTATATCTCCAAACCTTAATTCTATAGCACCGTCCTCATAAAACCAATACTGAAAATTTAGATAATGCTCCACAATGGTATCTCTCTGCACTTCAACATCTAGACGAGCGTTAGACAATTCAAACTTGGTCACCTTCATATCATCAATCGAGGTTCTCTCAACTCTAAAATCAGCTGAGAAACCATCTCCACTGCACTCCTCATTCTCAACGTTTGCAAAATCTAATCTTATAGGAAATGCAGCTATGTTAAATACTGTCGGCGTAGCCCATCCATCAGGTACAATAATCATCTCTGAAAAACCAGTCTCATAGAATGGAAAGTTAAACCCTAAGCTAATTGGAAATATCGGATAAAAATCAAAACAGGCACCTTGTCCAAAACTTTCAATATCAAAAGAATCAATAATAGAAGTAAAATCTGTCAGTGTATCATATGTCTTCTGCTCCCAAGTGACGTCATAAACTACGTCTGATTGAGCATCACAGATGCATACTGACAATAAAATAATAATCAATGTTTTCATAATCATATTTTTATAAATGATTGTGCATGAACTAAAATTTTCCTATCATTAAAAAACTTTAAGACATAGACCCCAGGCTCCCAATTCCTTACACTTATTAATGATTTCTTTCTTCCAATAGATTCATAAATTACTTGACCATGGATTGTACTAACTTTTAAGTAGCCAGAGCTAGGAAGCTCAAGATGAATATTATCTGTCACTGGATTAGGATACAAAATAACATCTACTTCTGCATCACCATTTGCTACGGATGACGTCATACCAAACAGCTCATCAGGACTCACTCTCATCCAATGTGAGAAATTATAGTTGTACGAAAATCTATTTATGCCTCTAAAGCCATAAGCTGCTCTTATCAAATAATCACCATTATCCATTAATTTACAATAAGGAAAAATAGTACTATACTGAAGCTCCTTAACGGTGATCGTGTTAACAAATTCATATGAACTATTGGTTGTTTTATATATATTAGTAGTAGCAGAATTATCTAAAAAATTAGGTTGAACATAAGAAGCAAAGATAAATACGTCACCATTTTCATCCATTTCAGAGATTTGAAAAGAATGTGGTCTTTCTATATCAGCATGTACTCTATTTACAAGGTTACCATTCTTATCTAAAAGAATTAATGTTTGTGTATTTGTAGCATCTAAATCGCATACTTCAATTAGGATGTAATTTTCATTTACTTCTCTTAACTTGGGAAAAAATTCAACTTTTCCCCCTGGCTTTATTGTATATATCCATTTAATATTATTGTCAGCGTCATAACTAATAATCTTGGCTTCAGAATCTGAATCTAAACTTTCTACTGGAATAAAATTCTCTACTCTATAAAATTCATCTTCAGAGTATTTTAATATTTTATTGTCATAAGTCCATCCAGATAAACTATAATCTCTATCAGGCATCACAGAGTGTAATGTATCAGTCGCATTTAACTTTACACCTCTATTACTTATTGTATCTACAAATACGAAGTCTCCGCTTGCATTGACTTCCGTTTGAAATACCTGATAATTATCGCCACCTATTGGGAAAATTTGTGTTTTATTATCATCAGTTGGAGTAAAAATTAATATGTCAGGGTCAGTCAAATCTGCAATGTCATGTCTTATCAATTCCCCATTATCCAAATTATAAAATCTCTGTTCCAACACAGCATCGATTTTCGCTATGGGAAGTAATGGTATCGGAAAATCTGGTTCCGGTGTTATAAATCGTGCAGTTGACACCAAGAGGTTGTTTCCATCTATCCGTGCTGACAAGATATATTCTCGATAAACAGTCGTACGAAAATCAAAACTACTGAACCATATTCTTTCTCCAGTTTCGATATTTATCTTTTCTATAAGGCCACCACAATAATCAGCATCTATGAATGTATTTGATATGGATATAAACTCATTACCGATTATTATAGGTTCAAGCGGAAAATCTTGATCACGAGTAATATGATTAGATCCATTAAATGTAACATTTGTCCTAAAGCTATCAACCTCAGAATCAATAATCGTACTATCACTACATAGATGCTGCCACTTCTCTGTCATCTCTAAGAATTCCATTTTCACATATGGTACAGATGACTGTGCCCGTATTGTACATGCATATAGAAGTAGAATTAATAGAAGTATATATTTATTCATGATGACTTTTTTTAATCTTGAGGAGTGTTATCACATCTATAAAATTTGGATCATCTAATGGAGATCATTACCTTATTGTTAAGCAATAATCAATTTTAATTTTTCCCATGATACAATTTATATTGTATACAATTATCATGAAATTAGTCAATTACTCATTTTGAATTAAGAGCTACATGTAACTATTAATTTTTCAATAGAAAATAAATCTATCTTTTTATACTTTCTTATCATCATTACTTAACTTAATGTAAGAGGACCATAAAAGGTTATGATAATTCATTATTGTGATACAATGAATATAAAAAAAACAGGCTGAGAGTACCCCAGCCTGTCATTATAGATAAATTTTATTTTATTACTTACGGCTCTATAGATGCACGGTCTTGCTCTCCTAATAATACATCTATTACAATACTGAGCTCATCTACGAGCTTAGCATCATTGCCATCATAGCCCACGCTTTTGTATCTTAATTGTCCAGATTGGTCTAAGATATATTTTGTTGGTATACCACTGATGCCAAAACTTTGTACCATTTTATTTTCGTTATCCATCAGTACATTAAATCTGTAGCCTTTAGACTCTAAAAACTCTTTTGCATTGGTTTCTTTATTATCAACTCTCTCCCATGTATCGACAAATAAGAATTCCACATTGGGATTATCAGCATAATTATCTACTGCATTCTGCATACCTGGAAATGATGCCTTACAAGGCCCACACCACGTCGCCCAAAAATCTAAGACTACAACTTTTCCTTTCATACTATCAAGAGAAACGTTCTCTCCATCGAGATTAACTAAAGCAAAATCCTTAGGTGCTTCTACAAATAGTGATTCTTTAATTTCTTCGATATGTTTTGCTTTGGCTTCTTTTTCGAGGAGAATCAATACTTTTTCGTAAGCCATATCAGCATCCATATCTGACTTAAATATTCTCTCATACTGAGACTTCATACCCGTACTGGCATTACCTCCTACAATCATTTTTTCTAAAAAAGGCATCGTCGCTTGACCACCCTTAGCTTCCTCCATATAGATGGCATACCTCGTATTCATATCCCCATCCTTATAATCATAAGCTTCTACAGCTAAGGTCTGATACTTAAGAGCATCTTCTTTCATACCTAAGTGATGCGCTAATAGTGCATAGGTATCAGAATACATGGCATAGTTATAACTCATGTTATTTCCATATCGAGCTTTGGATTGAAAGACGGGCTTCATCGTCATGGCTGTTTTTTCTGCAGCTATTAGATTTAGACTTTCTTTAGATATTTCTTCTGCCAGTTTTGCATTGATAGGCGTAGCATCTATACTCTCTCCTGACAATGTCCATGCGACATTATTATACATACTCGCTTTTGTAGTAGGAGATTTAATTTTAGCAGCGTACATTATTAGTTTCTCAGCATTATTTTTCTGTCCATAATATGTAGCGAGATTACTGGCCATAGATTCTAATCCTATCTGATACTGAGGATCACTTGAGCTCATCTTCTCATATTCTGCTATTGCTTTTTCTTTAAGTGTTATATCTTTCAAGGCATGAAATGCATCTAACTTTTTGCGTATAGCCGCTTTACCCTCAGGATATGCTGCTGCTGTTGTTCCAGATATTTTCTCGTAAGTCCCTCGATTACCAGCATAGAAAGCGATCTGAGCTGCATCCATTAATTCTGTTTCGTTGGCATTTGCTTTAGCTTGTGCCTTATCTACATATTGCATGACTGATGCATACATATCATCATCACTTGTCGCTCTTGCTATGAGTGCTTTTGTCATGAGATAGTCTGGGTTGTCAGCTATTTTAGGATTGAGTTTAAGTTCGTCTCTCAGACAGATCTTAGCCGTCTCTGTCTGTTCCTCGATTATCACTTTACGACGATGTATTGTTACCGTTTCGGCTATGGCAGCATTCGAATTATTAATAACTTTTCCATTACTATGGAGCTTATAGAAGTAACCCATCTTATCGTTAGCGTCAGCCACTGATTCGTCTTCATTAATGAATCTGATAAGTAATGCATCCGCATCTTTCGTTGGGGTAAACGAGGCCGTGTAGGTGCCTTGAGATTTGTCTTGTAATGCCACGTCATATGCTACGGGATCACTACCAAAAACTAATTCGTAGACTACGGCTTGTACCTCATGATTTTGGAGGGGTCCTCCATTGGCATCATACATTATCTTTACCGCCTTACCGACTTCAGGAGACGGAGGACTTAATGTGACTACTTGAGCAAGAATGATATTGCTAAGTAGACAGAAGCTAATGAGTAATATATTTTTCATTATTATAGAATTAGTAATTTGAGGTAATGATTAATCTAAAGAAATATAGCACCTCCATACAGATGCACTTTATATTAATATCAAAATAATGAAAAATAAACTAATAAAGCATCTTCAATCTGAATAGAAAGAACTATACGGACAGTTATTATCGCAATTATGGAGATTGATCTATCAGAATTAGAATATAGAAACTTATATAGGCCTAATGATTGTTACCAATTAAAGCAAGACTAAAACCAAATGAAAAAACTATCGGCATTTCTAATATTGAGTTTGTTGTACATCACTGTCATTCAGTCACAGGCGTATATCATCAATGATTACAACATAGAAATCAAGTTATCTGAGGAAGGATACTTTGATGTCCACGAGGTCATCTCAGTCACATTCAATGAAGACAGAAGAGGCATCATGAGAAATGTGCCTAAATCATTCAATACCGGTGGAAAAAGACAGAAGGTAAAATTGTCTAATGTCAATGTCAAATCACAAGAGTCAAAGGTCTTATCCGAAGGCAATGATTATATAATCAGAATAGGAAATAAAAATACTTATATCTCAGGCCCTCAGACATACGATATCTCGTATAGAATATCTAATGCTTTTTTGTACGAAGAAGATCATACGGCATTCCAATACAACCTCATCAGCGGATGGGATACATCTATAGAAAAACTATCCTATAGCATTGCCTTACCAGATAACACAGCCATCAACGATGATGACTTCCTCATCATGACAGGTAAGAATGGTGAGACAAAAAAACATGTAAGTATTAAAAAATCTGGCAATACAATTACAGGTAGATCATTACTGCCTATACCCACTGAAGAAAATGTAACCGTTGCCATAAGACTACCATTAGACTCTATCAATAAACCGCCGCCGCCTACACCTTTTTATAAGAAAGATAAGTTATGGTTCTTGCCTCTCGGATTTCTTTTCTTTTTTATAAATTTCTTTAAGCGATCTCGACAATCCACTATCAATATTAATAACGGTACTACTGTACCTGAAGAGCATTTTCCACCTTCAGAATTTTCACCTGCTATGGTTGGTGCTTACTATGATAATAAAGTCAATACAGAAGATGTAATATCACTCCTACCCTACTGGGCAGAACAAGGCTACCTCCAAATAATAAAAGATACAGACGAATTATATTTTAAAAAAATCAGTGAGTTACCCCAAGATCTCCCAGAATATCAATACCTCATTTTTGATAACCTTTTCAAAAATGAAAATATGATCATGCTGTCTGAATTAAAAAATAAGATGTACATGCATCTACACAAATCAAAAAGTCTAATACACAAAGAACTCCTAAGTAAAAATCTATATGACGAAGACTACCTCAGAATATTCAGAAGTCCGTGGATGATTGTCTTAGGCATCTTATTCATTATTGCTGCTATTAGTATCGCTATTTTATTCCAATATTTTATTTCTTCAGCTTGTCTTATTATACTCGCTGTAGCTACTTTTATCATGTATGCTAAGGAGCCTAAAAAGTCTGATCTCGGCATCAGAATACACAGACACCTTGTCGGCTTCAAAGAGTTTTTAGTAAATAGCCCACAAGATACAACTCAAAAATTGCTCGACAAGCACCCTAAATATTTTGAGCATATTTATCCGTATGCGATTGCATTCGGCATAGATAAGACTTGGCTTAATAGAATGAAAGAATTAGACATCAATGCTCCTTATTGGTTCATCTATCATGGAGCTCATGGTACGTATTCCCAACCGACATTGGATAGTTTCTCAAAGGACTTCAGCATTCCAGAAATAACGAGTGTGTTCACGAGTGCTCCAGCACCTACCGGTGGTGCATCAGGTGGTGGATTTAGTGGAGGAGGTGCAGGAGGTGGATTTGGTGGTGGCGGTGGTTCTTGGTGATCATCTAATTACAGATAATCTGTTTTAGAATTCTACGTGAGTTGTTGCATTATAGCTCAGTATAATTTATGTGTAGACGACCTTGATTTAGTAAGGCTATCTTATATGTGGCGACTCTTGTCGAATGAGAGATATGTTGTCATCGCCACTTGTTAGTCACAATATGTTTTTATTTTGACTTTATAATATTTACTATTCTCTCTCCAATTTACTTCATCATATTTCTCTGCAGTACTTAAATCGTAAACATTGTCATCCAAGAAATTATCAAGACTTTCTTGTTCGATAGTCTTAACGGTTTGTACTATTAGGTCTTCAAAGTTTAATTTAATTTTTATCGTCTTGTGGTATTCAGCATGTTCGTCTTCACTTCCATTCATCATGCCATAACTATCACTGTTAGTTAGATAGTATTTCATTTCAAATTCAATTTTACCTTCCTCAATTTTACCAAATTTACAATACTCGATTTTTAAGTCTAAGGAATTTGAAAAGCTGCCAACCATAGGATTAGTTTTGAAGTCGTAGTACTTATTTTCAAGTTGAAGTATATTGTCTACAACAATTCTTTGATCATAATTTGTAGTCTCAAAAAATGTATTAAAGTTTCCATTAGATTCAGATTCTCCGTAGAATGGATCAAGATATTTGAAATTCTCCATTTTGAATTCTACCCAAATAGAGTCGATGATTACAGTTCCTAAGAGATTCTTTGAGATTCTATGTGTTAATCTTCCTCCTTCAAAATTCATTTTTGGAATTAGTGGCTCTAATATTTCTTTATAATTTTTTTCCATTTTATTCGATTATTGCAACTGACAGATGGAATTATAATATGTGTCGTACCCCAAAGGATATTCCATCATGATAACATTTTACTTTTAGTTATTTATCCTTTCTGAGTATCCAATAGAATTCATCGTTCGGCTTTCTTACCCAAGCCATATTGCCGCTCCAATATCCTCCATAATCGTATTTTGGTTCTATCACTACTTGTCCTTTAGTATTGGCATAGCCTTGTAATCCATTTGTTTGGACGCCAACAAGTCCATCACTAAAATATAATTGCCATATCGCGTATTTAGGATCAAGTCTAATTGATTCGCCCTTTTTAGTAAAAAGAAATGTTTCGTTTGAATTGTATGTTCTGGTCTTTCTGCCATTTTTATCTAACAACAAAGTATCTGCTAAGCATGCATCATATTTAAACTCAGGTGGATCTACGAAATGGAAATTGACAATAGGTTCGAAGTCATGATTTATATATGTGCCTTCATATTTCTGTTTACTCTCACGCCAAACAGAATTATGCGACATAGAATCTTTAAAAGATCCGTTTCCATTAAAAATATATTCTGTAAGAAAGGTGGCTATGGAATCTATACATGCATATTTTGCTTTATTCCCGTAGCGAATCTTCTCGGTTTTCGAAACAAAACTTTTTCCTTCTGAAAAAGGACCTATATAACTATAGTCACATGGAAGGACAATTTGGTTTGTTCTATTCACTAATCCTCTTTTATCTAAGCTATCTATCACAATAAGATAATCACTATGGTTGCAATAAGAAATGTCTTTATATTCAGTTGGATAATTTTTTCCATTATGAGATATAGACCATACGTTACTTGAGTCTTTTAGGATGTAGCTATATCTATCTAAGATATGAATATCATGGTAATCGAATGGCAGGATCTCTATTCCTAATGTATCAACCACACCTAACTTATTTTTTCTTAAGACCTTTAATCCGTCTTTCCAATGCTGAGTATTTCTTGTACTATATTCAAATGGAATAATAGTATCTCCTGATGAGTTCAAGTAACCTGACTTATTGTTATCATTGACAAATTCGATTAAGCCATGATTTGTGATCGGATACTTTAAATTATAGAAATCTCGACCTGATGTGCCTTTGTAGGTAAATGGTATAAGCACTTTCCCTTGCCCATTTATTAATCCCCACTTGTCATTCCTTTTAGCGTAGAATATTGAATCTCCAAGATTCAGGATTATAGCTTGGTATGGTTTGTCATCTATATATTCTCCATATTGATTTATGAGATAATGATTGTAGTTGTCTATATAGATTGAACCAATATCGTTGGCGAAGCGAAAACCTATTTTGTAATCCTTTGTATTGAACTCAGTTCTAATTTCCGAGAAATTAATTCCATGTGATTGAAATTTGTGTTCACTCGCTTCACCGAAAAGGAGTTTTTCGCTTTCATTCAATATTTCTTTAGCCCTTCTTCCTTGATTTCCTGTGTCAACTTTAAATACAAGATCTATGACTCGCTGTATTTTGACCAATCCATCATATACGTAATACGGACTGCCTTTGATAATAGCAGAACCATAAACATAATCTTCATTTTCAAAATCAAGAGAAGATAAATACAGTTCTTCAAGTGTAGCAGGCAAAGTGACTTCACTGGTCAGGGTATCATTAATATTGTATTTTACCTGTGGTACTTCATTACTCCATTCAAGCATGGCATTGTTATGGCTCATTTGAGCATGGCAGACATTTTTATGTTTGGAAATGTCAATGTGCCAAGCTATTACCGTATTTGAAAAAGTAAGGTGTATACTATC
>CAZBXL010000091.1:0-11540 GCA_964495785.1 uncultured Saprospiraceae bacterium | reverse complement strand
TTAAATCTTCCAGATTGTACAGTATAGTCTTCTTTAAATCTATCAAATGGAATCATGCCTTCAGCTTTGGTCTCAGAGATTTCTATAAAAACTCCTCTATCGATCATACCTGATACGATACCATCATATTCCTCACCAATATGATCCGCCATATACTCAGCTTTCTTGTACTTAATCGAATCTCTTTCGGCTTCCATAGCTCGACGTTCTTGCTTGCTGATATGTACACATTGTACTTGAAGTTTCTCTTTGTCTACGTAATGATCTTTCTGCAGATTCTTTTCTAATATTCTATGTACGAGAACATCAGAATATCTCCTTATTGGAGAAGTGAAGTGAGTATAGTAATCAAAGTGTAAACCATAGTGCCCTATATTATCAGTGGAGTATTCTGCTTTAGACATGGTCCTTATTGCCATCTGCATGAGCAGCATATACTTGTCATCTTCCTTGGCTTTGGCAGATAGATCATTAAACGATTTAGAAATATTATCAGGGGTAGATAAATCTAACTTAACATCAAAGTCATGCATGAATAATGATAGGTCTACTAATCGATCAAGATCAGGTAAGTCATGTATTCTATAGACAAAAGGAATCTTCTGTCCCGTATTTTTTGTCGAAATATATTCTGCGACTTTTCTGTTAGCTAATAACATAAAGTCCTCTATAAGTAAGTGTGTGTCCATTCTCTTTTTGATGAACACACCTGTAGGTTTTTTATTCTCGTCAAGGATAAATTTTACTTCATCTGTTTCAAAAGCAATGGCTCCTTTTTTGAATTTTTCCTTTCGTAATTTATAAGCAATTTTATTGATTGTAGTGAGCTCCTTGTGATAGAGGCCTTTTTTGTCATCAAGTGATTCTTGAGCACTTTCATAGGTAAATCTCTTATCAGAATGTATGACACTTTTTCCGTACCACTCACCTGTAAGTTTATGCTTTTCATTAAAAGTAAAGACCGCTGAAAAAACCAATCTGTCTACATTAGGATTAAGGCTACATAGAACATTAGACAGTTTTTCTGGCAACATAGCAATGCATCGGTCTACAAGATAGACTGATGTAGATCTCGTATACGCTTCTTTGTCTAATGCTGTTTTAGGTTTTAGAAAGTGGGTAACGTCTGCTATGTGTACGCCGACCTCTATATCTCCATTTTCTAATACTTGGTATGATATTGCATCATCAAAATCTTGAGCTGTATCAGGATCTATTGTAAATGTAAGTATGTCTCTGAAGTCTCTTCTTTTCGCTATTTCTTCCTCGCTAATTTTGTCTTCATATTTTTCTACCTCTTTAAGAACTTCATCAGGGTAATCAGAGCTGAATCCATTTTCGACAAGAATACTTTCCATGGTAAAATCATGTTCACTTAAGTCTTCTATGACCTTATCTATTTCTCCCCATATAGTTGGGTTTTCGGCATTACCATAATCTGTAATGTTGACAATAACACGATCGCCATCGTTAGCACCTTTGTAGTGATCTTTTTTTATAAATACTTCAAGATTGATTCTTTTGCTTGCTGGAACGATGACACCATACTTCTTTTTAATGCTCAATGTACCTATGATCTGTGGTGTGTTTCGCTTGACGATATTTCTAATACGGCCTTCTGGATTTTTTCCATGACCTTCTCTTACTTCCACTTCTACAATATCACCATTGATGGCACTCTTAAGATGTCGTTCAGGTACATAGACATCTTTCTCATAACCTTCTATTATTATGTAAGCTGCGCCACTCTTTATGGAATCTACTTGCCCAGTCATGAGCTTTTTTGAAGAGGACTTTTTGTGTGGATGACTACTGGTAGATCTGTCTTCAGATTTCTTTTTAAGGACATACTTCCGTTCTCCGACCTGTCGTAAGGCGTTTTCCTTTATGAGTATATTGAGTGCCCTATTAATAGCATCTTTAGGATTACCTATTTTTAATTTTTTTCTAAGACTCCCAGCATCCATTCTTTTTTTTGGATTCTTAAGGAAGTATTTAAATATAAAAGATTTGAGTTGGTCAGGCTTGAAGGTTTTACCCTTTATTTTGTTTTTTTTATTTCTTGTTGCCATATATTATTTTCTTCATCTGAGGTCATTATTTGACCATCAGGCAATATTTCAAAGCCAAATGATTTACTATGATCTGGACTATACTTATCTCCTACTTTTGACTCTCCGACCACACATCGTATGTTGAAGTCTTCGTCTATGTGAGCGACAGATTTTTTGATAGTCTGACCATTGCTTATTGTCCCAGCTATTACTTTTTTGTTGACGAGTTTTTGTTTTTCTTGTATTGTAATAACTATGTATTCATAAGTCATTAAGGATCCTACCCAATAAATTATAGCGTCACATTTTTCATTTATTGGGATCAGAAAGCACGGGACGATTTCTGTATACTCGTCTAACGGTTCCCACTGAGCAATAGTTTTAGCTATA
Source organism: uncultured Saprospiraceae bacterium (assembly GCA_964495785.1). GTDB lineage: Bacteria > Bacteroidota > Bacteroidia > Chitinophagales > Saprospiraceae > RFSX01. Next base: position 9,096 of record CAZBXL010000091.1, on the reverse strand, counting down.
AGTGCAGCGGGTATAGGTTTATTTTTAGCACTGAATGTTACAGCGAGGTCTTCACTTAAAACTATGGGAAGGGGTACTTCGGGAAAGAAATCAAGTAATTGTCCGATTTCTGATGTTTTTCCTGGATTCATTAATACAAAGTTATCTGATTTATTACATAAAAGGCAGCATAGTCTACATTACTGCGGTAGAATAATCTGTTTTTGTTTGAATTGGGTCAATTATGATATTACTCTCAAGTCAGGTATAAATCATTGAATGTCAGTATTCTATTAGTAAGTGACAACATTTATTGAATGTTCTTTATTGAATAAATAAATGAATATCAACTGAACCAAAGAGTGTTCAGAATGATTTATAAAATCATAGTAATTAGATTCAATCTAAATATCGTACAGCATCAAATTAGCCTTATTAGAGCATTATTTTTGTAACACTCAGTTATAAAATTTTATCTTTAGCTGGTTACAGATTTTAAAACACAATAACGGAAAATAAATGTCTTGGTTAATCGAATTCCTAACTTCAAGCATCGGTAAGAAACTGGTGATGGCACTAAGTGGACTTTTTCTCGTACTATTCTTACTAGTACACTTAGTAGGTAATCTACAGCTATTCTATAATGATGGTGGTGTTTCATTTAATGTCTATGCACATTTCATGACGACTAATCCGCTCGTATATTTTCTGTCTTACGGTTTGTATGCCACGATTTTATTGCATGCTGTACAAGGTATCCTCATCGCATGGAAAAATAAGAAAGCTAAGGGTGGTAAGTACGCTGTATCAACGTATGATAATGGTACTTGGATGTCAAAAAACATGGCACTTTTGGGTACACTAATATTTGCATTTCTATGCATTCATATGGGAGATTTCTGGTGGAAGATGAAATTTACAGATAGCATTGTAAATGTTTCTTACGAAGGATATGATTATCAAGTCAAAGATCTTTATACAAGAGTAATGACTGCATTTAAAGTTTGGTGGATTGTAGCTGCATACATAATAGGACTCATCGCATTAGCATTGCACTTAATACATGGATTTGCAAGTGCTTTTAGCTCATTGGGATTAGCTCATAAGAAATATACACCTCTCATCAAGTTAGTAGGGTGGAGTTATTCTATATTGATACCCCTGGGGTTTGCGGCGATCCCGCTTTACGTATTTTTTAGAAACTTGTGGAATTATTAAAATTCAGATAAATGGAATTAAAAGCGAATATACCTGAAGGACCACTTGGCGAAAAGTGGGACAATTATAGAGGTAAAATGAACCTTGTAGCTCCTAATAATAAAAGGAGAATAGATGTTATCGTTGTAGGTACAGGGCTAGCTGGTGCATCAGCTGCGGCGACACTAGGTGAGTTAGGATATAATGTAAAAGCATTTACATTTCATGATAGTCCTCGAAGAGCCCATAGTATAGCTGCGCAAGGTGGTATTAATGCTGCTAAGAATTATCAAAATGATGGAGATAGCGTCCACAGACTTTTTTATGATACTATCAAAGGTGGAGACTATAGATCAAGAGAAGCTAACGTTCATAGACTCGCAGAGTGTAGCAAAGAGATCATAGATCAAGCTGTAGCTCAAGGTGTTCCTTTTGCAAGAGAATATGGGGGGCTGCTAACGAACCGTTCGTTTGGTGGAGTGCAGGTGTCTAGAACTTTTTATGCAAGAGGTCAGACAGGACAGCAGCTTCTACTGGGTGCTTATCAATCTTTGTCTAGACAGATCGGTAAGGGGCAAGTGGAGATGTTTAATAGACATGAGATGCTTGACCTTGTAAAAATAGACGGTAAGGCCAGAGGGATTATTACAAGAAACTTATTAACAGGAGAAATATCACGACATGCAGCACATTGTGTTGTGTTAGCTACAGGAGGATATGGCAACGTATTTTACTTGTCGACTAATGCGATGGGATGTAATGTAAGTGCAGCATGGAGAGCTGTAAAAAAAGGAGCCCTTATGGCTAATCCTTGTTTTACTCAGATACACCCGACGTGTATACCCGTATCAGGAGAGTACCAATCAAAGTTAACACTCATGTCAGAATCACTTCGTAATGACGGACGTGTATGGGTGCCTAAGACTGTAGAAGATGCTCAAGCTATCAGAGATGGTAAGAAAACGGGTCTTGATATAGCCGAAGCGGATAGAGATTATTATTTAGAAAGAAGATATCCTGCATTCGGTAATCTTGTACCAAGGGACGTCGCATCAAGAGCAGCTAAGATAGCGACTGATGAGAATAAAGGTATCGTCAAAACAGGTCTCGGAGTCTTTCTTGACTTTGCAGCAGCGATAGAGCGATATGGTAAAGCAGAAGCGTTAACAAAAGGAATAGATAATCCATCTAAAGAAAAAATAACAGAATTAGGAGAAGGTGTTATCAAAGCTAAGTATGGTAACCTGTTCCAAATGTACGAAAAGATAACAGGAGAAAATCCGTACAAGTATCCTATGAAGATATATCCAGCTGTTCATTATACAATGGGTGGTATATGGGTAGATTATAACTTACAGACTAATGTGCCAGGGCTATTTGCATTGGGAGAAGCTAACTTCTCAGATCACGGTGCTAACAGACTGGGAGCGTCAGCATTGATGCAAGGTCTTGCAGATGGGTATTTTGTTATACCGTACACAATAGGACAGTTTCTAGCAGACGAGATTAGGACACCTAAAATTTCTACAGACACGCCAGAATTCGAAGCGGCAGAAAATGCAACAAAAGAAAGAATTTCAAGTTTATTATCTGCTGACGGAAATCAATCAGTAGAAAGTTTCCATAGAAGATTAGGAAAAATCATGTGGGAATACTGTGGTATGTCTCGTAATGCAGAGGGTCTTAAAAAGGGGAGAGCGATGATACAAGACTTGAAGAAAGAATTCAAATCAGATCTTTTTGTTCCTGGTTCGCAGGATGAATATAATCCTGAGCTTGAGAAAGCCATGAGAGTACAGGACTTTTTAGATCTCGGAGAATTAATGATGGTAGATGCTCTTGAGAGGAATGAGTCATGCGGAGGACACTTCAGAGAAGAGTATAAGTCACCAGAGGGGGAAGCAATGAGAAACGACGAAGATTATACGTATGTGGCTGCATGGGAATGGGATAGCAATGACAACCCCGTTTTGCACAAAGAAGATTTGGTATTCGATAACGTAGAATTAAAAACAAGGTCATACAAATAGCCTCAATAAATAAATAATATGAAGCTGACATTAAAAGTCTGGAGACAGAAAAACAATAATACAAAAGGGTACTTTGAGAGCCACGCAGTAGAAGCTGATGAACATATGTCATTTTTAGAAATGCTTGATGTTCTTAATGAATCACTGATAGCGCAGAAGAAAGAACCGGTCGTGTTTGATCATGATTGTAGAGAGGGTATATGTGGCTCATGTGGACTTGTCATCAATGGAAGACCCCATGGACCTCAAGCAGGTACTACAGCATGTCAATTACACATGAGATCATATAAAGATGGAGATACGATTACCGTAGAACCATTCAGAGCCAATTCATTTCCAGTCATAAAAGATCTTGCAGTAGATAGAACATCATTTGATAAAATTATTCAATCAGGAGGTTACGTTAGTATTAATACAGGACAAGCTCCAGATGGTAATGCCATACCTATTGAGAAAGATCAGGCATCTGATGCTTTTGATTCAGCAACCTGTATTGGTTGTGGCGCATGTGTCGCCGCTTGTCCAAATGGGTCAGCGATGTTATTCACATCAGCTAAGGTTAACCACTTAGAGAAATTACCACAAGGGAAAGTGGAACATCAGATGAGAGTCAAAAACATGATCAGACAAATGGATAAGGAAGGATTTGGTAACTGCTCTAATGTAGGTGCATGTGAGGTAGAATGCCCCAAGGAAATATCTACAAAAAACATAGCAGATATGAATAGATATTACTTGTCTTCAGTATTTGGAGGTCAGTAACATCTAAGATTTTTTATTTCTCGCTGCAACGAGTTAGATTTATATTTCGTCATAGAGAAGAGGCTAAGCAAATACTTGGCTTTTTTCCTTCATCTTTGATTATAAAATATATCGCAATGAAAAATCTTTTGATCGCAGCTTTTCTGATTTTTACATATAATATGGTGGCTCAGTCCATAGAATGTCCAGCAGATCAGCTTGTACACTTATTTGATCTGGATGAAAGCTACAGTTCATATGGGACACCAACTTTCTCGGGACCTGATACATATGATATCATACAATCTGTAACAGTTATTGACAATTCTTGTCAAGGTGCTTTTGGAATCGAAACGACACTTAGTTATCAATTAGTAAATACGACAACACAAGTAACGGAAGCTTCTTGTGATCAAGTCATAAGAATACAGAGACCTCTGAGTTCAGAATTTACATTTCCAGTCGATTATAGTGTTGCTGAAGCCACTCTAGAAGAACTAGCTCCTAATATAACTGGAGATGTAGAACCTGCACAATTTTTAAATGGCAACTCAACATTTGCATCTTCGTATTCTGATCAGATAATAAACCAGACTAATGGTGTAAAAATATTAAGAACATGGATATTGTTAGATTGGTGCAATGCACAGACGATAGAGCAAACCCAAATAGTAGAAGCATCATTCCTTATTTCTTTTGGCTCTGGTCCATTGAGTATTAGTACTTGTGATAGCAACAAAACTACTGAGGCAGATAATGTTTTAATTACGACCGATGCACCAAATTTTACGATTGATTATGGGACATGTGCTAACACATCTGATAATATTACAGAATTTGTTAACTGTGTAGCTGCTAACAACGATATACCAACGGCTAGTAGTTTTATTGTGGAAATTGTAAAAGATGGAGATGATCTTAATGGCGTAAGTACCTTAGATCTCGTACTTACACAAAGACATATTTTAGGCCAGCAGCTGTTGAATGATGACTGTAAAGTTTTGGCCGCCGATGTGAATAATGATAATCGTGTATCAGCCATTGATCTGCTTGAGTCAAGAAAATTAATCTTAGGAATCTATAGCACGTTGCCACAATCAAATTCATGGAGATTTTATAATGCAGGCTACACTACGCAGAGTCAAATATTTATTAATGATGGAGATTTTAGATTTGATAAATCAGAATTTCCTTTAATTGATTTGGACGTCAAAGCAGTTAAAGTAGGCGATGTAAATAATTCTGCTCAAGGATAAAAGTGAATAGTATAAAAAAAGGAATAGTAGCAATCGGTCATTGAGCTGGTTGCTATTTTTTTATCTATCTAAAAGAATCACTTCCCTTTTAAACTTTAAAACAAGAGAAATTTCGAAAGTAACATTTCTTATTTTTCGTTCTGGTAATGTTGTTGATTGGCCATTAAAAGGATTAATGACTGGAATACCGTCAGGGGATCTATATTGAAATGAGAGGTCTGGACTTACTGTAAACTCAACTGCAGGAAATACATAATCAGTCCCTACAAATTCAAATCCTCCACCAAAGGTAATTCCGTAAACGAAACTATTAACATAAATAGGAAGCGGGTAAAATAATGAAGCTGCACTCGAAGAAAACCTTTCTTGTATATCTTCTGTATTATTAGAAATATTATACTCACCTCTGACAGCGACATAGTAATATGGTGTGCTATTAAATGATGTAAGTTGGATTCTTTTCTTAACCCCTAAAGTTGCTACAAGGTTATTAAACACGAGACCTTCTGAAAAGTTAAAGCCTCCAGATATGTTATTAACTGTAAGTGAACTACCTCTAGATTGATAACCTAACTGTCCAAACAAAGAACCACGATAATATGGATCAAAAGATTCTATAAACATAGAAGCGTGATAATTAAATAAGGGTCTTCTTTGGTAACCGTCCCAATTTTGATTAGCTAAAGTCAAGCCACCCTTAGGACCAAAATAAAAGCCGGTTATTTCGCCTAAGTCATCATCTTGAGATATCAAAGAAGATGTGCAGATCATCAATAAAAAACTAAGTATCACATACTTCATACAATAAGACATTTTGATTCTTATGGCTAAGTTAGAATATATAATCCGAAGATGCGATAGAATTACCGTCGGCAACCCGTACAAATTCTGGTCTTTGTAGAAGACTTATTTTTTTACGGAGGTAGATTTTTTCGCCCGAGAGTGGCTCTGCATCTTTCGGAAGTCGATTACGAATTCTTAGAGATGATTCACTTATTCTATAAGCCTTTGCTATGTCTGCTATTGATTCGTTGCCGTCTACGATATGAAAGTCTGAAGAAGAAGACCTCTTCTTGGACTTTGACTTTCTGGTTCTTTTAGAAGTTCTTTTACTTGATTTAGATGACTTTCGTATTGAGAAGCTATCCTTATTTTTTGATCGACTTGGTGTAACTTCTTTCGTAGTTTGATTTGAAGTTTCGACAGCAGCGTACATCATCTCGTCGGCTTGTGCATCATCTAATTCATAGAGTTTATATTTCTCTATGATATTGATTAGCTTTTGAGGATAAGCTTTATCTGTAGCATACCCCGCTTTTCTGAGACCGTTCGCCCATGCTCGATAATCTTTTTTGTCATACTCAAAAAGAAAAGCATAACGACGTTGATTCAACAAGAAATCAGTATGTGCAGAGAAGGACTCTTCCGCATGACTAAATTTTCTAAAGCAACTTTCTATTAATTTTCCTTCATGATAATCATCATCCTCTCTGTAGAATGTATCTCCATTCCAGCTACCTCCACACTTTATTCCAAAATGATTATTGGCTTGCTGAGCCAATGTGCTCTTACCAGCACCAGATTCTAATAGTGCCTGAGCCATTTTAATACTTGCAGGAATGCCAGAATGTTGCATTTCTGATATGGCTATATGACTGTATCTATTAATATAGTCAAGGCTTGAATTACTATAACATATAACTGTGCTTGACATAACAATGCACAGAACACTTAATACTATCATTCTCATATTAATGAATTTCTTAATTTATAAAGCAATCAAAAACAATGCCTTAACTTCTAAACAAAATTCAAGTGGTGACATATCAAGCTATAACTATCAGTATTACAAACGATTACAGCAAGTTTTTCTTTTACTTACAACCACATAGTTCAATAAATTTCTGAAATGCGTCAAATAGTAAAAACAGGAGATCACTAAAGTTTCTTAAATAGAGCTGTCGTAGGCATAGATTATTATGACAAGAAACAGCAAAGTGCTAACTACAAAAATTCTATTATTCCTATATCTGGATCTATTTTTAGTGTTCCATTACTTATAGGAATGACATACCTTTGCAGGAAAATATAATTGATTTGTTTCCAGAATATGATGTAATAGTAGTAGGTGCCGGTCACGCAGGCTGTGAGGCAGCAGTCGCTGCAGCGAATATGGGATCTAGGGTCATGCTCGCCACTATGAATATGCAGACAATAGCTCAGATGAGTTGTAATCCTGCCATGGGTGGTGTTGCTAAAGGTCAGATCGTAAGAGAGCTAGATGCCCTCGGAGGGTATAGCGGTATTATAACTGATCACACCATGATACAATTTCGTATGCTTAACAAATCTAAGGGTCCTGCTATGTGGAGTCCTAGAGCACAGAGCGACCGTATGCTATTTGCGAGATTATGGAGACAGAAATTAGAAGCTAATGAGAATGTAGATTTTTGGCAAGAGATGATAACGGGTCTTATTGTAAAAGATGGCCGTTGTTGTGGTGTGACTACGAGCATAGGATTAGAGATCAGATCTAAGTCTGTTGTATTAACTAATGGTACATTTCTTAATGGACTTATTCATATCGGAGAGAAACAATTTGGTGGAGGTCGAGCGGGAGAGAGAGCAGCTACGGGTATAACAGAACAGTTAGTAGAATTAGGTTTTGAATCTGGAAGAATGAAGACCGGTACACCAGCAAGACTTGATGGACGATCACTGGACTGGGATAGAATGGAGTTACAACCTGGGGATGAAAATCCCCAAAAATTCTCTTATACAGATACGCCACCTCTTGTGGATCAGATACCATGTCACATCACATTCACTAACGATGCAGTGCATAAAGAATTAGAGAAAGGATTTGACAGGTCACCTATGTTTAATGGAAGGATCAAAGCGCTTGGTCCAAGATACTGCCCGAGTATAGAAGATAAGATTCATAGGTTTGCTGGTAGAGATAGGCATCAATTATTTGTAGAGCCCGAAGGAAGAGATACATGCGAAATCTATGTGAATGGGTTCTCAAGCTCCCTGCCAGAGGATGTCCAGTATAGAGCATTAAGAAAGATAGAAGGTTTTGAGAATGCAAAAATGTTCAGACCAGGCTACGCAATAGAATATGACTTTTTTCCACCGACACAACTTGATCTTAGTTTAGAGACTAAGCTTGTTGACAATTTATTTTTTGCAGGGCAGATTAACGGTACCACAGGATACGAAGAAGCTGGTAGTCAAGGTTACATGGCAGGATTAAATGCTCACCTCAAAGTCCATGAGCAAGATCCATTTATACTCAAAAGATCAGAAGCCTATATAGGCGTACTTATAGATGACCTTGTCAATAAGGGTACTAAAGAGCCATACCGTATGTTTACATCACGTGCTGAGTATCGCATACTGCTACGACAAGATAATGCGGACATGAGGCTTACTCCATTAGCTCATAAGTTAGGCGTGGAGAATATGGGTGCAAGAATAGATCGGGTACATCAGAAGTCAGAACATATTAAAGCGATAGGAAAATTTATAGAAAAAACAGGTGTCACGCCAGATCAAATTAATGGCTACTTAGAAGAAATAGGTTCTGCAACACTTAATCAGCAGGTCAAACTTGTCAACGTTCTATCAAGACCTAAAGTCAGTCTATTAGAGTTACAGAAATATACGCCAGCATTAAATGACTTTCTCAGTGCATATGATGAAGAAACAATAGGTATCGCTGAGACCAATATTAAGTATAAAGGATACATTGTCAAAGAACAAGAGATGGCAGAAAAGATGGAACGCTTAGATTATGTAAAACTGAGTAAGGAACTTGATTTTGATAGCCTACAATCTCTTTCTGCAGAAGCTAGAGAAAAGCTGAATAAAATACAGCCTCGTACAATAGG
>CAZBXL010000090.1:3250-11670 GCA_964495785.1 uncultured Saprospiraceae bacterium | reverse complement strand
TGTTGGGGTTCGTTCGCTGCTGATTGACATTTAGTCAATCAACTTCGCTTACGCGAACCGCTCACTCCTCCTCTTGATCAGAGGTTGTGAGTAAGTTATGTTCATGTAGTTTGAGGAACCATTTGATGACTTTCTTCATGTCCTTTAGAGAGACTTTATCTTCGTCATAATCAGGTAATATTTGATCAAAATATTCTTCTATGACATGCCTTTCAGATTTGACACTTACTGGAGGTAGATCAGGCATTTTTTCTAACATCGTTTTGTATATATCTACAAGTGGCGTAGAATCCTCTAATGTATATATCGCCACAGTCCCAAGTGGCGTAAACTGATGCTTACGCGTAGAATAGAAATTAGACTTCCCTATAGAATCAAGATTCTCCAAAACAAGCCCATTAGACCTTGTCGCTTTAAGCTGAAACAATCCTCCCTCTCCTGATACGGCTATAAATGGCTCTAAATTCATTGTCTTTTTTTATTCTGGCAAATGTAGGAAGAAGTGTCTCGTTGATCAAGCATATGGACATATATGTTAAATAATAATTTACTTGAAGTAGATTAATCCAGAAATAAAATTCTTGATCAAACAATGATGCTTAGGTGAACTAAGAATGTCTTATCATAACATGATTGAACTTTAGTAAACCATTTTAAATATTATGTAAACTATCAGAAAGTATTTACTCTAAAAACTTACATAATAATAGTTGGGTTCCCATTAGACTGATAAATACCATAAAAACTCCCAAATCCATTTCCAGCACTTCCTTCAGCATCTAACTGAAAAGTATTCACTCCATTAGAATTATATAATAACATTTGTCCACCCTGAGTACCTTCCCCGCCATCAATAACGGTACCTATTTCATTATTTTGCTGATAAAGAATGATCTGACCGTCAGAATCAGGACCTTCTCCTATGATACAGATAATTTTGATTTGAAAACGGGCTATGAATTAATGATCGCAACCATTCATAATAGCTAAGAATTGTCTGCCAAGTAAAACTTCAAATCCACTTAGAAGGTCAATAGAGTTCTCAGCGCTATAGTCTACATTGGCATCGATTATTTGATCTGATATTATTTTATCTGAGGATAAAAATATCTGATCAGTAGCTTGCGTACTTGTCAGGTTATGTATCGCCACACAAGGATTTTGCTGAATATCGATTTCTATATCAAATGCAAATTTGGCTTGAGAAATTTCGCATGCATTATCTATAGGCATGAACATGCCTAAATTATATAGGGTGGAAATAATGATTCTGCCAGCTCGTAATCCATATTCTGTCTGTGATGGAATGTTGAAAGCAACAGTATCTATACCTCCAAATCCAATCCATACATTATCTATTACCCATTCTCCAGTATCTTCGAAGTCACCATCATGATTAAGATCTATAAAGAAGTTAGCGTACATCTGACCGGAAGGATATGATGGAATAAATTCATAATCCATATCATCAAATAGAGCAATCGTTTGTTCTACGTGCATATCGAATTCTGGAGTACAAACAAAATCATCATCATACATCATCAAATTATCAGAAGGGTCTACAATTTTGACACTATCAGGGATGAACGTATTACAAGCCATGAAAAAATCACAATACGTATTTTCATAGTCAGTAGGAATGAATACGACATTGCTATATTGGTCACTGCTATTGACTGCAATCACACGGTACCAATAATCTATACCTGGCATTATACTTCTATCCCTATAAAAATTCACATCATCATGAGTAGCACCATTGTAAATAGGTAAAAATCCAGTAGTATCTGAAACCTCGGATCTTTCGATAATATATCCTAAATTATCAGTTACATTATTCCATGCAAGGTAGTTGTACAGATGCGTATTCTGAATTGTATCTATTGTTGGCGCTACAGGATTACTTGTGGGAACAAATCCTAATATATCATAATCAGGATCACTTAGTCTAAATGCTAAGCCATCTTCCATAACAGAATCCTGTTGCATGGTAAATGCGTTTCTGGTGAGGGTATAGTATGACATCAGATTTGTAGAATCAGGCATATATGTATTTCCAAACATATCGACAAGACTATTATTAAATCCAGGATCAGCCGGTGTATCGCATAACCGATCACCTCTACCGAATTCACTACAATTAGATTGTGGGCCGCTCCTCGGGACATGTTCTGCACCTCCAGAACTATTGCCGTTCTCTGTTCCTTGATGTGTATGCGACAACCCTAATAAATGCCCAAATTCATGTTCTGGAGTTTCGCTTTTATCCTGAATACCTATATAATTGATACTCATGAAGGCTTGAGGGAATAAAGGATTATCAGGAAACACAGCAAAACTGCCTTCGCTATCATTCGTAACAAAAATATTGATAGCATCTAATTCTCCTAATGGTCCATAGACATCTTGTACGAGTACAGAATTATTAGTCTCAGTGGTAGAATACAACGCTGTACTATCCACCTCTCTATAATCTGCTAAATAAATTCGTGCTCCAAGATGTTGCATCGAATAGTGATTAATTTTTGAGAATATAAAATTTCGCCATTCAGGTAAGAAGTAATAAGGTACATCACCATTATCATCTCTTATCATTGTTAATACAACTGGGATAGCTACAATCGTATCACCTGGTAATGACTTTTGTAATTTTAGTGCTTCTATTTTTTTATCATAAGCTTGCAACTCACTCAAGGTAGGCGCTTCATAGCCGCAGGTATAATGATCAATATGTTCGAGCTGACCTACTTTATTTTGGGATAGTAATTGGGTCGAGTTTGTGACAAAAAATAAAGTCAAAAATAAATGAGTAGCTATCTTAAGATAACTAAAGCTGATAATCGTTTCTAAGTTTTTCATTATTAATAGGGTTAGTAGTTTTCTAAAAATTTAGCTCAAAAGCTATCTACCATTTTCAGATAATTATTGTTACTAAGAGCTAAAAAAACCAGGTGACAAGAGTTACGTGCATCATACTTCATCAGTAGTTTTTTTCTGTGAGTTTTAATTGTAGATCTTGAAAGAAATAATTTTTTTGCAATTTCAAAATCAGTGAAGCCTCTTGATAAAAAATACAAAACTTCTTTCTCTCGGGTGGTGAGCAGTACTTTAATATTCCTGTGTGTCCCAATTGTGTTTTCGGATGTTAGCATATGATTGTTTTTTGGATTAAGACAGAATTTGTAAGTTTTGACAATAATCCATTTTGCCGTTTAGATTACTTTGTTCTAATCTTAATTTATTTGTGAAGTAATAAAATTCATTAATTCCATAAAACCCCTCCCAGAGGGGGTATAGCTATATCATGCCAGCACTTTGTGCCCTCGCAAAAAGTTCTTTAGAATTTTTACAGCTTAATTTTTTATAAAGTGATTTTTTATGATCTTTGACTGTGTATTTAGATATACCTATCTTATCTGCGATATCTTCTTCTGAATGACTATCTAATAAAAGCTCAAAAATTTCCTTTTGCCGACCAGTAAGTGTTTTAATTAAAGGTTGAAAGCGTAACTGATTCAAGTGTTTAATAAAGTGTTTGAGAGTCTCTGGCGTATTAAGTAAGTTAGACGGATCAATGGCAATGCAAACTGCCTTAACGGGAACTCCATTCTCATCTGACTCCAGAGTAGATGTAGCGTAGACCACCCAATTATAGTTTCCATTTATATGCTTTATTCTATAGACCCCTGCCCATGCGATATCGGGCTTTTCTTTAAATTTTTCTACTGCTAAGGTCACAGATTCTGAAAAATCTGGATTGGCTAAAAGTTGTGCTGCAATGTATTGTCCTTGCGCCAATACCTCATCACGACTAATACCTAATACATCTGAAATTATTCTGCTTTGATTGATCCATTCAATGGCATAGGGATCCATATTGACCGTGTATATTGCGGCATTCATTTTATTGAATACTTGCCGGTAAAAGTTTAACTCTGTTTTTTCATCAATAAACATATAAGAGGTTTTTGATCTTAATGGGTGTATGCAGAAAAAGTAACCTCTTTCACTTAGTTAGTTTTATACTTTTATTAAATCAACACCTTACAGATGGAGGTAATCACTTTTATATATGTCTATAACAGGATGTATTTTTTATCAAAAGTTCATCTCCAATAAAAATGGAGATTGAAAATCTATACTTCTTAATGTTTATTGATAATGAATAATTCTGGATGAAATAATTATTTCTTAAGACTAATTGTAGAAGAGATTAAATGGACTTATAAATTCGATTTATTATTGCATTCGAAAAAATGACATCATCAACATACCAGATCATATAGCTCAACGTAAAATCATACACATAGATATGGATGCCTTCTATGCCTCTGTAGAGCAACGTGATAATCCTGAGTTAAGAGGGAAACCCATAGCTGTAGGAGGGGGTGCTGAAAGAGGCGTAACAACAACAGCAAGTTATGAAGCTAGAAAGTTTGGTGTCAAATCTGCTATGCCCGGATATAAGGCCAAGCAACTTTGCCCCTCTTTAATTTTTGTCAAGCCGAGGTTCGAAGCCTACAAAGAAGTCTCCAATCAAGTAAGACAAATATTCAAAGATTATACAGAACTGATAGAACCTCTTTCTCTTGACGAAGCATATCTTGATGTTAGCCAAAATAAGAAGGACATACCTTATGCGATGGATGTGGCACAAGAGATTATGAATCGAGTCCGAGATGAGATTCAGATTACTTGTTCGGCAGGAGTATCATATTGCAAGTTCTTAGCTAAGATCGCTTCCGATTATCATAAGCCGAATGGGATGACAATTATAAGGCCTTCACAAGCTGAAGCTTTCTTAGAAGAATTGCCTATCGAGAAATTCTTTGGCGTAGGCAAAGTAACAGCTCGCAAAATGAATCAGATGGATATATTTACTGGTGCCGATCTAAAGAAATTTTCAAAAATTGAGTTGGCGCAAAAATTTGGTAAAGCAGGGACTTTTTATTACAACATCGTTCGCGGCTGGGACGATCGTCCGGTCAACAGTAACAGAATCAGAAAGTCCATAGGTGTAGAGAGAACATTCCGAAATGACCTCTCTACCAAACAAGAAATAGAATCAGTCATCAATGACATCGCCAATAAATTTTTTGAAAGATTACAAAAGAATAATAATTATGGTAGGACCATCACACTGAAATTAAAATCGTCAGATTTCAAAATAATCACTCGCAGTAGATCTAAAAATTACTATATCAAAAACTATAAAGAAATCGAATCTATAGCCCAGCAATTATTCGAAGACAATGAAAAGTCTATCGATAAAATAAGACTCATCGGATTGACTGCATCTAATCTTGAAAGTGAGATAGATAATTCTGAAAATTATCAGTTGAGTATTGAGTGGTAAAAAAACAGAAATTGCAATTATTTATCTCATTGCTCTTTTGATCAATCCCAACATTTTATTAGCCTTAGATGGATCACACCATCTTAATACGACAACAAGATCATCTTCTGGTTCTATGATAATATAATTACCACCAAATCCTGCTGCGTAGTATCCTTTCTCACTCAGATTACTCATTCTGTTCTTTTCGCCTTCTTTATTTAACCACCACATATATCCATAAGATGGATTAGAGACAGATGATGTAGTAGCCGCCTGCAGCCATTCAGTTGATATAATTTGTTTGTCATTCCATTGTCCATTATTCATACATAATAAACCAAATCGAGCGTGATCCTCTGTACTGATGAATAATCCTCCTCCAGAATGTCCGCCACCACTTACAGATTGCATACTGACACCATCCACTGTTGTCCATGAGTTCTCATAGCCATACCATCGCCATGTTGTTGATGCACCTATCGGATCCATGACATGCTCTTTGAGGACCATAGGGAGTGGCTTACGCCATACCTGCAGCAAGCTATATGCGAGCAGATTAACCCTCACGTCATTATACTCCATCTCTGTTCCAGGTTCTGCCATGACAGCCTTTTTCCAACTATGTATGTCTCCGTCTCGCGGAGGTCTATCATTCCAATCATAACCTCCCCACAACTGTCCAGACCAAGCAGAAGATTGATTGAGTAAATGCTCCCAGGTAATTTTTTGATTGTGACTTCCTGAAAAGTGATCTTCCCATATATACTCACTCATTCTATCGTCGACAGAATTGATCAATCCTCGATCTACGGCTAATCCTGCAATCGTTGATAGATATGACTTAGTGACGCTGAATGTCATGTCTACCCTCTTAGTGTCTCCCCATTTAGCTATACAATAACCATTCTTCAATATCATTCCTGCAGGACCTCCTCTTCTTTTTGTAGGCCCTAATATTTTATGATATGGCTCTCTCTCAAAACCTTTTAATATGGCTTGTCGCAAATCTATAGGTCCTAAATACTCACTTGCTATTATTGAGTCAATTGCCTGATCTAACTTTTCTTCATCTATATTAAAATCAATAGGTGATTTCTCTACCCATTCATTTCTATCTGGAAAATAGATATTTCCTTGAGTAAAAAGGGGGCATTGAATAATCAGAAAAAAAACAAGAAAAATAGTTTTCATATAAAAGCTCAGTTACTGAATAAATAATCTTGCTATCTAAGATAATGCTATTATTATATTTCTATTAAAAATATAATAAGCGGAAAGCGATTACAAGTAATTGCATTTAGTCATAAGCACCTCACAACTTTCATTATATAAAATAGTGTCCTTACATTGCAGGAGAAATCAAAACGAATAAAATTGGAAGGTATCAACACATCATTATTAGACGCATTCATCAATGCAGCATTAAGAGAAGACATCAAAGACGGTGATCATACATCTCTTGCATGTATAGATCCTCAAGCAGAAGATACTGCTAAGTTGCTTTGCAAAGCAGAAGGTATCATCGCAGGAGTAGATTTTGCAGAATATGTATTTAAAAAATTGGATCCTAATTGTACATTCAATAGATTAATAAATGATGGAGCTGAGATCAAATATGGAGATATCGCTTTCACAATAAAGACAGGGTCTCAGACACTTCTTAAAGGAGAAAGACTTGTCCTTAACACAATGCAGAGACTAAGTGGTGTATCGACAATGTCACACAAATTTGCTTCCATCGTCTCTGACCTTCCCGTCACCATACTTGACACACGTAAGACAACACCTCTTATGCGATTCTTAGAGAAGTGGGCAGTCCGTATAGGTGGGTCAAGTAATTATAGAGATGGATTATATGATTGGATCATGATCAAAGATAATCACGTCGATGCATGTGGCAGCATCAGCAAAGCGATACAAAAAGTCAAGACATACCTTTCTGAAAACAATAAAGACTTAGGTATCACCGTAGAAGTCAGAAATCTGGAAGAACTCAATGAGGTCCTTGAAGAAGGTGGCATTACGAGAATCATGCTTGATAACTTTGAATTGGAGACGCTACGCAGAGCTGTGGGCATTATCAATAAAAGATTTCAAGCTGAAGCCTCTGGCGGCGTTAATTTAGATACTGTCAGAGCCATAGCCGAGACCGGTGTAGATTATATTTCTGTAGGTGCCCTGACACATTCTGCAGGGAGTCTGGATCTGAGTTTGAAAATTGTGAAGTAAAGAATTAAAAGTTATATTTTTTTGAATAGTTATTAATCACATTTATATAGTAATATAGAATATCCAATGGCTAATACTTATAAAAGCATATACCTACAAGTTGTTTTTGCTGTGAAAAACAGAGATGCTCTTTTAAGTCAAAATTGGAGAACTGATATTTTTAAATATATAGCTGGAATTCTAAACCAAAGAGGACATTATTCTTTAGCAGTCAACGGGCATATGGATCATATTCATATTTTCTTCGACTATAATACAAAGGAACTCATATCTGATTTGGTAAGAGAAATAAAGAAATCTACGAGTAATTATATTAAGAAGAACAGATTATCGCCATATCATTTTGAATGGCAGTCAGGTTATGGTGTTTTTTCTCATGGATATAGAGAAAAAGATATTATTATCAAATATGTTATGAATCAAGAAGAACATCATCGAACAAGATCATTTAAAGAAGAATATCTTTCCTTTTTAAAATCCTACGAAATTGATTTTAAGGATGAATATTTATTTGATTTTATGATTGATTATAAATAATACGACCACGATGTGGTCGATGATAATGACATAACGAAATCTAACATATTTAGACCGCTCTGCGGTCTTTTATAATTCTTTATATAGAAATTTAAATCATGTCATTTGATACTTAACCTCGGAGAGGTTATAGTTTATCAGCTTTAAAATTTGCTAGAAGCCCTAACACAGGAAGGTCACAATGTATTCTAACTAATAAATAGTGAATTCATAATACGACCACGATGTGGTCGATGGTAATGACATAATTGATTTCTAACATATTTGGACCGCTCTGCGATCCTTTATAATTCTTTATACAGAAATTTAAATCATG
>CAZBXL010000090.1:0-3150 GCA_964495785.1 uncultured Saprospiraceae bacterium | reverse complement strand
GATCTCACAGAAAGAATATTCTTAAGCCATAATCATCATAGTGAAAACTAAAAAAAGCCATGGCATGAGTGGGCACATGGCTTTAATTTTTTGGAATTAGGATTGTGTTAGCTTAACCAGGGTAACTCTTAATAAGAAAAAAAAGTAGAGTTAATGAGAATACGGCAACAATCCAGAAACGTAAATCTTTAAGAAGATTTTCTTCTTCATTATGGATCATCGTTACTTTGAATTTTGGTTATTAAAGTTGAGTATGTAGAAAGTACCTTTATACTCTCTATCCTCCTTAAGCCAAATTTGATACCATATGATATATTTATAATATGATACTTACTGTGCAATAACTGTGATTATTAAGTAATAACCTTATTAAAAAAAACATATATCTATAACTGGTTGATTAAAAGACCTCATCGGATATTACATATAGAATATATGAACAATCCGAAATTATAGTCCATCTAAAAAATACCCAAAACATTTAGAAAGAAAGATGATTATCAGACAATAAAAGCTCTACTGAGTCAGTAGTAATTTCTTTATATCCTTGATAAGAGATGGGCCATAGTAGACCATACCAGAATATATCTGCACCAGATCAGCTCCTGCATCCATCATATCGACAGCATGCTGAGGTTCCGTAATGCCACCTACTCCGATAATAGGCAGACTGGAATTATTAGACCTTATGTACTTGACTATATCTAATGATTTTAATCTTAATGGTAGTCCACTGAGTCCGCCATTACCTATGGCATCTACTTCATCGGAGCTTGCATTAAGACCACTTCTATCTATCGTAGTATTAGTAGCGATGATGCCATCGAGATTGACTTCTTTGACGATATCTAATACATCATCTAATTGTCCTTGGCTGAGGTCAGGAGCTATTTTAAGTAGTACTGGTTTCTTAATGTCTTTAGCTGCTCTAAGTTTCATAATGTGTGAGAGCAACTTTGTCAATGGTTCTTTATCCTGTAATGCACGTAAGTCTGGTGTATTTGGAGAACTTACATTTACAACAAAATAGTCAACGTATGGATATAGTTTCTCAAAACAAATCTCATAATCGGAAGTCGCATTGTCGTTAGGTGTTACTTTGTTCTTACCGATATTACCACCAACTATTAAGTTATTAGTTGTCCTATTTTTTAATCTACTAACCATTGCGTCCACTCCTTCATTATTAAAACCCATTCTATTAATGAGTCCTTGGTCTGAAGGGAGTCTAAATAATCTGGGCTGAGGATTGCCATCTTGTGGCACTGGTGTTACAGTTCCTATTTCGATAAAGCCGAAACCCAAATGACTCATGACATCGTAGTACTTGCCATCCTTGTCAAATCCTGCCGCTAAGCCAACGGGATTAGGAAATTTAATTCCAAATAATTCCTTTGATAATTTATTATCATCAAGCCTGAATCGACTTTTGATTATACTACTGATAAGTGGTATCGAAAGTACTTTTCTGAATGAGCTGACTGTAAGATGATGTGCTCTCTCAGGCGAATATTTAAAAGCGAGGGGTTTAATAATACTTTTGTAGAGCAAGTTTATCTTATTTCTGATTTGAGCTTATCCATATCTCTTACAAGTAAACGTTTTCTATTGAATGTCAATATCTCACCAGATCGTAATTCATTCAATACAGTTGTCACCGTCTGTCTTGAGGTCGCTGTTAAGTTTGCTATCTCTTGGTGTGTAATGAAGTTTCTGACTACCCACTCATATCCTACACGCTGTCCATTCTTTTCTACTAATTCTACTAAGTATTCTATGATACGAGATCGCGAATCTTTAAATACAAGAGACTCTAATCGATTCTCCATCTCTATAACTTTACTTCCCATCATCTTCATAAAAAACATGCTTAGTGAGCTATGATCTTTAATCATATTTTTCATCTCTTCTGAGCTTACAACACATAGAGAAGTCTCTTCTACAGCCAAAGCATAATCTCGACGCTTATCCTCTCCTATCATTGCTAATTCTCCAAAGACTTGCCCTTTAGCTAGTATAGCTTTAGTTATCTCTTTGCCATTATCAGCATATGATCCTATCTTAATTCTTCCTTGATGGATGAAATATATTTTGTCACTTTCTTCGTCTGGGAGATATATATAGTCGTCCTTTTTATATTCTTTGATGCGGTTATCAACGACAGTTTGTTCTACTTTTTTGGGACAGAAAATACCACCGACATCTATATTCTCAAGGAACCATATAGTTTTATTTTCACTCATTGTGTAAGATTAGATCAACTAATTATTTAACACCTTTAACTTGAAAGCATCTACGAATTTAACAAAATGGGGATTCTTTTGAACTAACAATTCATATTTATCAGAAGTTGTCAGGTGTTTAGGCTTTTTTGGTGCTTCATAGTTAGGAAATGTCTTCTCGGACACTTCATAAAGAATTTTATTATAGCTATTTGAGTAAGTTTCATGGAGGAGTTCTATAAGAGGGGTCTCCTGTCTGATGAAGTCTAAGTAGATTTGGATAGGACTGAGAATCAATATATCAGAACCTGCAAGTTCTATTTTGATATTCGTAATAGCTGACTTAACGGAAGGCGACGTTGTCTTCTTCTGGTATGTATCAAATATCTCTTGGACACCATCAAGATCAAAGACTTTGGTTTGTTTCTTCTTAGTTTTTTTATTGACACCACCATTTAAGAATACGTCTAGATTAGAAGAAAGTGTAGGAGTTTTTATGACAGAAGGATTCTTGTCTGATTTAATTTGATTTATTGTCGTGCCTTCAGAAGGCACAGTCTCCTCATTGACAGTTTCAGCTTTTTTTTGTGGTTCTACTTCCTTTAATTTTTCAATAGGCTCCTGCACTGACTCAGGAGATTCCTCTTTAAGCGCAGGCTTATCAGATATATCAATTACTGGATCTTTTGTTACTTGTAAGGGAGGAGTGACTTCTTCTTTTTTTGTTGCACTAACAGTGCTTCCCTTTTCTGGACTCGAATCTACTGAGAGGTCACCCGTTTTTTTTTTATCAATTATCCTGTTGAGATAACACATCTTACTGAGAGCAATTTCTACAGATAAGCGCTTGTTCTGAGAACGGGGCAGATTGATATCCATCTCATTAAGCACATTCAATGCTGAGAGTAGGAATGAGTTGCTCGCCAGT
>CAZBXL010000089.1:0-12306 GCA_964495785.1 uncultured Saprospiraceae bacterium | reverse complement strand
CACCATCATTTTATCTTGTCCTACCGCCAATAAACCTAAACTACAATAAAAGTCATTCGTCAACGCGTCCCAATCATAACCCTGCGCATATTTAAGACCGTTACTGATAATTTGATTTTTCAATATAGGATCACTCATCAATTTTTTGATGTGCTGTAGATAATCCATCTCATCAAATGGCTCACAAAGAAAACCATTCTCTCCGTGCTTAATAAAAGACTTAGAGCCGCCTCCGTTAGCTATGACGCAAGGCAGGCCGCATGCCATTGCTTCTAAGACAACATTACCATATGTCTCACTTACCGATGGAAAAACAAATGAATCACATGATGCATACAACTTTGCTAATTGTGTTTGCCCAATTCTTCCAAGGAAAAAAGCATTAGGCATCTCTTGAGTCAATGAACCATATGCCGTTCCACTGCCGGCTATGATGAAGTTGACTTTTAAGTTTTGCTTTTCTGCCTGCTTATATATTTTTACCAGTGTCTTCAGGTTCTTTTCCCATACGAGTCTACTTGCAAATAAAATATTGAAGTGATCATTACCAGTAATTTGTCTAACATAATTCTTATCTCTACATGTACAATTGAAGACCTTACTATCGATACCCCTTTTCCATATTCGCATTTTATCTTTATTGACACCTACTTCTTGTAGAGTATCGATCATCTCTTGTGTGGGTACTAATATCAGATCACACTTATTATAAAAACTCATTGTGCTATTCTTCATTAGCTTCTCAGCTATCGGTACGACAGGCTTCAGATTTTCTAAGTAATAGTTTACATATGAGATATAGTGTGTGTGATATATGGTGCTGACTGGGATTCCTTTTTCTTTAGCTATCTGAAGCGCAAAATGTCCCAGCATTGAGGGTGTAGTAATATGAATTATATCTGGACTATAAGCTTCTATCTCTCTACGTATCTTAAAGTAGGCTAATTGAGGTAGTGCAATTTTATAATCATTATTGAATGGTATTGTTACATTAGGTATTGTCACGGCTGGTTGGTTTAAACCTCTGACAGTACCTTGCCCAGTAAAATATTTGATATCTACAGACTTAGGTTTTCTATCTATGATATGAAATACGGTACGCATACATCCGTCGTAATCACGCATAAGCATGTCAGAAAAAAAGGCAATTTTCAATTTACTCATAGGTTTGATTTTTATCAAATTTTATACATAGACTTCTCCTGCCTCCACTTTTACCTCATTAGCATCATATATCACTTTAGCGAATAGACTTCTATACTCTGCTGTCATTTTATCCCAGTTAAATTGTTCAGTCGCATAGTCACGACAAGCCCACTGTCGATTATTCACGGTTTTGGTTATGGCTTTTTTCCATGCTGCTCTATCTCCTGATGCTATAAGTAAACCGTTCTTGTTATGTGTTATGGCACTTGTGATACCTTCTATGTCAGCAGCTATAACCGGTACGTTATACATATTAGCTTCTAAAGCGACTAATCCAAAGCCCTCCATATCGCCTTGGACTTTGATATTGGGCATTACCATCACATCAGATTGTGATAGTATATAGTTCTTAGTGTTATGGTCAGCGTTTTTATACCATAAGAATCTTGGATTGATGTTCTTCTGATATGATAGTTTATCTAAGTTTTTATGCTCAGTAGATAGACCTAAGAATAGTTCTATTTGTGTTCTTATAGCTTTAGGTACTATAGAGAGTATAAAATCTAAAAGCCGATTTTCCTTAGGTTCTGGACCAATGAGAATAAAGATATAATCACTTGGCAAATCTCTAAGTACCTTATCTACAAACCAGACGAAACCCTTACGCCTAACAGGTCGGCCAATTGCAACAATTATTTTCTTACCTCTCTCTCTATAGTCATCCAATTTTTTTACTACAGAAGTTGGAATGCTTTCTTCATGAATATTTTCTGACACATGATCTACCCCATTCTTTATCGTATAAACTTTATCGGATGCAAAACCTCTCACGATGCATTGTTGTCGAGTGTATTCGCTTACAGTAACTACAGCATCAAATAACTTAACAATAGGCAACAAGCATTTCTGATAGAATAGATTAGGGAATACCAAGTCAAGACCATGATATGTAGCAATAATTTTTTGTTTTCCGAACAATTTCATCCAGGCACAACATATAGCACACACACCATCGTTCAGGTGTATAATTTCTATGTTAGGATACTTACGTAACAAGGCAGGTACTCTCCAGAACAGAGAAATAAAAAACAGCACCAAAGAACTATTATTATCATAGATGATTTTATAAATATTATCGTCTCCAGAGAATCCATTAATGAGATGATAACTTTGTTTTTGCATTCCTCCTATTGATGGAGGGTATTTATAACTAATAAATAATATATCCATCTTTGGCTATTTTTAGTTTCTTAATATTATTGGCCTTTCGGGTATAAAAAATATATGAACTCACGCCAAAAAGTATCCACCATATCTGTCTGATTCTACGTAAGATGCTGACGATAACCCATGTGCCTTCATCTTTGATATTGAGTAGGGACAAAAAGTATTTATTACCATACTCTTCTACACCGATCTGTCCAGGAATAAAACACATAATGCTTCTAAGAAGAGATGAGCCTATCTCCATACTAAGTGCTGATAGAAAACTGATGTCTTCTCCTAATATGCTAAGGATGTAATAATACTCAACACCACCCATGAGGTAGTGTAAGACTAATAGACCTAATGCAATGACCACATACTGAGGCCTTTCATTTTTTAATTTATGTATATCTTGATTGTATTCTTTGACTTGAGAAAGTCTATTTTTTAGTCGAGTTGATCTTGATAGTTTCGAAATAAATATTGCAGCCCTATGTATCCACAATCCCTTATGAAAAAGAGAAAGTAATAACAATATCATCATAGCACTTACGAATACAACCACCAAGAAGGTATGAGCTAAAGGGAAAAAACCCGCTATAAGAAAGACTAAAACGAATAATAAAACTAATAGGTAGGCCACCCAAGTCAATAAACGGGAAACAATCACTGACTGCGAGATCTCTGATGGATTATATCCGACCTTAGACATGAGGTATATCTTAATAGCGTCCCCAGCAATCACACCTGTAGGATTGACCGTAGTTAATGCCTCGCCTATCTGTCTTACAATAAAAAAACGTCCTAAATATTGTGGCTGTATTACTTTATTAATAGAAAACATCCACGCTAATGCTCCACATAAATAAGCAACAAATGATATGGCTATGACGCCAAGTATACGGAATCCGAAAACATCTATCTGAGCCCACAATAATGCATAATCTATTTCTCGCAGAAATAAGATCAGCAGTATAGCTGTTATTGTATAAATGGCATACTTCATATAGATTCGTTAATTCAATATAAATCTATATGGGTTAATACTTTTAGTCGTCTCATACTATTAACAGTAGTATCGTATGTGCTGAATGAGACGCAATTACAAAAGTTGATACCTCTTAAGGAGGTGTTATACTTATATAAATGGGCTTAAAGCTTGGATGCAAAAACTTACTGTAGATTAAATAAAACAGTAGTTACGTATTAAGATAAGGTTGAAAAGGTTCTTATTATTACGACTATCTGTGACGGTCTTATTTCTTTTCAAGTTCAAACAAAGATAAACTTAACTCGTCTATACCTTTGAGATTTGGATCACGGCCATATTGCTCAAATGCAAATGAATACTTACCAGCGCTGGCAAATTTAAATTTTTCTAATAAGTAGACCTTAAGCTCACATCTACCTCCAGAACATTTGCCTATCCATTGTCCATTTTTTTCTGCGAGATCTATGCTCAACTGTTCTTCTTTAGCATCCTTATGAGGAAACGATGTTGTTACTTTCAAGTACAAATTCTGATAGGAGTAGGTATCATCATGTATGACGTTTAAGTGCATATCATATAAAGGTATAGTATCTGTTACATTGACCTCAAATATTTTCTTTTGATCATACGGCCAACCTAAGGGATCTACTGAGATCTCTTCTTCGTAGAAAGGTGTTGGCTGACACGCTGAGATAATAAAAACAAGAAATAGTGCCCCTATAAGATATTTCATACTAATCAAAGTATTCTTTCATCCGAGCAAAAAATCCTTTCTGCCCTTTTCCTTTGGTTGGTTGAAAATTTTCCATTTCTCTCATTCCTTCCAGCATCGTTTTCTCTTCAGAAGTCAATGTCTTCGGAGTCCAGATGTTGACATTAATTAATTGGTCTCCTCGTGGGTAACCTTGCACACTTGGCAATCCTTTCTCTCTAAGTCTAAAGATCTTTCCAGCTGATGTTCCGGCAGGTATCGTAATCTTAACAGGCTTGGTCAAGGTCGGCACTTCTACTGATGCTCCCAGTGCTGCATCTGCGAAATTTAGAAAAAGATCATACATTATATTCTGTCCATCACGAGAAAAGTGTTGGTGCTTCTTTTCTTCTATTGCTATGATGAGATCTCCATTAGAGCCACCGTTAGGTCCTGCATTACCCTTACCTCTCATAGATAATTGCATACCTCCCTCTACACCTGCAGGTATTTCTATTTCTATGGTCTCATCCTGCATAGATCGTCCCTGACCTTTACATGCGGTACACTTCGCTTTGATTTGACTACCAGATCCATTACAAGTAGGACATATCGCGGTCGTTTGCATCTGACCTAAGAATGTAGACTTTACTTGTCTTACATAACCAGAGCCATTACATGTGCCACAAGTAGATACAGAACCTTTGTCCTTAGCTCCTGAGCCTCCACAATTAGAGCATTTTCCTTGTTTCTTGACTTTTATTTTTTTGGTTACACCTTCAGCTATCTCTTCTAAGGTCATGGAGACTTTTATACGAAGATTAGCTCCTTTCTGACCAGACTGACGTCTTGATGATGTGCTGCCTCTAAAGAAACTATCAAATGGCCCACCAGAATCTCCAAAAATATCTCCAAAGTGTGTGAATATATCATCCATATTCATACCGCCGCCACGACCTCCAAAACCTGCTTGAGGATCTACACCTGCATGGCCATATCTATCATATCGAGCTTTCTTATCTGCGTCACTAAGTACTTCGTAGGCTTCTGCAGCTTCTTTGAATTTCTCTTCCGCAGCTTTATCATCTGGATTCTTATCCGGATGATATTTCATAGCCACTTTTCTGTAGGCCTTTTTAATCTCGTTCTTATCCGCCGACTTGGTGACGCCTAAGATTTCGTAATAATCTCTTTTTGCCATAGCTATTTTTTACTTACCAACGACAACTTTGGCAAATCTTATGATTTTATCATTTAGGTAATATCCCTTCTCTACAGTGTCTATAATTATTCCTTTTTGATCTTCACTTGCAGCAGGTATCTCGCTGATGGCTTCATGTAGTTCTGGGTCAAATTGTTCTCCCGTGCTCTCCATTGGAGTTAAGCCTTTAGCTGATAGAACTTTATATAACTTATCATAGACCATTAATATCCCATCACTTATCGTTTCTGAATTACTATCGTCTTCGGCCATCGTCTTAGCTCTGTCAAAATCATCAAGTACTGGTAATATTTTTACAATAGTATCTTGAGCTGCAGTCTTCATGAGATCCAGACGCTCTTTGATGTTTCTCTTCTTGAAATTTTCAAATTCTGCAAATAGACGCAAATACTTATCCTTACCCTCACTCACTTGAATTTTAAGTTCTTCTAACTCATCAAGAGGCTCTTCCTGATCTTCATTGTCCTGATCTTCTACCTGAGTATCTTCTTGTGTTAATTCTTCTTCCTGAAGTTCTTCGTTATTCTTTTTTTCACCGCTCATTTTAAACCTGTTTTTCCATTTATTTATCAATTCCTTTGCCATAGCTGTTTTACAGACATTTTGGCAGTAAAATAGGGATTTGAGTGCCAGTAAAGCTCTATATTCAGAAATTCCTATTACATTTTTGTCAACTTTAATAAGAAGACAAGTTATTAGTGCTTTTTACTTGAGTTTGTTATCGAGTAGCTCTCGTATTTGAGTCTCGGGTAGATTCACACCTATGACTTCTCCATCTGGACCAATTAGGAACTTGCTCGGTACGTCGCTGACATTGTACTTAAGAGCTAAGGGTGCTGACAATACAAGCCTGGACTCTTGTACTATTTGATAGGGCCAATTAATGCCATCCTTCTCAACCGCTTTTTTCCAGCTTTTTTCATTCTTTTCCAGTGCAATAGACACTATGGTAAATCCACTAGCATCATTAAACTGCTTGTCCTTATAGTCATTATAAAGTGAGACGATCTTGGGGTTATTCTTTCTACATGGCGGGCACCACGATCCCCAGAAATTAAGCAAAACATAATTACCTCTCAAGTCAGATAAACTAAAGTCGGTACCGTCAGTCAGTTGAGTTTCAAAGTCTGGTGCTAGTTTACCACTTTTTGAAGTTGGAGATCTAAAAAGTAAAAAATATATTGTAACGACAGTAACTATAGTTATCAGTATATATTTAAGATTTGAACTGTTCAATGTTTATGTTTTATTACAAGATAACAAATGAGTAAAGGTCATGTTCTTATGATTATAAAAGAAGTCAACTTTATCATGCATAAAGAATGCACGATACATTCTACTATTGTAGTATTAAATAATAATTAAGCCGAATAATCAGTCATTAGTATAAAAATATGATACTGCTCTTTAACACATAATCATGAACAAATTTATAAATGATCGGTCTTATTACATGATCATTCATTGATTAGATTTATAAAAAAGAGTGGTAGATTACAAATATATAATAACTATATTCGACACGGAAACATAAAAAACACATGAGCAACGACAAAAAAGAAAAAGAAGCTAAATTAAAAGCACTCAATCTAGCCGTAGACAAGTTAGAAAAGACTTATGGCAAAGGCGCTGTTATGAAATTAGGCGATAAACCAGTAACGAATGTAGATACGATTTCTACAGGGTCATTAGGTTTAGATATTGCCTTAGGCATAGGGGGCTTCCCCAGAGGGCGAATTGTAGAAATATATGGTCCTGAATCCTCTGGTAAAACGACCTTAGCCATTCATGCTATAGCCGAATGTCAGAAGAAAGGTGGCATCGCTGCAATTGTAGATGCAGAACACGCTTTTGATAAGACATATGCTGAAGCCTTAGGTGTAGACACAGAAAATCTTTTAATCTCTCAGCCAGATAATGGCGAACAAGGACTAGAGATCGCAGAGCATTTAATAAGATCAGGAGCTATCGATATTATTGTTATCGATTCTGTTGCAGCACTAACTCCAAGGGCAGAGATAGAAGGTGAGATGGGAGATTCTAAGATGGGTCTTCAAGCAAGACTAATGTCACAAGCACTTAGAAAATTAACTGGAACGATAGGTCGTACTGGATGTTGCTGCATCTTCATCAATCAATTGAGAGAAAAGATCGGTGTGATGTTTGGTAATCCTGAAACAACGACTGGTGGTAATGCATTGAAGTTCTATTCTTCCATCAGATTAGATATTAGAAAATCAGGTTCTGCTATCAAAGACAAAGAAGGAAATATCATAGCCAATCCTACTAAGGTTAAAGTTGTCAAGAATAAATTAGCTCCGCCGTTCAGAATAGCGATGTTTGATATGATATTCGGACAAGGTATATCAAGAACTGGAGAAATCATTGATCACGGTGTAGAACTAAATCTTGTAGGTAAAAGTGGTTCTTGGTACAGTTACAATGACACTAAGATTGCTCAAGGTAGAGAAGGCGCTAAGCAGTTTCTATTAGATAATCCTGAGGTGATGGAAGAAATCGCTACTAAGATTACGAAAGCCTATTTGCCATCTGAAGCTCAAGAAGTAGAAACCGAAGCAAAAGTAGAAGAGGCTGCTGCAGAATAAGACATAGAATTATTTAGCATTAATAACATCATAAAAGAAGCCCGACTAATATATTGTTAGTCGGGCTTTTTTATTCTTTATCAATTATCTAACTCAGAGTATTTTGGTGTTAGATTCGATAGGATTAACAATCGCAAAATACGACGGTACCCACCTTATCTCCTTTAGCAGCTTTGAGGAGATTGTCTTCTTTATTTATATCAAACACAACGATGGGCATATCATTTTCATGACACATTGTAAATGCTGTCATATCCATAACTTTTAGATTTTTAGAAATGACCTCACTGAATGATATTCTATCATACTTAGTTGCATTAGGATCTTTCTCTGGATCTGCAGTATATATACCGTCTACTCTGGTACCTTTTAATATAACATCAGCACCTATCTCACTTGCTCGTAAAGATGCCGCAGAATCCGTAGTGAAATATGGACTTCCGGTACCAGCGCAAAAGATAACGACTCTCCCTTTCTCCACATGGCGTATAGCTCTTCTTCGAATGTATGGTTCCGCAACCTCTCTCATCTCTATAGCTGAGACAAGTCTCGAGTAGACCCCCTGAGTCTCTAATGCACTCTGCAGAGCCATACCATTAATGACGGTTGCCATCATACCCATATAATCACCTTGTACACGTTCTATCCCACTCTTATCAGCTTGAAGGCCTCTAAATATATTACCTCCACCAATAACTATCGCCGTCTCAAAACCCTCCTCTACTAATTTTTTAATTTCCTTAGCATAATGCACTAATCGACTTGGTTCGATTCCAAATGAGCTTTCTCCCATTAGAGATTCGCCGCTTAATTTTAAGAGTACTCTTTTATATTTTTTTGCCATAATTACTTCCTCGCGTGTTGTGTAAAATTATTTCTTTTTCAGTTGCAAAAAAAAAGCGATTCAAAAAGAATCGCTTCATAAAATATCTTAACCTAACTTCAAATGCTTGAAATCTGTGACCGTTAGATCGGCGTGTACGCCCGTTAGGTAACCTTGCACAGTTTCTTTACTTGTACTCTTTACATACATTTGATTAAGTAGTGTTCTCTCTTTGAAAAACTTATTCAATTTTCCTGTAGCAATTTTCTCTAACATCTCTTCTGGCTTACCCTCTTGTCTTGCTATGTCTTTTCCTATTTCTATTTCTTTTTCTACTATAGAAGAATCAACACCGTCTTTATCAAGAGCTATTGGATGCATCGCAGCTACTTGCATAGCGACATTTTTACCTGGCTCTTCGTACTGTGGCCCTTCAAGATTAAGTGCTACTATTACTCCGGCTTTGTTACCCATGTGTATATAAGGTAGTACTTGTCCTTCTCCTGCTACAGTTACAATTTTCTCATAAGCACTTAATTCTATCTTCTCACCTATAACACCTGTTTGCTCTTCTACTTTCTGAGCTATAGTCTTACCTGATTCTACTTCGAGTGCTAATAATGCATCTAAGTTATCTGGAAGTTTTTTTATTGCTACATCAGCAAATGAATTTGCTAAGTCTACAAATGTATCTCCTTTAGATACAAAGTCAGTCTCACAACTTAACCTGATAACTATACCATTATTTTTATTATGAGATGTTTTAGCGATAACTACTCCTTCTTTCGCTTCTCTGTCTGCTCTTTTTTCTGAAAGTTTCTGACCTTTCTTTCTTAAAAACTCTATTGCTTTTTCAAAATCTCCATCCGCCTCTGTTAATGCTTTCTTGCAGTCCATCATACCAGCGCCTGTCTGGTCTCTTAGTTTTTTTACGTCAGCTGCTGTAATTCCCATTTTTATATTTTCTGAATTTTATTTTAATTTTTTTAATTGATTTGTTGCTTATGATGCAACAGGCTCTTTAGTCGCCTCTTTCTCCTTTCTTCTATCGTCCATTCCTTCTTTGATCGATTCAGTTATGTATGAAGTAATCATATTGATAGACTTAGATGCATCATCATTAGCAGGAATAGGAAAGTCTACATCTGTAGGATCTGAGTTCGTATCTACGATACCAAAGATCTTGATTCCTAATTTCTTAGCTTCTTTGATTGCAATGTGCTCATGCACAGTATCTACAACAAATATTGCTGCAGGAAGCCTATTCATGTTAGCAACACCACCGAGTACTTTTTCTAACTTGTTTCTCTCACGAGTCAGTGTTAATCTTTCTTTCTTAGTAATGCTTGTAACATTATCATCAGCTAACATCTTATCGATATTATTCATTTTCTTAACTGATCTCTTAATTGTAGAGAAGTTAGTCATCATACCCCCTAACCATCTTTCAGTTACGTGAGGCATATTTACTTCTCTGGCTAACTGAGCTACAGTTTCTTTTGCCTGCTTTTTAGTTGCTACAAACATTACTTTCCTTCCCGATTTAGCAACTTGTTTAATAGCTGAAGCAGCTCTATCAAGATATTCTGATGTTCTGTTAAGATCAATAATATGGATACCTTTTCTCTCCATAAAAATATAAGGTAACATCTTAGGGTTCCACTTTCTCTTCATGTGTCCCATGTGTGCTCCTGCTTCTAATAAATCTTTATATGTTGGCTTTGCCATGTGATTTCTGTTGGATTGTGATAAATAAAATAAAAATTATCTCTTAGAGAATTGGAAGCTCTTTCTTGCCTTAGGCTTACCGTACTTCTTACGCTCTACGACTCTTGAGTCTCTCGTTAGATATTTTTTCTCTTTAAGCAATGTCTTATGATCTTCATTCACTAAAACAAGTGCTTTGGATAATGCCAGTCTGATAGCTTCAGCTTGACCTTTAAATCCTCCACCTTTTACATTAACCTTTATATCATAAGTCTTAGTAGCTTCTACAATATTAAGAGGGTCTTCAATATTGTATCTGATATTCTGTTGTGGAAAATAGTCTTTGTAGTCCTTACCATTAACTACGATACTTCCGCTGCCTGCTTTCATATAGATTCTGGCAACAGCTGCTTTTCTTCTTCCGCTTGTGTTTATAACTTCCATATTATTTTTCTATGTTAAGTTCTTGTGGTTGTTGTGCTGCATGAGGATGATCTGGACCTGCATACACGTATAATTTTTTAATGACTTGTCTCCCTAATCTATTTTTAGGGATCATACCTCTGACAGCCTTCTCGATAATATCTGTAGGTTTTTTCTGAAGAACTTCTTGTGCTGTTCTACTTCTCTGTCCTCCCGGATATCCTGAGTATCTGATGTATTTCTTTTCTGCTAATTTATTACCAGAGAATCTGACTTTATCAGCATTGACAACGATAACATAATCTCCAGTATCACAATGAGGTGTGTAACTTGGTTTATGCTTACCTCTGAGGACCATTGCGATCTTAGTACACAACCTTCCTACGACAGCTGTCTGAGCATCTACAACGTACCATGTACGCTCTACCTCTGACTTCTTTGCCGACTTTGTTTTATAACTTAATGTATCCACTGTAAACTCTTTAAAGTTTTAATTTAATTCCAGAGATCTTTTCACTATTAGTGTAGGATCTCAGTCCCTTATTTTAAGGAGCTGCAAATGTATATTTCTTTTATTCAGAATTCAAGCCTTTTAATAGGTTTTTTTTAGTTAGCGCCTTCATAACTAACTGATTTTCAATAAAAATATCGCATAAAAAATTATTTATCCTACCAAATCAAGGGTTTCTTAGTCAACAGACTTCATCTTTTATTTGATTTACCAGCTATACGCGGCCATATTATGAATGATGTCATATTTGTTACCATTGACACTTAATTGAGATATGAGTGGGTGTTTCATAAAAAGTTAACCCTATTAACTATACCCCGCCGCTTGTAGCTCAAACAACTCAGCATACAAACCATTCTTATCAAGCAATTCCTCATGCGTTCCAAGTTCTAATATTTTACCATTCTTGAGGACCATAATTCTGTCCGCCATTCTGACTGTGCTGAATCTGTGTGATATAATGACAGATGTTCTCCCTTGGGTTAAGGCTATAAATCTTTGGAAAGCTTCATACTCGGCTCTGGCGTCTAGAGCTGATGTCGGCTCGTCTAAGATCATTACTTTGGCATCTTTCATATAAGCTCTGGCGAGTGCTATCTTTTGCCACTGACCTCCTGATAGTTCTTTTCCACTTTTAAAGCGTCGGCCTAATTGTTGGTCGTACTTACTTGGTAGTTGATTGACCACATCGGCAGCCAAGCTTTTATCTGCAGCAGATTCTATTCTCGGTTGGTTTTGTATCTCGTCTATTTTTCCTACGGCTATATTTTCTCCTATTGTAAATTCATACCTCACAAAATCTTGAAATATAACTCCAAATAATTGTTGATACGCCGCTCTATCATAATGACGTACATCCACACCGTCCAAGTATATCTCACCAGCTGTAGGATCATAGAATCTCAACATTAATTTGATCAAAGTCGTTTTCCCTGATCCATTCTCTCCTACGAATGCCATCTTCTCTCCTGATTTTATTT
>CAZBXL010000088.1:8961-12555 GCA_964495785.1 uncultured Saprospiraceae bacterium | reverse complement strand
CTAAACTTTTATCTAAAAGCACGTTATACTAAGATACTTTTCTATCAAACATAATTTTGTACCTTTTCGAGCTTATTAAAGAAGACAATGACTGTAGCTGCTGCCAATAGAAAAAAAACTAAAACATCTGAAAAGAAAGGGATAAATGAAATCCATATCAAAGGTGCTCAATCTAACAACCTAAAAAATATAGAACTCAAAATACCAAAGGGGATGTTGATTGCTGTTACCGGTCTTAGTGGTTCTGGTAAGTCGTCCCTCATTATGGACACTCTCTATGCTGAAGGACAGAGACGCTATGTAGAAAGTCTGTCATCCTATGCAAGGCAGTTCTTAAGTAGGATGAAAAAACCGGAGGTAGATTTTATCAAAGGACTATGTCCAGCTATTGCCATAGAGCAAAAAGTGACTACGGGTAATGCTCGATCTACGGTAGGCTCTATGACCGAGATATTTGATTA
Source organism: uncultured Saprospiraceae bacterium (assembly GCA_964495785.1). Classification (GTDB taxonomy): domain Bacteria; phylum Bacteroidota; class Bacteroidia; order Chitinophagales; family Saprospiraceae; genus RFSX01. The sequence continues at coordinate 12,094 of CAZBXL010000088.1, read as the reverse complement.
TCTAAGATTATTCTTTGCGAGAGTCGGTAGGACTTATAGTCCCATATCTGGAAAAGAAGTCAAAAAACATCAGGTAGCTGATGTCGTAGATTTTCTTCAAAAATTAAAAGACGGGACCAAAGTACAGCTGCTATTCCCCATGCCTCTTAAGTATGCTGACAGGACAGTAAGCAAAGCACTGAGGCTTCTTGTACAAAAGGGATTCACAAGAATCGTCAAGAGAAAAAAAATAGAGTACATAGAAGACATTCTCGAGAAAAAATCTAAATGGCTCGACAAAAGAATGACTGAGCTTAAAGTGGGAGAAATTATGGTTCTCGTAGATAGGTTTGTCATATCTGATGACGAAGAAAATATCAAAAGAATAGCAGATTCTGTGCAGACAGCATTCTATGAAGGCGAGGGCGAACTGACACTTGACATCTTAGATACTAAAAAAGAAAAGTCGTTTAACAATAGATTCGAGTTAGATGGTATTACATTCTTAGAACCATCGCAACAATTATTCAATTACAATAACCCCTACGGTGCCTGCAAGACTTGCGAGGGATATGGTAGAATCATAGGAATAGATCCATACAAAGTCATACCAGAAGAAAGCCTCTCAATATATGACGGTGCCGTAGCTTGTTGGAAGGGAGAAAAAACAGGGAAATGGTTAACTCGATTTATACAAAACACGCAAGATCGAGACTTCCCTATACATAGAGCCTACAGTGAACTCTCTCAAGAGCAGATTGACCTATTGTGGAATGGTAATAGAGGTGTCGATGGCATCTATGATTTTTTTGGAGAGTTAGAATCTAAGTCATACAAGATACAAAACAGGGTCATGATGGCTCGCTATAGAGGCAGAACTACTTGTACAGAATGTAATGGTAGTCGCCTGAGAAAAGAAGCCAGTTATGTCAAAGTCAAAGACAAAAATATCCAAGAATTAGTTGATCTTCCGATAGATGAGTTATTGGACTTTTTTAAAAAAATAAAACTATCTGCTCATGACAAGAGTATCGCTAAGAGAATTCTATTAGAGCTAACGACACGATTACAGACGATGATAGATGTAGGACTTTCTTACTTAATGCTTGATAGAATATCGTCTACATTAAGTGGTGGTGAGACACAGCGTATAAATCTCACAAGAACACTCAGTAGTAACTTAACCAACTCGCTCTATATTCTAGACGAACCGAGTATAGGACTACATCCAAAAGATACAGGTAAACTTGTAAAAGTCCTTACACACCTAAGAGAATTAAATAATACAGTTATCGTCGTAGAGCACGAAGAAGAAGTTATTAATAATGCAGATTATATTGTAGACGTAGGACCCTTAGCGGGAATATTCGGAGGCGAGATTGTCTATAACGGCACCTTCAAAGCATTCAAAAAAAGTAAGAGTCTCACAGCAGATTATATCTTCGGTAAAAAGGAAATACCTGTACCTCTCAAAAGAAGAAAGTTTACAAACAAACTCATTCTCAAAGGTGCTAAGCAGAATAATCTGCAAGATGTCACTGCTACATTTCCGCTTAATACCATGACGGTTGTTACTGGGGTATCAGGATCTGGTAAAACAACTTTGGTAAAACAAATTCTCTATCCAGCACTTAAGAAAAAGTTAGGTGAAATCGTTTCTATGGCACCTGGTACATTTGACTCCCTCCAGGGAGATCTTAAAATGATTACTAAAGTAGAAATGATCAATCAAAGCCCCATAGGAAAGTCATCAAGATCTAATCCTGCGACATACGTAAAGGCTTATGATGCCATCAGATCTTTATACGCAGGTCAGCAAGCTTCTAAGATTAAAGGATTTCAGGCTAAGCATTTTTCATTTAATGTAGAAGGTGGCCGGTGTGAGAAGTGTAAGGGCGAGGGAGAAGAAACTGTAGAAATGCAATTTCTCGCTGACGTAAAACTTATATGCGAAGACTGCAGAGGTAAGAGATTCAAACAAGAAGTATTAGAAGTAGAATATAAAGGTAAAAGCATCTATGATGTTCTAAACTTGAGTATCGTTGAGGCTTTAGAATTCTTCAAGGAAAGAAAAGACATTTACAAAAAAATATTGCCGCTCGACGATGTAGGTTTAGGATATGTCAAATTAGGACAGAGTTCTAATACTCTATCAGGTGGAGAAGCACAGAGAGTTAAGCTAGCATCTTACTTAGGCAAGGAACAGAGCACTGAAAGGATATTTTTTATTTTCGATGAACCTACTACAGGATTACATTTCCATGATATCAATAAACTCTTAGATGCTATGAATGCTCTTGTAGAAAAAGGACATACCGTACTCATCGTAGAGCATAATATGGAAATTATTAAATCTGCAGATTGGGTTATAGACTTAGGCCCTGATGGCGGTAAAGGCGGTGGCGAACTTCTCTACGAAGGAAGACCCGAAGACCTGATCAAAATAAAAAGATCTTATACAGGACAATATCTGAAAGAGAAACTGAAGTAGCTTAAGTAACATTTAAAGTCACACATTTTTAAAAACTAAATAGATTCTTGTGCTTATTTTAATATTATTTTAAAGCTGTACTTTTCTTTATAACACTATAGTATTCATGAAGCGAAAAAATCTTAGATTTAAAATCATGAATTGTATTAAAAATTTAATCCTATTTACTTTTCTTATATCCATGCTATCTTGTAAGTCAAGATACATGCCTAAGACATATAACTTCCCTGAACCGAAGGACACACGGAGTCGATCAATTACAAAACAAGACAAGCGAACTTATAACATAGGCGACGTCTATGCATCAAATGAATTTGATGGTGCAAGACTCAATGATTTTACTCAGATCAATGACATTACTTACAGGGCTACAATTACACCAGAGAACGAACCTATAAATGAAAGTGCTTACTTCTGTTTTGACATCTGGTCCGAGATAGAAAAAGACATCATCTTAGAATTATACTATCCTAATCACGAGCACCGGTATATTCCTAAATTAAGTATCGACGGTACTCATTGGACCAATATGGATACCACGTTATTTGATACATTGAGAGGACCAGATCTGGCTACACTCAATCTAACTGTAAACTCTCAAAAGCAATTTGTCTGTGGACAAGAATTAAGTAATACAAGTCATAATCTCGAGTGGTCACAATC
>CAZBXL010000088.1:0-8861 GCA_964495785.1 uncultured Saprospiraceae bacterium | reverse complement strand
GCTGCTATTGAAATGATGAAACTCTTAGTTCTTAGAAAATAAAATATGGAAAACAAGATGTCATATTCTGGAATTCCTCCATACAAATCTGGCCCTTATGCAAGCATGTATACAGGACGCCCGTGGACGATACGTCAGTATGCTGGATTCAGTACTGCAGAAGAAAGTAATGCCTTCTACAGAAGAAATTTAGCTGCTGGGCAAAAGGGGCTATCTGTTGCATTTGATCTACCTACGCATAGAGGCTACGACTCAGATAATCCAAGGGTGACAGGTGATGTTGGTATGGCAGGAGTCGCCATAGATACAGTGGAAGATATGAAAATGCTATTTGATCAGATACCTTTGGATAAAATGTCAGTTTCCATGACTATGAATGGCGCTGTCATTCCTATAATGGCATTCTACATAGTTGCAGCTGAAGAACAGGGAGTAGACAAAGTTGCTTTAAGTGGCACAATTCAGAATGATATCCTAAAAGAATTTATGGTGAGAAATACTTACATCTATCCGCCTAAACATTCAGTAAGAATTATCTCTGATATATTCCAATATACTTCTCAGCACATGCCTAAATTTAATTCTATAAGTATATCGGGATATCATATGCATGAAGCAGGTGCTCCTGCTGCATTAGAGCTAGCATATACTATAGCTGATGGTATAGAATACATCAGAGCTGGACTTAGAGCTGGACTTGATGTCGATGATTTTGTACCACGTTTCTCTTTCTTCTGGGGCATAGGAATGCAATTCTATAATGAGGTCGCTAAGATGAGAGCCGCAAGACAGCTATGGGCAGAAGTCGTCAGTACATTTAACCCAAAGAAAGAAAAATCATTGGCACTGAGAACCCATTGTCAGACATCAGGATACAGCTTGACAGCCCAAGATCCTTACAACAATATCACACGTACAACGATAGAAGCGATGGCTGCAACTATAGGCGGTACGCAGTCATTACATACTAATTCGCTTGATGAAGCAATCGCATTACCTACTGATTTTTCTGCCAAAATTGCTCGCGATACTCAGAAGTATCTTCAAGCAGAATCTGGTATTACACAAGTCATAGATTTATTCAATGGTAGTACACACATGGAAGGTCTCACTCAGAAAATCTACAATGAGGCGAAGACTTTCTTGGAAGAAATAGAAAGCTATGGTGGTATGACTATAGCCCTTGAAAAAGGCATACCAAAGATGCGTATAGAACAAGCTGCTGCCGAAAAGCAAGCCAGAATAGATGCAGGCATAGAGAAAGTAGTCGGTGTCAACATCTTCGAGACACCTTCAAATAAAGAAATGGAATTACTTGAAGTCGATAATGCCAAAGTAAGAGAAGAACAAGTCAACAGGCTCAATGATATCAAAAGCAACAGAGATAATAAGCTTGTCAAAGAAAAGTTAGCTCAGCTCAAAGTTCTATCTCAAAAAGAAGAAGGCAATCTACTTGCCGTAGCTGTAGAGGCCGCCAGAGCCAGAGCCACATTAGGAGAAATATCAGATGCTATGGAGGAGAGTTTTGGCAGATACAAAGCTAATAACCCTCTCATCACAGGCGTCTACTCAAGAGAAATAAAAATGGATGAATACTTTGTAAAAGCCAGAGCCAAAACTGATCAGTTCGCTAATCAATATGGCCGACGTCCTCGTATCCTCGTCGCCAAGCTCGGACAAGATGGTCACGATCGCGGTGCTAAGGTCATCGCTACAAGTTTTGCTGATTTAGGTTTTGATGTAGATGTAGGTCCTCTATTCCAGACACCTGCTGAAGCTGTCAGAGATGCTGTACATAATGATGTGCATATTTTAGGTATATCTTCTCTTGCAGCAGGACATAAGGCACTCGTCCCTTTGACTATGCAAGCACTCAAGGAAGCAGGTCGCGAGGACATCATGGTCGTCGTAGGTGGTGTGATTCCACCTAAAGACTATCAGTATTTATTTGATCAAGGTGTGGCAGCAGTCTTTGGGCCCGGTACTATTATTTCTAAGGCAGCTATTGGTATACTGGATTTGATGTTGGATTGATAGAAATATAAATTAATTAATCCTCCTCAACAAACACCTCTTGAAACTTCGGTACAAAACTATGTGGGTCAGCTTGAGCCATATATTTCTTCCACTTTCTGGGTGTAGAATCTGAGTTTAGCAGGCACCCTTCAGGTATGTACGGATATGTTTCAGCAAGAGACTTACTTAAGTGTTGGTCGATGCGTTGGAAGACATGTTCCCTATTAATTTTATCTAAATGATCCAAGCCTGATGCTGCCATCAGCTCTACGAATGACTTAACCGTCTCACGATGGTAGTTAGCAACTCTTACTTTTTTGTCACTGACATCGAGACCTTTAACTAATTCTGGATCTTGTGTAGCGACACCTGTAGGGCAGGTATTGTGATTACATTCTAATGCTTGAATACATCCTACTGCCATCATCATTGCTCTGGCACTGTAAGTAATATCTGCACCCAATGATATCGCTTTATATATATCAAAACCCGAAAGAACTTTTCCAGAATAGATTAATGCAATTTCTTTCTTTAGATCAAAACCCACAAGAGCATCATATACAAAAGCTAATCCTTCCCTACCTGGTACTCCCACAGAATTACTAAATTCTAATGGTGCTGCTCCAGTACCACCTTCTCCGCCGTCTACACTGATAAAGTCAGGTCTGATTCCTGTATCAATCATAGACTTGCATATAGCCAGAAACTCGCTCTTATGACCAACACATAATTTGAACCCAACAGGTTTGCCTCCTGACAATTCTTGACATTGTTTTATAAACTTGAGCAATCCTATCGGTGTATTGAATGCTTTATGATAAGGAGGGGAATGTACAGCCTTATAAGGTTTAATATTTCTTATCTCTGCTATTTCTGGTGTGACTTTTTTTGCGGGCAGTATACCACCATGTCCTGGCTTAGCTCCTTGAGACAATTTAATTTCTATCATCTTTATATTGCTGGGAGCAGTAGCTGATCTAAATAATTCTGGATCAAAATTTCCGTCCTCAGACCGACAACCAAAATAACCTGTCCCTATTTGATATATCAGATCTCCACCTAACTCTTTATGATATGGTGAGATACCTCCCTCTCCCGTGTTATGAGCAAAGTTTCCTATTGCAGCGCCACCATTTAATGCTAATACTGCATTCTTACTTAATGATCCAAAACTCATAGCACTTACATTAAATACACTAGCACTGTAAGGTTGAGTACAATTCTTTCCACCTATCTTCACTCTTGGGTGAGATTCAAGATTATGAGAATCTAATGCTGCAATACTATGATTCATCCATTCATATCCTTCGTCATATACTTTTAATTGAGTACCAAATGGCGTCGTGTCGTTGACTGCTTTTGCACGTTGATAGACAATGTTCCTATCTAATCTTGAAAAAGGTCTTCCGTCAGTATCTGGCTCTACAAAATACTGATAGACCTTAGGCCTCAGCCATTCAGCTAAATATCTCGTTCTTCCAAGGAGAGGAAAATTTCTACGCAGAGCTTGCTTCTTCTGAAAAATATCGATAAAACCTATAAGCAACAAAGGCAGAATAATCGCAAGTATCCATAGAATTTTATAACTAAAAACAAAAGAAAGGACTGCAACTATAACAAGGGTTACAATAGATAGGACTAAGAATAATTTTCTCATGTATAAGTAATTTAGATGCTATATAAAAAACAGTATTGATATTAACACTCTATAAATATTGAAAAGGCTAAGTAACATCAACTATTTATTAAATATTAACTATTTTTATAATATATTTAAAATAGAATGGGAAAATTATTTAAAATCATTAGCTGGATTATAGTCCTTATTGTCATATATATATGGTTCAGTACTGTATTAAAGTCATGTGGCAATAATTCTGCAAGTAATGCAGTAGATGCAATTGCAACTGGAACGGAAGATCTTATCGAAGATACCGGAGAAGTCATTTCTGATGCATCAGAAGAACTTTTTGAAGATGAGGATATTGGATATTCTGATGGTGATGAAAAGGTAGAAGAATACGAGCCAGAAGAAGAAGTCGTAGAAGAAATCATCGAAGAAGAAATAATAGAAGACACGCCTCCACCAAAAAGATATACACAATCTGTATCCTCAGGACAATACATGCTAATAGCAGGAAACTATCTCGTCCAATCCAATGCTAATGAGATGAGAAGTAAACTAAGCAACTTAGGATTTGCGAATGCCGAAGTAGCTATTTTTGATAATTCTCAATATCATACAGTGATAGCGTCAAGATATTCTGATTACGGCGAAGCATTAGAATCTTCTAGTAATCTCAAAGCTAAAGGCATAGATTGCTACGTCAAAAAAAGAAGCTAAGTCTTCTTTTACATTTGATATACTTATAAGTCTTAGATAGTTTTACATCTATTAATATCACAATGGTATGTGTGGCAGATCATCATTAACTAAGACAGAAAAAGAACTCGAACAAAGATTTCAATCTACTTTCTATTCTGATGAATTAGAGCAATATAATCCATTACCTAATTATAATGTTGCTCCATCACACATACTACCTATCATAACTAATCTTGATAGAGATCACTTCAAAGCTATGCGATGGGGATTGATTCCATCATGGGCATCAGACATGAAAGTCGGATATAAAATGATCAATGCCAGAAAGGAAACTCTTCTCGAAAAAAAATCATTTAAATCTGCTGTGAAAGAAAGACGTTGTCTTATTCCCGCCGACGGTTTCTATGAGTGGCAAAAAACTGTAAAGGGCAAACAAGCTTATCATATCTCTCTAATAAATCAAAAATTATTTGCCATAGCAGGTTTATGGGATAAGTGGATAGCACCTAATGGAAATGCCGTATACTCATATACCGTCATTACTCAAGAACCTAATAACATAATGGCTGATATTCATGATCGTATGCCAGCTATTCTTACTCCAGAGCAAGAAGCCTTATGGCTATCTAATGACCTATCACCCGAGCAACTATTAGAGATGATCAAACCCTACGAGAGTAGTGTAATGACAGCTAAGAAAGTATCTGACAAAGTAAACTACGTAGGTAATAATGACAAAAGCCTATTAGACGACGATAGAGAGACACAGCTGAGTTTATTTTAAGATAATTTAGAAAACCTCTCGACCAAGGCCAATATGTCGATATTTTCATCTTTTTTATAGCGAATTAATCGACAATGTTGTATCTTTCGGATATAATAGATTCAACATGTTAGGCATAAACCTCAAGTATCTAAGAAAGAAGAACAAGCTCTCGCAGCAAGACCTATCTGAGGTATTACAAATACCAAGAACAACTTTAGGCGATTATGAACGCGAAAAAACGGAGCCCAATATCTCTATGCTTATAAAAATGGCAGAGTATTTTGATGTAAAAATAGATACACTTGTTGCACAAAACATAAGTCATAATGACTACGAGGTCATGAGAAATAAAGACCTACGTATACTTGCAATAAGTGTAGACAGAGATAATGACAGCAATATCGAGTTAGTCGATTCTAAAGCAGAAGCAGGATATCTTGACTCTTACCAAAACCCTGAGTACATTATGGACCTTCCTAAGATTTCCTTACCTAATATTCCCAAAGGTACTTATAGGGCTTTTGAGATTCAAGGAGATTCTATGCTCCCTGTAGAATCAGGGTCTGTTATCATATGCTCATATGTCGAGAATATACAAGACATAAAAGATGACAAGACTTATATAGTCATAAGTAATAGGGAAGGCATGGTCTACAAGCGAGTCAAAGTTGATGCCAAGAATCGACGACTTATATTAGTTTCAGATAACAATCTTTATCTACCTTACAAATTAGATTATGCTGATGTAGATGAGATCTGGCAGTATTATGCTCATGTTAGTTTCTCCGATGAGCCCAAAGAATTAGACCTTAAAGTAGAAGCTCAAATTAATGATATACATAAGAAGGTAAGTGACTTACATGAAAGGTTGAACTAAAAACCTAAGCAGTCATCTTAGTACGTAATTTTAACGAGGTTCAAATCGTAGCTTTTTTCGCTTGGTACAAGTATTGAGTTTGCACTCAATTGTACAGCATCGCCAAAGCGTAATTTCATATCCTGATACTTTGTACTTAACAAACTGTTACGTGCTATCCGGCCAGTAGGATCCATAAGATATTCACTTACAGTGCTGTTCTTTCTGATATCATCATTATAGATAAATCTCAAGCGTGAAGGTGTCTTCATCACAAAGAAGGAAGAAAAAACAGCATCATCATCCTGTGAGAATTGCTTTTTGTATAAGACTTTGGTCCAGTCAAATTCTATATCTGGGTTAATATTCAGAACAACTATATCCTCATTATAATAATCTACCCACCCTCGTCTTGAGTATCCTGAATATCTCGCATCTCGGGTCGTATAGTTTGTATTGTAAGGACTTCTTCTAGAATAATCTTTAGTTATCTCACATACTACTAAAGCACCTCCATCATTTCTCAATATGATGTTTTGTATCTCCAGATCATCAAAGACACGTTTTCGATTTCGCTTTTTACCTTGTAGTATTTCTTCTCCTAAGTTAGATCCGAATTCCAAAAAAGATGGCACATCAAGAGTTTCTAATTCATTGATGTTCTTTTTATAAAAAAACATGCCTTTAATTTCCTTGCCTCTTTTTTCAGAATAAGTACCTGTAACAACTACATTTCGATTTTTATTATCGAATGTAAAATAGACATCATTATAGCTACGTCCGTTCATGTCTAACTGGAAGTCAAATTGCTTATTAATGAACGGATTAATTAAGATGTACGATAACCTTTCATTCTCGACGCCATCATCTCTGATTTGCAAAAAGATATTTCCAATGTCAGTAATATGAAATTTCTCAAAGTCTCTATAATTCGTATACTCAAATAAAATCGTTTGCTGCCAAGTGATTCTTTTGAGTCTACAATCATAGACTATAAAGCGGACAAGATTATCACCTGTGATAGAAGTAAGTAATACCTTAGACTTATTATCTGACCACGCATAATTAAATCTTCTTTTTATCTCCTTTTTATGAATCTTAGTTAAAGTTGTGCTGTCTATCAATCTCACAACTTTATCATATTCTCGCATCCGAATAACAAGAGAATCATTATCTAAATATCCATAGATCATCTGAAATGCAGTGTCCTGACCTACTATTGTATAGACATCTGTTTTTTTCTTTTCGAAAATAAATTCTGAAAACTGGGTATGTTCTAATTCTGAATTGTAGACATCCATTTCCTTAACGAAGCCCTTATCACGGTAGACCAGTATTCTATCATCTATCTGTCCTACGAGTTCGTAAGAGAAATAGTTACGTATACTCAACTCATCTGATATCGCCACTTCTTGCGCAAATACAGTGATACTGTAAGTAAATAAGATAAGAATTAAGTATGTGATCTTTCTATACAAAGGGTGGATTATAAGCTTTTCAAAAAAAAATTGCTCTACTTAGGAGCTTGGATAAAAATACGTATACTTTTACTTTAAATTCAAGAATAATATGTCAGCAAAACAATTAATCGAATGTGTACCTAATTTTAGTGAAGGTGCTAATACGAAGTTAATTAAATCTATCACCGACGAAATAGAAACGGTTAAAGGTGTCAAATTATTAGATGTAGATCCTGGGGTCGCTACGAATAGGACCGTCGTTACATTTGTAGGAGAACCTGAAGATGTGATAGAAGCAGCATATCTGGCTATTAAGAAAGCCTCAGAACTTATCGATATGAGTCAGCATAAAGGGGAGCATCCACGTATGGGAGCTACTGATGTATGTCCACTCATACCCATCTCTAATATCACGATGGAAGAAACTGTCGTCTACGCCGAAAAATTGGCTCAACGGGTGGGCGAAAATCTCAATATTCCAGTATATCTATATGAATCTGCAGCCAAAAATGAAGAAAGGAAAAACCTTGCTAATATTAGAGCAGGTGAGTATGAAGGTTTCGGTACCAAAATAAAAGAACCTCAGTGGAAACCAGATTATGGTCCTGCAGAACAACATGTCAAAGCAGGAACAACCGCTATCGGTGCACGTGACTTCTTGATTGCATATAATGTCAATCTCAACACGACTTCCGTCAGAAAAGCCAATTCAATCGCATTTGATATAAGAGAGAAGGGTCGTGTCAAGAGAGAAGGCCACCCTATCACAGGGACGATACTGAGGGATGCCTCAGGAGATCCTCTGAGAGTCCCAGGTACACTGAAGTCAGTCAAAGCGATAGGCTGGTATATAGATGAATATAAAGTCGCTCAGATATCTATGAATATCACAGACATAAAAGTGACAAGCCTTCATCAAGCTTTTGAAGCCACTTGTACAAGTGCTCTAAACAGAGGCATCAGAGTAACGGGATCTGAACTTGTAGGGCTTGTGCCTAAAAAGGTAATGATAGATGCCGGACAGCACTTCCTTAAGAAACAAGGCAAATCAATAGGCATCTCTGAATCAGAGATAATCCATATTGCTATCAAGTCATTGGGCTTAGACGAATTAGGACCATTTGACCCTAAGTCTAAGATTATAGAATATCTATTAGAAGATGAAAGTGATCGTCCACTGGTCCATACTACTGTGAGACAATTTGCTGATGAGACAGCATCTGAAAGTCCAGCACCTGGGGGTGGAAGTATCGCCGCATATGCTGGAGCGTTAGGAGCAGCACTAGGTACTATGGTGGCTAATCTATCTTCTGTCAAGAGAGGCTGGGATGATAAGTGGGAGTTCTTCTCAGACTATGCACATCAAGGGCAGCAGCTTAAAGACGAACTTCTATTCTTAGTAGATGAAGACACTCATGCATTTAATAATATCATAGA
>CAZBXL010000087.1:1967-12728 GCA_964495785.1 uncultured Saprospiraceae bacterium | reverse complement strand
AAATAAACCTTATGCCAAAGCGAATAAACCTTATTGTGCTAAGAAGGTAGAAGGTTATAGGTAGAGGAGTTTTAGGAGTATAAAGAGTAGTAAGAAATCGAGTAATCAGGTTACTTTGAATCAGTTGGGGTGGGAAATGTAAGACTATTTTTTTGTGCCTACTGATATTACAGATAAACCCATCCTATTAAATAGACATTTGTCAATTGACTTTGCAATGAAGAGTAGTCTATCGTATATTTTCATTTGTTTGATAGGGATGGTTTTCTTTTTCAGAACCTTTCCTGAGACGAACCACCCTAACATTCCAAAAGCATTAAAGTACTGCGAATGGCTTAATTTCAGTTCAGAAGCTATAAGTTGATTGAGTGTTTTTTTAGTGTACCTTCTATAGTGTTCTAATGCTACATCAAATGAATTATATAGAAATTGATAGGCGGGGACTAAAATGATAAGCTTGCCTCCCGGTTTAAGCAGCTTCGTCGCATTAAAAATAGCTAATCGATCATCTTTTATATGTTCCACCACATTAAGTGCAAATACAGTGTCATAGGTTCCTAATAACTTACGGAATTCTTGGTCAAAGTTATCATCTACTAAGTCCATTAATATTGTCTTGTCTTTATGACTTGGAAATTGCTCTTTAAGTGATTGCACGTAATTACTTCTTATATCGGTTAGCGTAATGTCGTGATCATTTTCTATGAAGTGTTGTGTAATATTTCCTATGCCACTTCCAATCTCAAGTATTTTACCGCTGCAATGCTTACTTATAGTATCATACATCCACCTATTGAAATTTACGGCGATAGATACTGCTTCTAATGTTTCTATTCCAACCTCATCTATATCAGGAAAAACAAAGTCCTCTTTCATATTATCTAATTGAAAAGATTATAACGAACGATACAATACAGAGCTCTTACACCATCTTTCCAATTGATCTTTTTACCCTCGGCATAGGTTCTTCCGTAGTAGGAGATACCAACTTCATATATTCTTATGTCTTTTACTTTAGCAATCTTGGCAGTTACCTCTGGCTCAAATCCAAATCTCTTTTCTTTCAAAACCAAACTTTTAACGATGGGGGCCGAAAATAACTTGTAACATGTTTCCATATCTGTAAGATTAAGATTAGAAAACATATTAGACATAGTAGTTAATAATTTATTACCTAAAGTGTGCCAGAAGAATAATATACGGTGTGCTCTACCTGATTGGAAGCGGCTACCATAAACGACATCAGCAAAGCCATCAATGACAGGTTGCAATAACAAATTAAACTCTTGAGGATCATACTCAAGATCAGCATCTTGGACAATGATATAATCTCCAGTTGCAGTATCTATTCCGGTATGTAGGGCAGCTCCTTTACCCATATTTTTCTCATGACATGTATAAGTCACGTTAGTGTTCTCCTCAGCTATTTTTAGAGCTATAGCGGAAGTATTATCTGTAGAACAATCATCGACGATGATAATTTCTTTTTCGATATTACTTATAAGTTTAACTTCCATAACGCGAGAGAAAATATTTTCTAATGTTCTCTCTTCATTATATGCTGGTATGATGATACTTAGTTTCAAGCTATACTTATTGACTATTATTTAAACTATTTAACAATTCTTGGTTGACCTTATAACCTGCTTGTTGGGCTTTAGCGATATCCGCCTTAGCAGCTACGATGTTATTTATCCTATAGTAAGCCTTAGCTCTTTCATAATAATATATTCCTTTGGCTTGCATTGATATTGACTTAGTCAGTGCTTCTATAGCTTTATTATGCTCGTCGAGTATACCGTGCAGTCTACCTTTTTCATACCACATGTCAGAAGACTTGTAAGGATTGTATTGTAAGTATTTCTCAATGTCTGATAGAGCAGCTCTATGATTACCAGTTGTATTATATATGACTGATCTATTCAGATATATATTGCTCCATGTAGGATCGATTTTTTCTGCCTCATTAAGTTCTTGTAATGCATTATTCATATCTCCCAGCTTAGCGAAAGTTGCGCCTCTATTTACACGATATTCTACTTTCGCTGGGTCTAATTGTATAGCTTTATTATAATTTTCTAATGCTTTGACTAAACTATCTCTTTGTGTAAAATTAAAGTATAGCCTTGCAAGGGAATTATATGGCTCAGGTTTGTCGTCTTTTAATTTTATCACAGACCTATAATCTGCAAGTGCAAGCGAGACATAATTATTGCTTAGTGTCCTATATTGTTGCGCTTTGCTAGGGTTTGAATTTTGTATCCGATTTGCTTCTTGTAGAAGTTTTTGACTATAGTCTCTACGATAATTAGCTCTATTACCATAAGGTAATGTCGTTTTGTTATAATACTTTAATACATGTGTCCAAAGCGTATCACTATTCTTCCAGATTTTATTTTGAGTGTAGGTCATGTATGCATAAATAGACAAAACAATCACCGATAAGATTGTTATCCCTTGAGCAACCTTGGACCCCGTAAGGGTCGCTTTATGAATATAATAAGCTATAATAAAAAATAAACCGAAGTACGCTATATATGTAAACCTATCAGCAAGAAAGCCTTGTCCTGCACCTACAATCTGTAAGAGTAAAATAACATTAGTTATGAAGATGCCTATTCCAAAGAACCAAACCCTCAACTTCCTCTTATAAGTAATCCAGAGGGAGATAGCGGTTATTATAAATGATAGCACCGATACATACATATACCATGGTAAGCTGGCAGGGTAGGGATATAAAGGCGATAGTCTAAATGGGACGATAGATTTTATGTAATATATTGTAAGCTGGTATCCCCCAATAAATATTCTACTTAATCCTTGATATTCTTGTTGTACTATAGATCCCTGCTTCGCTAAGAACATTATATTAATAAGTCCAATAGTGAGAGATCCAATATAAAATGGCCATTTAGAGACGATACTTTTAAAGCTTAGTTTAGCATCTTTAGATAAATAGTAGTCTATAAAAATTAATGTTATGGGTAGTAATACAGCTTGTATTTTTGATAATAGAGAGAGTATGAAAGATACTGCTATGATAAGAATCCATCTTGATTTAAATCCATCTTGCTTACCCTTGATATAGTAGTACATTGAGATCAGATAGAATAGTCCGAAGAGTACATCTTTCCTCTCAGTTACCCATGCAACGGATTCAACTCTCATAGGATGTATGCCAAAAAGTAAGGCGAGTACCGCTGCGCCGATGTATCCAAGTCGGAGTCTGTATCCGATCAAGAATACGAAGAACGTACACAGAAGATGTAATATAAGATTATCTAAATGCCAGTAGAAAGGCTTGTCGAAACCAAAAATCTTTTTTTCTATTGCAAATGTAAAAATGGTAAGCGGATTATATCCTCCTATTACGTCAGACTTAAATATCTCAGCCGTATTGCTCCAGAAGTTTTTGTTATTTATAGTACTTACTAAATCATTTTCAAGAAAATTTTTATCATCATCCCAATTGACAAATTCGTTGTTAAGTGAGCTCGAAAAAGTAACTACAGTTATAATTAAGATCAGTATAGCTATTCCGAATTTCTTTTTATCCAACTTTTCATTGACATGATGAGATTTTAGTTTTAGTTCTTTTTGTTTAACTTTTCTCTCCTCTTTGGATTGTTTCTTTTTATTCTTCTTTGAAGCCATGCTACTAATTGGAATCGTTCAGACATATTATTAAATTAAATATATGAAATAATAAGTTCTCTTAACAATTATATACTTCAAATTAAGTCTAATAACAAAAAAAGCCCTGGCGATGAGGCCAAGGCTTATAGTATTCTTAATTATGCTATTGATTAAGCTCCTTCTTTTTTCTTAGAAGCGCAGCATTTTTTTCCTGATTTAGAACAAGCTTTAACTTTTTCTGTGCTTTTATCAGATACTTTGATAATCTCAGCGTTCTGATCAGAGATCATATCTGAAGGTGCAACATTAACAAAAGAAGCATTTTGTACGTCATATAGTACTTCTTCTTTAGATACTTTTCCTGATTTAGAGCAAGTTGATGTCTTAAAGAAACTAACCGTTCCTGACTTAGAACAAACTCTCTTCTCTATAGCGTCATCATTTTGTGCAGCCAAATCAGCTGCTGCCATAGCAGATGCAACACTTGTTTCAGATGTATCTTCTATAACTAAACATTTTATTCCAGATTTTGCACAAGCTGCAGCTTGAGACTTTGTACATGTTTTCTGAGCATTTACAGCTCCTACAGATAGGATAAATGCAAAAACAAATAATAGATTTCTCATTTGATATTTTTATTTAATAATTTAATACGTTTACTCATAGGATAACGGGACAGTATTATAATTTGTTTCTGTGACCTACCTATTAACATAAAATTATACTAAAATCTCGTATATATCAAAAGCTTAGTTAATATTTCTTTTACTTGAGTAAAGTAGAATAACTTTGTATTACACAAAATATGTTATGAAATACTCAATTTTGCCTATTCTGATGGTTGTCAGCTTAATATGTTGTAAGGCTAAGTATAATACCCCGTATGATTATCCAGGACAAAGACTCACTTTTGGATCTATGGGCGGTTTTGCTGGCAAGGTCACAGAATACACATTATTATCAAACGGTGATTTCTATAAAGGGACTGGCTCTGAGGGTTTCGTAGATAAACTACCGCATAAGATGAAAGATCGTGCTAGGCAGTTTTTTGAAAGTTATAAGCAATTACAATTTGATACTCTTAACATTGACAAGACTGGCAATATGACTTATTACATCGTTATGTATAATGAGGATAAGTCATCGCATAGAATTCAGTGGGCCGACTATGTAGAAGCGGCCTCACCAGAATTAAAAATCTATCATAAAAATCTTTTTGCTTTTGCTAAGGCAATCAACGCAAAATCAAAAGAATCTTTACCAATTAAATGATAAATAAATATTACAGAATGAAACAAATCATTTTATTAGTCATCTCTACTTTCTTAATAGTAAGTGTATCAGAGGCTCAATCTAAAAGAAGGTCGATAGATGAAAATGCTGCTCCTATAGATATAAATAAAAAAATAAAGGTTCAGAAGAATATTTTTGATCCTGAGAAAAAGTATATAGGGGAATCTACCAGAGTAGACTTTACACCTATAGAAGAGTCTAATCTGCACTTAGCTAAATTTACAGTACAAGAAACTGATGGAGATAATAATGTGACGTGGCTCAAGGGAAGAGTGTCTCAAAACAAAAATGATTCTTGGCAAATAAAATCAGCAGCCTGGTTGTCTTCTGTGTCAGCAATTATGAATATTAATCTGGACAAAACGGAATTTGTACCTCAGAAAATATGGACAGATCACCTAGGGCAATCCCACATCAGATTGGATCAATTACATAATGGTGTAAAAGTCTATAATGCAGAAATATTGCTACACTCTAAGGACGGGATAATTGTATCACAGAATGGTGATTATGTACAATCTGATAATTTACCAAATGAGAAATCCTCTTTCTTAGATCCGGAAATAATAAGAAATAGAATTGTTTCTCATGTGAGAGATTTTAATCCTGATTGGAATTATTTAAAAGGAATAAATTTTACAATCAAGAAAGATCAGATTGAACAAGAATTAGTCTACTACAATAATGATGGCTCCTATGTTTTAGCATATCATATAACTGTGTACCCGCATATGGCGGAGCACATGGAGTATATTGTAGATGCCACTAATGGAGAAATAATAGAGGAGAGGTCTATCATATGTAAATTTCATAATCATGATAGTCATAATCATTCTGATAGCAAGTGTGAAGGAAATCATGATGATCAAAAGTCAGTATTAGATGGGCAGGCTGTAGCTAATGCAAGAGATTTATTGGGGACTAATAGAACATTACAGACCTATGATGTAGGTGGCGATTTCTTTTTGATCGATGCTTCTCGTACGATGTTTAATTCCAGTGCATCGAATATGCCAAATAATCCTGAGGGGGTCATCTGGACAATAGACATGCAGAATGACTCACCCGCTAATGACGCTGATTATTTTCATGTGGTTTCTGGTGATAACTCATGGAGTTCTTCACCGGAAGGGGTGTCAGCTCATTTCAATGCAGGAACGGCTTATGATTACTTTAAAGAAGTACATGGAAGGGAATCGATAAGTGGTGACGGGCAGAATATTATTTCATTTGTGAATGTCGCTAATGAAGACGGGACATCTATGGGCAATGCGTTCTGGAATGGATTGGGTATATTCTACGGTAATGGTGACAATCAATTTTTGCCACTTGGTAGAGGACTTGATGTTGCAGGACACGAGATGTCTCACGGTGTTATACAAGCAACAGCTAACCTTGAGTACTCTGGAGAGTCAGGAGCTTTAAATGAATCATTCGCTGATATATTTGGTGCTATGATTGATAGAGACGATTGGCTCATTGGAGAAGATGTTATTCGTTCAGGTGATGGATTACGTAATATGCAAAATCCACATAACAATGCTTCTACTGGAGATTTTGGCGGAGGATGGCAACCTGATCACTATAATGAAATCTACAGAGGATCTTTAGATAACGGCGGCGTACATATCAATAGCGGTATAACTAATAGAGCATACTATTTATTTGCTACAGCGACTTCTAAAAATATTGCTGAGAGAGTTTATTATCGAGCATTAACGACATACTTAACAAGGTCTTCTCAGTTTTCTGACCTCAGAGCTGCAGTTCTACAGTCTGCTCAGGATCTTTATGGAAGTAATCCTAATGTTGCGGCTCAGGCGGCATCTGCATTTGATCAAGTAGGTATAGAAGGAACTGGAGTTACAGATTATCAGCAAGATGTAGACGTAAATCCTGGAGATGATCTTTTATTATTTGCAGATGCAGATTTATCGAATCTCTATATGATTAACATTACTCAAGGAGAATTTTTGTTTAATCCGCTTACGACAACAGATATTTATTCTAAGCCAAGCGTTACAGATGATGGAGAAGCTATTGTTTTCGTAGGTCAGGATAGGAAAGTCCATCTTATAGAAATTAATTGGAGCACAGCGACGCCGACAATGCAAGAGAGCATCCTAATAGACGAGGCAATCTGGGACAATATAGTTGTGGCTAAGGATGCTTCTCGTCTAGCTGGTACTTTTATGTTGGTATCTCCCGAATCTGATGTACAGAACAGATCAGTATGGGTTTTTGATTTTGAGCAACAAACACAGCAAGTCTTTGAGTTATTTAATCCTACATATACAGAAGGTGTTTCTACTGGTAATGTGCTTTATCCTGATGCGATAGAATTTGATATTACTGGTAATACAGTAATGTATGATGCTTTCAATAGAGTCAATGGCTCTAATGGTGGAACAATAGAATTCTGGGATGTTGGGTTTTTAGAAGTTTGGAATCCTACAGCCAATACATTTGCACAAGGAGAAATTGATAAATTATTTGGTTCCTTACCAGAAGGAATTAGTGTAGGTAATCCTACGTTCTCTAAGAATTCTCCATTCATAATCGCCTTAGATTATATAGAGTCTGGACTTAATCAAATCTTAGGTGTCAATATTGAGACTGGTGATATTGGTGTCATCTTTGAAAATGAAGGATTAGCTTATCCTTCTTACTCGAGAAACGATCAATTTATGATTTATGATTTCAATGTTTTCTCACCTACGGAATTAGGTATTATAACCTTAGACAATACTAAGATTAACTCTGTGCCAAACTCTGATGATTTTTTCTTTCAGAATCCAATTTCTTCAAAATGGGGAGTCTGGTTTAGTAATGGGGAAAGAATTCTTAGTAGTGTAGAGGAGATAATTGAAGAGGAAGGCTTATTGCAAATTAATCCTAATCCAGTAGCTGAAATTTTGAATATATCCATGACTGAAAATATTTTCCAAGGTCAGGTGCTATTAGAAATTATCGATATGAATGGACGAGTTATCGACAGTAGGATATTAGATAGTCAGCTGATAAGTGGATATAGTTACGATGTGAATTCAGTAGATGCAGGAATCTATCTATTGTCTTTAAGAGGGGATAATAAAGTTGTTACTCAAAAATTCATAAAGCAATAGACGTTTAAAAAAACGAAATAATAGAATTAATAGAAAGGCTTCGGAATTAATCTGAAGCCTTTTTTTAATTTCATGTCAAAATATGAGTACACAAAAAATTCTCATAATAAGATTTAATTCTATTGGCGATATCGTCTTGACTTCTCCTGTCATCAAAGCCCTGGATGAGAAGGGCTATGAAGTGCATTACCTTTCTAAGATATCTTATCGATCTCTTCTTCTTAATAACCCGAGGGTTAAAAAACATATCGGCTTAGAAACTGATTTATCAGAAGTTATAGACTTACTAAAGAATGAAGGGTATGCATATGTTATAGATCTGCATAATAATCTTAGATCTAATAGAGTAAGTAGAGCTCTTAAGTTGCCTACTTATGTCTTAAAGAAGCATCCTGTCAGATTATTTTTAATGACCCGATTACATACAGCCATACAACAGCAAAAGCACATAGTTGATAGGTTCATGAGGGTAGTGGCTCCATTATTAGATAATGAAGTGAAGCCTCAAGTAGAATTTTATATACCTAAGGAAGCCAAAGACAAAGTTGAAAATCTTAATTTACCAGATAGGTATATTTCGATATCCGTAGGTGCTGCATTTGAGACTAAGCAAATGCCCATTGTCTTGCTTCGCAAGATTATAGAAGGAATCGATCTACCTATAGTTTTATTAGGCGGCAGGGATGATGTAGCTAAGGGGAAAGAACTTGAGGATTATAATCCAGCTAATATTATAAATCTATGTGGTCTTTTAAATATAGAAGCCTCCGCTGAGATCATCAGAAAGTCAGTCGTACTCTTGAGCGGAGATACGGGTCTCATGCACATCGCAGCGGCTTTAGATACCAATATTGTGGCCATTTATGGGAGTACGCATCCTGTATTAGGATATACGCCTTATTATAATGGAGATAGTAAAGCCGTTATAGTTGAGAATGGACAACTTAAATGTAGACCATGTACTAAGCAAGGAAGAAATACCTGCCCTAAAGGGCATTTTAAATGTATGAAAGACTTAGATTCATCTATAATAATCGATGAAATTAATAGATTCATCTATTCGCATGAATCTTAATTTGAAATTCGCTGTTATAAATACATCAACTAACTAATAATAAAATATGAGCAGAGCAAAATTTGATACACCCCAAATATCTGGTAACTGGATAAAGTATGTGGTAATGGCATTTGTACTTTTTATGATATTTGTCATACTTACGAGTACCACATTTATAACAATACCGCCAGGTATGAAAGGCGTAGAATTCAAGAAATTTGGTGGCGGATTAGTAAAAGATAAAATCTACGATCAGGGCTTTCATGTTATCATGCCCTGGAATACTTTAATCCAATATGACGTGAGAACTAAGGATGCTTATGAGGAGATGGAAGTTCTCTCTAAGAATGGTTTGACTATTACTGTAGAGTTATCATTTAGATATGCAGCTAATCCTCAAAAGATAGGATACTTACACGATGAAATAGGGCCTGATTATTTGGAGACAATTCTTAAGCCAGAAGTCAAATCTGCAACGAGAGAAGTCATAGGTAAATATCTGCCAGAAGAACTCTATTCTACTAAGCGTGAGGCTATACAAGATGAGATTTATGAAGCCACTTTTGAGGAAGCTGAAAAGAAGAACATCATCATAGATGCAGTCCTGATACGTGAAGTGAAATTACCTTCTAAATTAAAGGACGCGATAGAGCAGAAACTTGAAGAAGAACAATTATCATTTCAATTTGAGTTTAAATTAGATAGAGAGCGTAAGGAGGCAGAACGTAAGATTATAGAAGCACAAGCCAAAGCCGATGCCAATAGAATCTTAAATCAAAGTCTTTCTGAAAACCTACTAAGAGATAAGGGTATAGAGGCAACGCTACAGCTTGCACAATCACCTAACTCTAAGGTGGTTATTGTAGGAGGGAGTGGAGATGGGCTACCATTGATTCTTAACAATTGATACAATCAGTTGCGATAAAAATTAAAATATAGATTAGAATTATAATGTGCAGTCTCAATCAGAGATTGCACATTTTTTTTGTTCTATTTTATCCAAGTTTTGTAGAAAAAAACTCTTTTTAATCACTGACCCTTGACATAGATGAAAATAATCTCATCGCCTCCTCCAGAAATTTTAGCATTGAGTTGGTTATCACCTGCGAAGTATTCTATAACTTTTGGAAATTCGTTTTCTGGATTTTGACATTTAAAATAGCCTTCCTTTATATCTGTAAGCAGAAAATTAATACCTAATGAATCATGTGTGCCTTTGACAGAAAGATACCAGTCCTGCATATTTTCAAAAAGAATCACATTCTCTTTCCAGATTGTATCAGTTCCTGCCATAGTATAGCTCATGCCACCATAGCTTTGAGCTTTCTTATTCCATTGCTCATAAGTTGTCTGACCTTCATCATCATTAGTACGCTGCCAGTCGCCTATTAACCAATCAAAAGAAGGTACTTCAGAAACCGATTTGGAATTGGGGGCCACTTCAACTGCAGGTTTGTCCTTACATCCGAAGATTGCAAGAAAGAAAACAATAAGAACTATTTTTTGATTGATCATTTATTTCCTTTAATCCTTTAATCCTTTAATCCTTTATTCCCTTATACCCTTGGACCGTAAACCGTAAGCCGCAAACCACTTACACCGTCCTCCGTCCTACATATTCCGACGGTACTTTCCACCCACCTCAAATAA
>CAZBXL010000087.1:0-1867 GCA_964495785.1 uncultured Saprospiraceae bacterium | reverse complement strand
TACACCGTCCTCCGTCCTACATATTCCGACGGTACTTTCCACCCACCTCAAATAATGAATGTGTGATCTGTCCAAGAGAACAATACTTACAAACCTCCATCAATGCTTCGAATAAATTTTCATTGTTAATCGCTTTCTGTTGCAATGATTTAAGTAATTGGCCTGATTTGTTTTCGTGAGTTTGATTTAAGTTTTCTACAGTTATGATCTGTGCTTTCTTTTCTTCTTCTGTAGCTCTGATGACCTCTGATGGAATGACTGTCGGCGATCCCTTACTACTTAAGAAAGTATTGACACCGACGATAGGGTAATCACCACTGTGCTTAAGATGTTCGTAGTGCATGCTTTCCTCTTGGATCTTACTTCTCTGATACATCGTCTCCATAGCACCGAGGACACCACCACGTTCTGTGATACTATCAAATTCGCTTAGGACGGCTTGCTCCACTAAGTCAGTCAGTTCTTCTATGATGAATGAACCCTGTAGTGGATTTTCATTTTTAGCTAAACCTAATTCTTTGTTGATGATGAGTTGTATCGCCATGGCTCTTCTTACAGAGTCTTCAGTAGGCGTCGTGATCGCTTCATCATAAGCGTTAGTATGCAATGAGTTACAATTGTCGTATATGGCATAGAGAGCTTGAAGTGTGGTACGGATATCATTGAAGTCAATCTCTTGCGCATGTAGTGATCTTCCTGATGTCTGTATGTGATACTTGAGCATTTGTGCTCTCGCATTAGCGCCATATTTATGTTTAAGAGCTTTAGACCATATTTTTCTTGCGACTCTTCCGATGACGGCATATTCTGGGTCTACACCATTAGAAAAGAAGAACGAGAGATTTGGGCCAAATTTATCTATGTCCATTCCTCTGCTCAGATAATATTCTATGTATGTAAATCCATTGGCCAACGTAAATGCCAATTGCGTTATAGGATTAGCACCCGCTTCTGCAATATGGTATCCTGATATAGAAACGGAGTAAAAGTTTCTGACATTCTCATTGATAAAATATTCTTGCACATCACCCATTAAACGAAGTGCAAACTCGGTGGAGAAAATACAAGTGTTCTGAGCTTGATCTTCTTTGAGAATATCGGCTTGGACGGTGCCTCTGACTTTTGATAAAGTATCCGCTTTTATTTTATTATAAACGTCAGCACCTAAAACTTGATCTCCCGTTACTCCCAATAACATTAATCCAAGACCGTCATTACCTTCTGGTAAGTCACCGTTGTATTTTGGTCTATTTTTGACTTTATAGATTTCTTTTATCTTACTTTCAATTTCGGATTCTAAGCCATTTTCTTTGATATACAATTCACATTGCTGGTCGATGGCAGCATTTAAGAAAAATCCTAATAACATCGGTGCAGGCCCATTAATTGTCATACTCACTGATGTCATCGCATCTGCGAGATTAAATCCTGAATAGAGTTTCTTAGCATCATCAAGACAACAAACAGATACACCTGCGTTACCGATCTTGCCGTAGATATCTGGTCTGTATCCTGGATCGTGACCATATAGAGTGACGGAATCAAAAGCTGTCGATAGACGCTTTGCAGGTAGTCCAAGACTTACGTAATGAAATCTTTTATTAGTTCTTTCTGGCCCGCCTTCTCCAGCAAACATTCTTGTTGGGTCTTCTCCTTGTCGCTTAAATGGGTAGAGCCCCGCCGTATAAGGAAACTCACCTGGGACATTTTCCTGCAGGCTCCATTTTAGGATATCCCCCCATGCCATATATTTAGGAAGAGCTACTTTAGGAATATCAGAGTGAGAAAGAGACTTTGTATGTGTATCTATATTGATTTCCTTTTGTCTTACTTTAAAAGTAAAAACGGGATCAGTATATTTTTTCTT
>CAZBXL010000086.1:5099-13005 GCA_964495785.1 uncultured Saprospiraceae bacterium | reverse complement strand
CTCATTAATCTTCCTGCGAAGGCGACATCTTTAAAATCTTCTTCGTTATTAGGGTATTGTTCCAAAATCTCTTTTGAGCTATGAGTAACATCAAAAGTCTCATTAGGATAAGGATTAATACCTAAATCAATGATTTTCTGTAAGTTATCACGCCTTACTAATTCTTGCTCACTTAACTTTTGTGACATATATGTTTTTTATTAATGTGTGATGCAAATTTAATATTTAATTTACTGTGTAAGGACTATTACCTTAAACGTATTTGATTATCTTGTCTCAGCCCCGTGATAATAACTATTATACCTTTGAGAAAGATATTACTTAGACCTATAATAATGAGATGTTACCTTTCTAGTATTGCCAGCTTAGTTGGTTTAGTTTTTTTATGTGCACAGACGCCTATTATTCTCGAAGCGGGAACCGTTTCCCATAATAATATAAACGGATTCATAGATAATAATTATCCGACGAATATTGAGGATTGTACTTCTATAGTATATGAAGTCAATTACAGTTTCTCCCTTCCATGGCTTGGAGCTGATAATATGGATCATAATCTTGAGTGTATTCCAGATTGCGCAGGTGATCCTAATAATTCTTTGGTTGGTGGCTGTGATGAATGCTGGGACTTCATGTGGATTAAATCTGTATTAGATGGCAATATTGTAAATGCAGATACATTAGGATTATCTACAAATCTAAGTCAATCAGGCACCTACAGCTTTGGACCGATATGTACCGATGGTGCTACATCAGCCTCTATAGAAATCAGAAACCAAAATTTCTTTACAAACGAAACGAATAGTTTCTCTAACGTAACTATACTATGCTGGGAAGCTAAACCTACAGCTACTACTAACTCACCTATATGCGCAGGATCTAATCTTGATCTCAACGGCCAAGCAGATAACATCACTGATGTGGATTCTTGGATGTGGACTAATTCTGGAGCTGGTGTAATCGATAATGATAGCAACCCCAATACTTTTGCGACTAATGCTGAAGATGGTGAAACGTATACACTAACAACTACTGATACAAGTGGTGGAGCTTGTACTTCGTCTGTGTCAGTGACTGCAAGCGCCATGGCTACTTTTACAGCATCGGTGTCTCCTGCAGGAAGTACTCTATGCCCTGGCGATTGTACTGACATAATGATTCAGATTACAGGTGGTGTAGCTCCATATCAAGTTGAATTTTCATTTTCAGGATTTCCAGTTGTTGTACCAGGTATCGATATAGACGAGACATTTACAATATGCTATGGAAACACTGGGCTACCAGATATAGACAATTCAACAGATCCCATTACAATTACAATACCACCGATACCTATAAATATTGACGTCACTGAAATCTCCGACGACAGTGGATGTACTGTCACAAATGTAGGCTCTATATCAATATCCCTGGGGCCTGTACCTGATGTCACTCAGCCGATTCAACAGGACGAATGCATAGAGATAGATGGCACCATAGACCTTACAGAATATGATGATATTATAAATGGTGGCGATAATAGTCTTGACGTCATCTATTATGAGACAGCTGATTCGAATGATGAAATTTCTGATCCAGCTCAATGGATGATAGGGACCAATATGGTGTGTGCAAGAACTTTTAATGGTACGTGCTTTTCTGATTTTGTATGTTTTGGATTTAATCTATCACAACAACCAGTCATAGAAAACATCGTTCCCATTATAGAATGTAGTGACGATTTATTTGTATTGCCACCAGTAGGGATGGTCGCTGACATCACTCCTCCTGGGTCTTTCACAGGATACTTCTCGGATGCTGCAGGCACTGATGGCCCACTTTCAGTAATCCCAAATACAGCGACTGAAGTATTCATTATAGCAGAAGCGACAGCACCTTGTATCACAGTAACTGAATCGGTTCCACTTGACCTCACACCTAACCCTATTATAAATTTTCCGGGTGACTTATTGGGAGGATGCGGATCTATAGAACTGCCAGAACCTGATGGAATAAATATTATCAGTTACGAATATAATACTGACGAGAATGGGCAGGGCACTTCCTTCATCGGTGGTGATATGATAGAATCTACTGATAATATTTCTGTTATATATCTCATAGCCATGAGTGATAATGGATGTACAGACGTTTTAGAAATCCTACTGGACATAACAAACTCTGTAGACTATATGGCAGATATACCGATGTCAATATGTGACTCGCTGATCTTACCTGCTATAACGCCTGCAACACCTACCGTCGCATACTACCCTATGACTGGTGGGGCTGGAACCCCGATACCTCCTGGTACCATTCTACAAGCACCCCTTACTCAAACATTGTTTCTATTTGATCCAAATCAAGACCCAGCCTGTGCAGCCGAAGTACCAGTGACGATATCTATAAACGTTTCGCCTACAACTGATCTTCCTGCAGATACCGTTGGATGTGAGTTCTATGTGCTTGACTCAATAAGAGGTACTGTTGCTTCTCCTGATTATACATTTCTACCTATATCATTTCCTGATTCATATCGAGAAGTAGGTGACACAATAAGGAATAGTACATTGATTTACATATTAGATACTATTGGGTCATGTACGCTTTATGATTCTCTTTTTATAAATATCACTCCACCTCCATTCGTAGGAATAGATACTACGGTGGTAGCTTGTGAAGGCTATAGTAGTACAGAATTAAACTTAGTAGAATTAATAGGTAACCCAGATCCTAATGGCGAATGGTCATATCCAACGGTACCAGACTTCATGCCTGTAGATCCAGAAAATATAGACATAAGTATATTCCCAATAGGTTCATATGACTTCACCTATGCTATAGAAGATCCAGCATGCGGTATAAGAACAGCAACTATTAATTTAATTATAGAAGAAAGACCTTACGCTGGAGAAGACACCATGTTAGAAACATGTAATCCAGACATGTTAGATTTCATGGCACTTATATCTGATCCAGCTACAGGAGAAACGCCTGAGGAAGGAGGGTTTTGGTTTCAAGTACCGATGGACACATTTGATCTTGTCGATAGTACACAAGTAGACCTAAGTTCATTGCCTGTAGGTCAATATATTTTTATTTATTCTATACCAGCTGATGCACAATCTCTTTGTGAGGGAGATACAGCTTCATTATTTATAGATATTCAGAATGGTCCTAATGCTGGAGATGACGCAGCGACAACGGCTTGCTCAGGATCCATAGTTAATATCAGACAATTATTGAGTTCAGATGCTGATGGTGGCGGTATGTTTTTTCCAGATGGCTTCTTCTTGTCTGGCGAAGAATGGAATACGACAGGAAGCGCAACTAATCAAACGTATAATGTCCAGTATATCATTGAAAGTACATCTCAAGGCTGTCCAAATGACACAGCGTTTATCGAAATATTTTTATCTGATGATATTTCTGCTGGAACTCCCGCTACCGTTAATCCGGTATGCTCAGGTACGTCAGTGAATCTAACAGAATACTTAGAGGACGAATCACCAGGTGGTAGTTTTGTATTAACTCAAGACCTTACAACGATTGTAGATGATCCTCTGATAGCCATGACAGATATTGACATTAGTTATATTGTCATGGATGTAGGCACGTGTCCCGGTGATACCTCATCATTTAGCGTAGCTGTCGTACCAGCACCGACAATAGATTTTGTACTAAATGACGATCAACTCTGTAGCGGATCAGGAGACTGCATAGAGTTTACAGTAACTTCTACAGAAGATGGACCTATAACAGTTAATGTCTCCGGAGACGCTCCTAATGAATCAACAGATATTCTTATTGATATTCAAGGAGGTACTTCTATATTATATACTTTCTGTGCAACAGATACATTTGAAGAAGGGGCTGATGGATTATTTCAATTAAGTAACGAATCAACTACATACGCCATATCTTCTGTAAATTTCAATAGTATCAATTGTGGTGATATCAACCCTATGATCTCAGAGACAATTAGTATGAACCAAAGTTTTAATATTAGCATAGATACAACAATCTGTGCTGGAGATTCAATACTTTTTGGAGGTGTGTTCTATTCTTCTGATGTCACATTTAATGGAATGACTACAATGGGTTGTGACTCTATTACTGAAATAATAATAAATAATTTTCCAGAGGCCGTATTAGACATAGATGGCGTCTTCTGTACAGGCACTCCTATAAATGTATTCGGTAATATAATCACAAGAGATACAACAGCAACTTATATAGAGGAAGGTGCTTCTTTCTTAGGTTGTGATTCTATCATAAATGTCAATGTCTTATTTCAAGATGTAGCTATAGGCGTACTGGATAGTGTCATATGTGATGGTATGCCAGTTATGGTAGGTAATGAGATTTTTGATGAGAACAGAACTATGGATGACGTATTAATTCCAAGCGGAAGTGTTGCAGGATGCGACAGTATTGTTATGGTCAGCCTCACTTATGCCATGCCATCAGCCGAGACCATCATTGGTGATGTATGCAGTGGCGATGCACCTATTGATGTAAATGGAACATTCTACGGACCTAATTTACTGTCTGGTATAGAAACACTCCTCAATGCCGCAGGCTGCGATAGCACGATCACAATTGATCTCACGCTGGTGCCAGCGATAATGACATTACGTGATGACCGTGTGTGCAGCGATTACTCTGAAGTGATCGGCTCTAACACTTATGACATAAACCTACAAAGTGGCATAGAGGAATTAACAACGGCCTCGGGGTGTGATAGTATAATTAATGTAAATCTTACTTTCTTATTAGATGTAGAGATCACAAGAGACGAGCAAGTATGCGAAGACTTTTCTGAACTAATCGGAACCTCTACTTATGATTCCAATAATAGAAATGGTACAGAAAGACTCACGACCGTTGATGGATGTGACAGCACGATATTCGTTAATTTAGATTTTGTCCAGAGTATCGAAGTCACTTTAGATGATGTATTCTGTGAGACGGATTCGATGATCATTAATGGTACGACCTATAATATAAGTAGCCCATCAGGAATAGATACGCTGACCAGTGTCGCTGGTTGTGATAGCATATTGAATATTGACTTTACATTTGAGATGACTTCTGCTATAATCACAACAAGTGGAGAGTGCACAGATGCTAATGCAGGAGAATTAATCATCTTAGATATCAATGGTCTAAGTCTTCCTATCATGGTGAGTATCGATGGTGGTACTGCCCAGGCTTTCTCAAGCCTACCTGCCACTGTAGTGCTCGCTAATGGAACTTATGATGTGAGTATAGATGATGGCAACTGCATATACGAAGAAACAGTAATCGTAGAAGCAGGCACAGGCATCAATGCTGAAATTCAGTCTACAGTAATCAGCGCAACTGAGAACCAGTTATTATTAATTACAGATATCACTCCACAGAATATCAGCTGGAGTAGTGATGTCTCAGGTCCTTTATTTTCTTGCTTAGATTGTATAGATCCTGTAGTGCAAAGTGCAGTTTCATATACAGCAACAGTAACTTTTACAGACGAGAATGGTTGTGACTATACAGAGGATATTTTTATCGAGGCTACACCTGTTGTCGTAGGTCAGGTCTATGTGCCTAATATCTTTAATCCTAATTTGACAGGTCAAGATAGATTCTACATTCAGACCAGTAACTCTGAAGCCCCTATCTTGATTGATGAGATGCAAGTCTTTGATAGATGGGGCAACATGGTTTTTGAAAGTACTAATTTTCTTTCTAATGATCCAGATGTGGGATGGGATGGCACCAAAGATGATCAAATTCTTGAACAAGGTGTCTACGTCTACTTTATCAAGTATAATGATGGAACCCGAGACAATCTTAGATCAGGGACTATAACTTTGATTAGATAAGGAGGAGATCGTTTCTGGATAGTAGATTTAAACTTGTCGAAGGAACAAATAACCCTGCACATAGAGAATCTGGATTAATAGATAATCCAGAATTAACAAAAAAACTTAACTACTTCACATTTAGAGAATTTAATAATTAATCAGTAATTAATAAACGGTAAAGAAAATATGGTCTTTCCCCAATCTCTTCTAACTAATTATGTTTAACTAGGAAAATCATAATGACTCTAATCAGATTCAAACCAAAGTTTTCAGTTGATGGTATTAGATATGATTCGTATTTCAAATAACTAATCTTACTCAAAGAAGAACATCAATGAAGATTCAAAATAAATGATGATTAAAATACTGCAACTCCATCTTCATAAAGACACAATACACCACTGAGTCATAGCAAATACACTAACCCTTTGATCTTATAAATAGCTCAGTAAAACATATAAACCAGTTTCATACGTATTAATGTTTGAGAATTAATGAACAACTAAAGCAAAAAATAATTTTACCTTAGTAGAAACTCCAAAGTCTTAAGCAATCTATACCATGAAATATTATTTCACCCTTCTACTATTCTTGCTATTCCCATTCTTTGTATTTGCACAATGTGAATGTACTGACTGTACTGTGACCCTACCTAACTTTGGTGTAGCATCAAGCGAAATAGATATATCTGGAGCTGCTAATAATACTCTTGGAAATGGACAACAAGTTTGTCAAGTATGTATAGACCTACTCCATGATGCTATAAGAGAATTAGATATTACTCTGATAGCACCATCTGGAGATCAAGTGCAACTTGCGCAAAATACAGGAATCGGAATCGGACAAAATATTTCATTTACAATATGTTTTTTATCATGTGATCAATCAGCCAGTCCTGATGGTGGCTTTCCTGCCGTATTTGATAGTGACGCTGGCTATATGTCTAATGGTTCTTACAGTGGTTCATATTACCCATCGAGTGGATGTCTTGAGGATCTAACTGGAAGCGTAGATGGCACATGGGAATTACAATTTAATGACAATGTCGGCGGAGACGGGGGAGAATTATTTGACTGGTATCTTGTCTTCCAAGATGATAATGGATTAGGCTGTGCTAATTCTGGATCATGTGGAAGTCCTCCAACTTGCGAAGCTGACGGAGGAGAGCTTACCGATCCGCCAATAGAAGAATGTGTGGGGAGTAGCGATCTGAATATCACACTCTCCCCATCCTACTCAGGCCCACCACCGCCAAGCTCTGATTATGATTATACTTACGTTATAGTTAATGTCGATAATAATATAATCGAAGAGATAACTATGAATCCTGATATGACTGGATATCCAGCAGGCACTTATCAGATCTGTGGCTTATCATACCTTATAGATGATGCTGGTGACCTACCTGGATCCGGTGGCACTATCGCTGATATCATGGACGACATAGATAACGAAGATTACTGTGCTGACTTGTCGATAGGATGCGTCGATGTACTTATAGATGAGCCACCTACCCCACCTAACTTTGCAGGCCCTCTTGTAGTATGCAGTGGAGAGTTAGTCGAATACGAAATATTAGATTATGACCCTGACATAGATTACCTCGTAAGTATAACAGGTAGCTTTGCCTTGTTCCAAGGCAATGGTGCCATATATGAAGTCATTTTCAATTCGGGCCCCGGAGGATTATGTGCTATCATCGAATCTCCATGTGGTGATGTAGAGACTTGCCTGGACATCATTGTAGAGAGTGCAAGTTCTGATGTAAGCATATTGGGAGAATTAGAACCGTGTCCAGGAAGTACGGAGATTTACACATTTGAGCCTACCCTGATGCCCGGAGAGAGCTTTATAGTGACTGTAGAGGATGGCACAGTCATATCTCAGTCAGGTCAGACTGCTGAGATACTATGGGATGACGATGAAGTTACCGGTGAGATATGCGTAGAAATAGATCCCAGCTGTTCTACTGATGTTGTATGTGAGGATATAGAAATAGGTGATTCATACGAGCTTCCATCAGAGCTTACGGGTGACGACGAATTATGTCTTATGGAGGCCAACGAAATGTCAATAAA
>CAZBXL010000086.1:0-4999 GCA_964495785.1 uncultured Saprospiraceae bacterium | reverse complement strand
TGGTCACAAGAATCAGGTCCAAGTACTGCGACTATTGAATCTGTTAATCAAGACGAAACCATTGTTGAAGTATTCTCAGCAGGTACCTATACATTTAGAATAACTGAAACCAATGGACCATGCGAAAGCATAGATGAAATCACCATAGAGATACAATCTGCACTTGTAACTGAAGACCCTATCTACAACTGCAATCTTGATAATGAATATCAAGTCACTGTAGAGATACTCAGTGGAGTAGCTCCGTATACCGTAAATGGAAATAATATCACAGGCAATGTATTCATCTCTGAATTTATAGAGTCAGATGACACATTCACATTTGTCATCACTGACAATGACGGGTGTTCTACAACCATTATGGATCAGTATACATGTCCGTGTATAAGTGATGCTGGCACTATGTCCTCTGATGAGATTACGGTATGTGTCTCGGACTTAGATGAGATCATCGCCATATGGAACAACGATGGTTTATTTGATAATAATGATATAGGAATGTATGTCATACATGATGAAAGCGGTAGTGCATTAGGCAATGTATTTTATAGCAGCCCTGATGGTATCTTTGACGATCTTGATGATTTGATTCTTGGTGTTAATTACTATATCTCTTATATCGTAGGTGACGCCATTTCTGGCGAGGTTGATCTAAATGATCCTTGTCTCTCAGTAGCTGAAGGCCAGGGTTTCACCATTTTTGACATACCAGAATTCTCTGCTGTACTCCAAGATTCTACTTGTAGTCTTAGCATTGAGATAGATGGCAATCTTGCTGTAGATGATAACATCATATGGTCATATGTTTCTGGCCCTGGCTCATTAGACATTTCTGATAATAGTGTTCCTACTACTATTACTGCAAGTATGTCAGGTAACTATAGTGTATCAGCTCAGATTTCAAATGACGGATGCACCACCACTGAAGAAATAGAATTATTTTATCTCGATGGACCGCAGCTAAGCAATCCAGAAGAAGTATGTAATTCTACCAATGACGCCTATCAAGCCAGTATTGAAATCATTGATGGTAATGGACCTTATAGTAGTTCGTCTCCTGGAACATTCAACGATAATACTTTCACAACAGAATTTATAAATACAGGGGAGGAGTATCAAATAATTATTACTGATGACTTTGGATGTGAAAGTGAAATCATATCAGGAACCAAGCTATGTGATTGCACCACTGACTCAGGTAATATGGATAATCAATTACTCACAATATGTGGACTTGACAGTACAATCATGGTAAGTCCGCCTGCAGATGCTGTATTC
Organism: uncultured Saprospiraceae bacterium; assembly: GCA_964495785.1. Classification (GTDB taxonomy): domain Bacteria; phylum Bacteroidota; class Bacteroidia; order Chitinophagales; family Saprospiraceae; genus RFSX01. The sequence continues at coordinate 3,721 of CAZBXL010000086.1, read as the reverse complement.
GATCCTGATGATATCGGTTACTTTGTATTACACGATTCTCCAGGGGTTACTTTAGGAAATGTTTTTTCTACAAGTACAGATGGAATTTTTTCATTTACTAACAACATGATATCTGGCACGACTTACTATGTTTCTCATGTAGTAGGTAATAACCTCAATGGCATACCGGATATTGATGATCCGTGCATAGATTTATCAAGAGGGCAACCAGTGATTTGGCTTGAGTATGACGACATAATGATTACTGACACATTAGTTACATGTGATAACATGGTAGACCTCATTGCAATGCCATTAGGTGGGAGCTGGCGTGTAATTGAGACAGTCACAGGATCTATCACTGATCTCCAATTAGATGCAGGAGATGACAATACATTTAGTTTTGATCAAGATGGCACCTATCTCCTTGAATACAGTAGTCGAGGATCTGGCTGCGTATCATTTGATACGATGACCATCATTAAAAATCCAATACCTGTCATTGAAAACATTCAACAAGAATGTGCAGACGATTTAGCATCTTACAGTTTGAGCTTTAGCATATCTGGTTCTAATGGACCTTACATGGTTGATGGTATCTCGATTGGTTCAGAATATATGTCAGACGCATTAGACACAAGTAGGATATATAATTTTATAATTGAAAATGAATTCGGTTGCATAACTGATTTTACTTACGGCCCAGTCCAATGCAATTGCGAATCAGAAGTAGGCACCATAATAACAACACCGTTAGAATTATGTACAACAGAATCAATTGATATTTCTAATATTCCATTAAGCAATTCTATTATCGCAGAAGGAGACACTTTAGCTTATGTCCTTCATGACGGAACAGCTTCAACTTTAGGAAATATTCTATCTATATCGTACGGAGAAAATATAGAGTATAACAATAGTTTCATAACAGAAACATCATACTACTTATCAGCTGTCGTAAGTGGACATACAAATGGTGCCATAGATATTAGCGATCCTTGTCTTTCATTTTCTGAAGGTGCCTTAGTTATATGGATAGAAGATACGACGGTTAATTTTTCTGAGCAATTTGATATCTGTAGTAATGAGGACGTAACTATCTATCCAAATATCACAGGAAGATTTCCTATAAATCTAATTTTAGAAAATGAACTTGGTGAAGAACTTAGTTTTGACATTAACAGTGCTTCTGATTCTCTAACCATTATTAATAACCAAACCGATGCCACTTGGCAGATTAAAGAAGTCAATGGAGAATGTGTAAGTCAAGCTAATGGTCAGATTTCTATCACGGTCACTCAACCTCAAGATATCTCATTTGTAGCTTCTCCAACGATATGCAATAACCCGATGTTTGGATCGACATTAATACTATCCGAGTTATTTGATGGTGGACCATACTTGGGAGAATGGAGTTCTGACGATTTACTCATAGACAATGGGACAATAGATGCTGACGGTCTCACAAGAGGTGACTACACATTGAATTTTACTTCTATAGGATTTGAAGGCGCTTGCCCAGGATCAGAATCATTAATATCCATCACAATAGAAGAATGCAACTGCCCCATTTTTACAAATCAAGACTACGCTTATTGTAGCAATGAAGGTCCACTCCCTTTAGATATTTTTGATACAGCAGGGCTACAAGGAGACTGGACTATAGATCCTGGCCAACAAACACCAATAATAGAAAATGACTCACTGTATATCGCTGATGCTATAAGCGGCATCTACAACTTGACATTTACAATTACACAAGCTGACTACCCTGCCATCTGTAGTCCAGTAGTCAACTATGAGATAGAAATAGAAGCATCAGTGGATGCAGGTATGCAAACTGATCCTCTTATTGAATGTAGCAATAATGATATATCCATAAATCTCAATGACTTATTAGAAGGAGAATCTCCAAGCGGAGATTGGAGTTACAATAACCAATCGTCTCCTCCGGTTATTAATCTTATTGACCTTTCACTTGGATCTAATTTATTCACCTATAACCTAACAACACAAGGTATCTGCCCTTCAGTCATGTCTACCGCAGAAATCATTATAGAAGAAACGCCAGAGATTACAGTCATTGGCGAGGATGTCTTATGCTTCGGGGATGATAATGGCATTATAACTATAGAACATCTAAATGGTATCGGTGCATCATACATGTATTACATCGATGACTTATTAGCTGGTACTACAAATGTCAATACTAACATAGCACCAGGCGACTACACGGTATACGTTGAGAATGATTCTAATTGTAGATCAGAAACATATACAGTTACAATCAACGAGCCCGTGCCTTTAGAGGTCAGCTTGGGTGACGACTTAGTTCTCGATAGTCTCGAAGAATATAAAATAGAAGCCATTGTCAACATATTAGAATCTGACATCTCAGAGATCAGCTGGACGGATCTCTCTGGCGAGCTGGGTATTGATATATTAGAATTACAAAACATAGCAACACAAGACAATATTATCGCTATAGAAATATTAGATGAAAATGGTTGCGTTGGTTTTGATCAAATTAATGTTCAAGTTATCATTCCAGATATTGATATATCCATTTACATCCCAAATATCTTTGACCCAAATATGCCAGGAAATAATTCATTCTATATTCAGACAAGCAACTCTGTAGACCCAGTGTCAATAGATGATATGCGGATATTTGACAGATGGGGAAACAATGTTTTTGTAAACTCTAATTTTCTATCCAATGATCCTGATATGGGATGGGATGGTACCATAAATGATACAGATGCAGAGCAAGGTGTCTACGTTTATTACATCAAATACAATGATGGCGATAGTGATGTGATAGAGTCTGGAAGTATAACTTTAATTAGATAGAGGCTCTACAATAATAATTTTCGCAATAGATAAAAATCTATTCTATAGAAGTACTGTTACTCGATATCTCTGTAGATCTTACTGTGATGTCATTTCCTTCTGACTTAAATGTGATGACGTCAGTTTGGCTCTTTGAATAAGTAGTAATATACTGATTTGCGATATCTAAAGTCAAATTAATTATCCCATTGCCTGCCACGGGGTAAGACACACCTTCAGAAAGAAATACTCCGCTAACGACAACCTTGACAGTAAGGCTCGCAATATTATTCTCTACACTCATCAATGTAATCACCATATCTTGCTTTGTCTCCACTGTACCTAATTCTCCCAAAGGGTAGTTGACTGCAAAGCGATTCTGAAAACTATCACCTACAATCATAGCCTCCTTAGGAAAATGAATATTGGCCAATTCGAATACTGGCTTCAGCACATTCTGTATATCATTTAAATATCGTGGCTCTACCCCACAGACACTTTCCACAGAAAGATTACCGTTCTCGATATGTCCGTTGGCCCCAGCAATTCTGGTATCAAGTTGCATGTCGTATTCTGGTTCACTTAATTCACCTGAAGAGCTTTCTTGAAAATAAGTGAAGTTCAACTTGAATGGATCATTGTCAGCAACCCCATCTTCCGTTAATAATGAAACTATCATAGTCCTCATTCTATTCTCAGTGAGCAGTGGCTCACTCCCAACTTGCACTTCTGTAGCTATTGCTACATCTATTTGTGAGATATATTTCTTATCAAGTTTGTACAGACTATTGAGAATATATGATTGTGTATTTTCTGAATCTTTTAGAGAGGTCTGGGATACAGATTGCAATACGTAGCCTAAATTCATTAGGACTATAAATGCTATTGATATTATCGGCTTCATTATGCT
>CAZBXL010000085.1:0-13368 GCA_964495785.1 uncultured Saprospiraceae bacterium | reverse complement strand
AATTTTTAACGAAAAAAGTAACTTTTGATTTACAGACTACATTAAAAGATAGTTTAAACTAATAAAATGAAAGGCCTTATTACTATTGCATTGTTAATTTTAATCTCAAGCAATTGCAAATCTCAAGATCTTCACTTCGAACCTATTGACCATTTTAAAGAGCATACCTTAAGGGGTATGTTTTACATTACTGGAACCGATAAAGTGATCTATAATGTGTTATACGCTGATAATTCAATTCTTTATGAGAATGGAATATCAACAGAGTTAGATATTGAGCTATACGGTTCTGTCGAACTATATGGGAATACTTACTATATAGGAAGCGACGGCTACTATAGCTATACAAACAACGTCTTTACCAGAGAAACAGATAAAGACATCACAGGCCATATAGGGTCACCATTCGAAATCGGAAATAATGAAATAGTATACACAAGTGGAAATAGCATTATAAAAACAAATCTAAATTTTTTAGAATTCGATACGCTATATAGTACAGGAAGTCAAACAAACTGGCTTTACTCATGCAAAAAATATGATGATAAATACATTTTTATCCCTTCCTCTTACCCTGGTAGATTAGTATTTGCAAATAGCGATTTTTCAGAATTTGATTCTATACCAATAAATTATAGTCACTACAATTATCATATTATTGGGAGTGATCTTTATATGATGAATGGTGATAAAGGAATATTCAAAGGAGACTTAAGTGAAGATGAGTTTAGTCTTGAAAGGGTGGTAAATGTAGAGCTTTATGGTGGTCAACTATACAATGGCAAACTTATTGTTTCATCTGGCAGGTATTATCATTCACCTGGTACAAAATATTATTTTAACCCTTCAGACAACTCTTTACAAGAAATTCCGCAAGCAGAAGGGAAGAACCTGGTATTGTCAGATGGTCGCATTATTTTATATGACCTACAAACAGGATACTTAGCTTCGGATAATAATCTGGATAGTCTTGATATTTTGTACCCTGATGTTTCAGCTGCCAAGTTTTTAGGTTGGACTTTCTCTAATGATACTATAGTTGCAGTTTCTGAAAGAAACGCATATGTTTTATGTGGCCAAGATAAAGAATGGATAAATGTAAATCCTAAAGAGGAAATGTACTACTACGGAGTCGGAAGTGACGGAATCGGAAGTGTTTACCTATATTCATCAAATCAAAAGTATAAATCCTTAGATGACAAAGAAAACTATGGAGAATACAACCTTCCAAATGGACATTTTGGCTTTGGAGATACAACATTTATAATCGGCCATCAAGGATGCAGCGATACTAGTTTTCCTACACCGTCTTTATACTCTAGCGACGGTATAAATTGGAATTCTATGGAATCTCCTCCTTGTCATCTAAGAAAATATACAACTTTAACTAGAGATAAATTCTACATCTACAACGAAGACTACTGCGTTTCTATAGGCCCAGGAAACAACTACTATTCTTGGTTTGGATATTTTGACAGGAATGACAAAGAATACAGAATGGTTATTCCTCCGGCAGAGCTTGGTTTTCCTGATCCTCATTATTTTGGGGCATGGACTCCAACTCAATACTGTTTCTATGTAAGTCCTAAAGATGAGTATCATATACATCCTATCACAACTGATGGTGATTCTTGGTATTACAATCCAAGTGAAGGGTACAGCAAAACAGAAAATGCACCAAGAGGAAGGATTTTTCCAACCGTTGATAGCCTTGGAACCATTATAGTTCAAAATTCTGGACCTAATGAGTCACCAAGATTTTTCACGAGAACAAACCACTATGAGCCCTATATTGAACTGAATGTTTATCCTAATAATTTACCTCCTATTGCTGAGTTGTCTTACACTTCAAATGGCGATATTATTATTGCTGCATTTAATGGGAGATTCTATATAACAAAAGGAATAACTTCAAGTAATACAGATATCAGTGATCAGAGGCAAAAAGAATTACTGTTATATCCTAATCCAGCAAGTACAGTTGTAAACATTTTAACAAGTGAAAATGAACTTCATAAATACAACCTTTATATGTCTTCTGGTGAATATATAAAATCTGGTAATCGTAATAAGTGTGATGTTTCTAATTTGAATTCTGGTCTGTATATAATGGAAATAATTACCAATAAAGGAGTACGAATAAGTAATAAACTTATTATCTCTAAATAACAAGAAACTAAGTATAACAAGTGATTATTTTGACATACCCTTCAGGTATGCCAAATATTACCAGTCTATTTATTCCTATTGAAAAACAAATAAGCAAAACCAAATTCAAAATATCAAAAGTCAATTCTACCTCATCTGCATAGTAGGTGTATTATATTTTTGAAAATTGAAATACTAAGGAATAACCGACGCCAAAAGTACATTAAGAAAAAAGACCCATAAACCAACCAAAAAGCTTAAAGACAACTTTCCATTAAATAACTAAGCCACCAGACTCAGTTTAGATTCTATTCTTGATAAGAAAGAACGGATGTGTTCGTACCATTGAGCAAATCCTTCTCTGAGCCAAATGCTCTGTACGTAGACTCTTATGAGCTCAGCACCCAATGTCTGTAGAGATTCAGATGTAGACTCATCAGTGACGATAGGTACCTTACCGAGTTCAAAATCATCATATACTTTGGCTGCGTAATTATTCATCACGGATAACATGGCAAATAGTTCTGGCTCTCTTACTGTCTTGTCTGTGATGTAATAGCATCTATTCTCAAGGAAGCTGAAGTTTAGTCCTAGAGGTGATCTGTTAGCGATAACACAGGCTTTGATTTGATTTGTTTTCTGATCGATTATCTTGCATATACGTCTGTATCTGCTGAGGCCATATTTTTGGTATTGATTGTTGAGCGTTTTCAGTAAGATATCTTTTTGGTCAAGCTCTTCTGCTCTGACGAATACCTTGCTGTATTGCGTGGATACAAAATCTACCAATTGTGCATCATACCCATCGACTTCTTCTATCAAGTAGGATTGATTGTCATAGGGGAGTATGCTGTCTAAACTGAGATGGAGATAATCGTAGTGCTTAATGAATGCTTTTTCATTTCCTAAGCGCTTGAACATAGACGAAAATATTCTGTAGGCATACCTATTGTTAGGTCTGAACCAGTTCTGGCTAGAGCGGACCTCATCCTCTGAGCATATATGTTCTGCTCGGAACTGAGCGTCTAACATAACCTTAAGTGATAAGAACGGATTGCCATCAGAAACCAGATGCTGAGCTAATAGTCCGTAGTTACTTTGCTTGATGACACTGACAGAAGAGAAGTTATTCTTGCTTGTGTTCTGTAAGGTCAGAATCCATAATAACTCTTCAGGACATTCTTTAAGAAGCTTCCAGTTCGACTTAATTTTATCGAAAAAAGGTCTAAGAATCTCTAATTTTTCAGGATATAGAAATCCTATTTCAGCATACTTATTGAATAAAGCATCGACTGAATACTTGTTGAAATCGGCTCTTACATTCGTTATAGAATCCTGAGCTTCAGGTAATTGACCCATTGGCGGAGGGTTAGAATATTATAGGGTGCCGGGGTAAATATAGTAAATTACTTTACAATTTTACTTTTTTCATAAAAGAAAGCTTGCATTTTATTTTTATCCATTTGCAAGCCTAATCCAGTTGATTCTATTCTGTCAGATAATCCTCCTTTGCCAAAAGAGAAAGGATCAACACTTATATCAGACTCCATAAAGAATGGAGCATAAGAACCTTCAAGATGCTTAAGCCTATGAGCTTGAGCAAATGATCTCCCTATATAGCTAAGTATAGCTGATTCTCCCACGTTACATCCTAACATACAGCTAATATTATTATTACTTGACAGTTGATATACTTCAGATGCTCTTAGAGGTCCTCCAAGCTTTGATATCTTTAGATTATATCGAAGTTTCTCAGGATTGATATTGTCTATGTAGAATTGAGCTTGTGTCATATTACACACGGATTCATCTAGTATGATTGGGATATCTATATGCCTTGATAATTCAGGTAGTTGATCTATCTGCGAGGCTATGAGAGGTTCTTCTATTCCAGATATATTATATTCATAGAACTGAGGTATTTTTTCTATGGCTTCATTTAGTGTCCAGACTCTATTGCCATCTATTCTTATATCGACTCCATCACCTAATACCTCTCTTACCAGTTTGATATTATCTATTTCTGCATCATGGCCCGCTTTGAGTTTGACGTGAGGTAGGTCTAATTTTTTTATCAAGGATAATAACTCTCTGAATTTTTTAGGATCTGTTGTACTTAATACTCCTGAGTAAGGACATAGTGGATGATCGCTTGATTCAAGACTAAGGATTTTATAGATCGGGATATTCTCTTTGGTACTGTACATATCTAATAGGGCAATAGAGAAAGCGCAAGCAAGACTGGGGACACCATATTGATCACTGATCTTATCGCTTAATGCCTTGATGTTATCTATTGATTCATAGGAGTGGTCATCTATGAGATGTGCTATTTTTTCAAAAGATGATATCGTTTTTTCTTTAGGCTCGTCTATTACATATTCTCTCGGGCAGCCTTCCCCATAGTAAGAACTTCCATCTGCAGTTACTATCTCTACAATAATTGAGTAGGATTGCCGACGTGTTTTTAAATTATGAGTAATATTAAATTTGAATGGAATTCTTAATTCGTATAACCTTACACTCTTTATCTTCATGGCACATGATATATTAATAAAACCTAATTGGGGTATAAAGGTAAGCGTTCTACTCGATGCCATATAAAACCACCACCATTAATACTCATTTCTGAGACAACTTGTTTTGTATCATAGTCTATCTCCACTATTCGACCGCCAAACTGTCCTGGTCCATTTAAAGTGCCTGCTCCCGGTGCAAATAATATGTTGTTTTTCTCAGGAAGATAATCGACATCTGATACAACTCTGGAAAACGTTTCTACGCCTCTTTCTTTTCCATAGGCCCATACTTGCTGTACTGTCATAGTCTCTTCATCGATAATGTACTCTACGGCTCTACTATATACATCAGTGCCATAATAGTTACGGCGATCTCCATTGTCAAAACAAAAAACCCTATTGCCATCTAACAAAAAAGGGGCATGCTGAAACCAGTTCCATTCGAAGTCTTCATGATTTTTTGACCCATTAAGGACTTCAGGATCTATAATTGGATTACCTGATCTATCAAGAGGAGTCAAGAGGAATTGGTTCAGATCTTCACCTCGTCTATTCTGACCCCACCTGAAGTGATTATTAAGAATCCACTGTACTTCATTATCCTGGCTTAATTTTATCAGACCTTGCTTTCTACAGGAGACAATGATTGAGTTATCTGTAGGTGATTCTATGACTGCATTAGCATGAGCCCAGTCTACAAATTCAGCATTAGGATTTACACTTTGTACGAATCTGTATTCATCTAATGATTCTCTGAGGTCCCACTCATTGACAATACCTCCTGTATTTCTATCCAACTCGATAATATGGTCTTCTACAGTGTTGTTGCCATTAAGATGAGTTGAGCCATATTTATTTACTGTGACCAGGAGGTTACCGTTGTCTTTCTCTTGGATATTATGATGAAATGCATAGCCAGTAATCTGCCATTTATTAATAACTTCCCCATATATGTCGATTTCGTATAACTTACTCGTAGGGTAATGACCAAAATAATAGTTGCCATTGCGTAATCTTTCCATTCCTACATCATAGTTTAAGTTCTGCAGATCAGGATGTCCTTCAAAGTCTAATACATAACGAACCTTTCCAGTATGATCTATCATATATGGGACGCTGGGGTTATCCTTGATTCTATTGGAAATTAAAGTCATACCAGGCTCCATCTTTTCGAGATCGGCTTTGATGACATTAAAGTCTTTGACAAAGTCAGGCTGAGAAGGTGTCATTATTGTAAATGTATCTATGATCGTAATATCGCCGTCAGTCCATTCGGTTATGATATGATTAAGATGGTTGTAATACAATCCCAGGACGGGGTAGAGCGTGTTCATATTGTCATGTAGAAAAGTTTTATTATAATCTATATCATTAGACTCTTTACCGAGAACGGTAATTTTTAGATTGCCTACATTATTGATACCAAGATTGAGTGACCCACTGAGTGGCGTCCATCCTTTAGGGTTATACTTAAAGTTGAATATATTAAAGTCGAGATATGGAAAAGATAGTATTCTTTCTTGACCGAAATCTAAAAGCAGTGTGTTAGGTTCTACGATCTCATATGAAGTAACGCATTCAGGATCGATGATTAAGCTATCTGATGAGTTGAATTTAATTATAAATGCATCTTCATTGTCTTCAAAACTTGATATGTAATCTTCATTTTCTAATATCAAATCAAGAATGTCTGATACTTCTGCGTATTGCTCACAGCCATCTGAGAGTTCCCGAGTTGTGTCATTACACGATAGTAATAATAGGATGAAAAATAACCAACATATTCTTTTCATGATATAATTATTACTTGACGTAAGATAATTCAAATATTGACTTATCAGGCTCCTGATGATGACATAACTATCATTTATTACTTTTTGATTGGATTATTGAATTAATTATAATTAATGATATGACTATCAACAACAGGGCAGTAGAGGCCATGCCTAATCCTCCTTGGCCAGCCTTTGCTATCTGAACGATTTGATAAGATGTGTAACTGAAAAATATCACGATAGATAGTTTGAGATTAGACATCATACCTATGGCTACGTTATACTGCTTGGCTGCATTCTTATCAGTTATTTTGACTGTATAATTAAATGTGTGAGGATATCGAGATATGATAGTGAGCAATCCATATTGAAATACTGACATGAAAGGAATAATCCAAATAGTACTCTTACTTCCAAAAGAATCAGCTTCTCCCTTTGCATTAAAATGTATAGGTATCTGATCAGGGAGATCCGAAAAATTTAGAATTAAATATACAATAGAGGCAATTATAGAAACGATACATGCGATATCTATATACCTCCAGAGAGGCTTGTATTGGACCTTTAGTTTCGGCTGATTTTTATTCATAGCTTTGGTCAATGAATATACACAATTCTTGTAGTTTTCGGTGATGTCGGTGTAGATATTGTGTTTATGATGTTGCTCTTCTAATTTAGGTATATGGTGGCGTCCCAGCCGTCATTTGTTATATTTGAACTCACTTCATTTATATTAGTTAATCTAAGGAAGAAAAATAATAATATTATTATAAGATGGAAGATAAGACAATGTGGACAGGTTCATCAGCATATTTATGTGACAGAGATTTGGCGCAGGCATTTCATATGTCTCGAGTTCTGGGGATGCCACTCCTGATAGAAGGAGAACCTGGTACAGGTAAGACAGAGTTGCCTATACAGTATGCCTCTGATTTAGGATTAGATATGTATGTCTATCCAGTAGGATCTAAGAGTAACGTCGAGCAATTTGTTGCACGCTTTGATCATGTGAAGTACTTACGAGATTCTCAGATAGAAATACTTAATGCTCAGCGTGAGGAGAAAGGCTTGGATAAGAGATTGTCTACAGGGGATCGTGATCCTGAAAATCTTTCTGATTATGTCGTCCGAGGTCCAGCGGTACAAGCATTTCAATCGCCTAATTCAGTGCTCTTAATAGATGAGATAGACAAAGCACCGAGAGAATTCCCTAATGACCTCCTCTATGCATTAAGTCATAGAAAATTTATTCTTCCAGAATCAGGAGAAGTCATCCAAGTGGATGAAGAGAATATGCCAGCGATTATTATTACTTCTAATCGTGAGCAAGAATTGCCCACGGCATTTAAGGGACGATGTGTATATCATTACATTCATTTTCCTGATGCGGATACCATGAGAGAGATCGTTGCTAAGCATTATCCAAGTATGGATGATAAAGTGGTAGATGTAGCATTGGATGTATTCTATCACTTGCGTAATATCGGATTAGAGAGAGCACCTACAACAAGAGAGTTACTTAATTGGCTAAAGTATATGAAACTATCATCCAGTGCAGAAGCCATTAAAAAAATAGAAAAACTGGATGGTATCGGAGCACTTGTAAAAACACAATCTGATCTTGAGAAAATACAGAAAATGATACTCAGTAATCCCGATGATTACAATAGACGATCTACACCAAATTAATATTTATGTTTGAGTCATTGCCAGAACGATTTAGAGAGTATGAACTTAAAGCTGACGTACGTACTCTATTGACGCTAAGAAAGTCGATGAACTTAGGTCTGGTTAAGACCTTAGGTGATATGTATAATGTTCTCAAAGGTATTGTTGTCAAAGATCCTGAAGATATGGGGCCTTATACGAGGGCGTATTATGATTACTTTTTAAATATAGATATTGAAAACGGAGAATCTCTCAATGATGCCATTCTCAGGTCTGAGACATTTAGAAAGTGGAGAGAGGATTTTGTCAAGAGGCAAGAAAAACCTGAAGATTGGTCTGAAGACGATTTAGTAAATCGTTTTTTGGATTCAGTGCATATGACCACATTTGATATCAAAGAAATCATATCGGGTAGAGATATATTTGACAATGATGATCCTAACTTAGAAGATGGAGATACAGATGTGCAAGGAGAGAGAGATGCCGCAAGGAAGCACTTAGAAAAGATGGCAGACTATTCTGATATGTCATTAGAAGAATTGCTGGAGCGAATGGAGAAGATAGCAGAGCAGCAAAAATCTAAACATTCAGGAGGGAGCCATTGGATAGGAACAGGCGGTATATCTCCTTATGGCCATGGTGGTGCAGCGAGAGATGGTATACGAGTGGGAGGCACCGGTGGAGGTAAGATGGCCCGTATGGTGATGAATGACAGAAAGTTTTTTCCTGTAGATATGGATTCTATAATCAACGATAATAATGTTGATGCCGCCTTGGCTTCGTTAAAGGGGATCACGGAAGAAAGTGCTCAAGAGCATTTAGATGTCAATGAGACGATCAAATCTGGACTGCGCAGAGGTGGTTTGTTTCTACCCGAGCTTAAAAACATCAATGAACAAAAACTTCAAGTCATACTATTAATAGATAATGGTGGCTATTCTATGGATCCATACATCGTGACCATACGAGAATTGTTTAAGAAGATGAAAACGAGATTCGCTCATGACCTGGAGACATATTATTTTCATAATACCATCTATGATAGAGTCTACACAGATACTCGCCGTACCAAAGCACTTACTGTAGATCGCCTATTGCAGAAAGATCCTAACTACAGAGTATTTGTTATAGGTGATGCATCGATGGCACCATACGAACTCAATAAATATAGCCTCAGAACCTATCTTAAATTAAAGAAGAAATTTAAGAAAACCGTTTGGCTCAATCCAGAACCCAAAAAATACTGGAATCATACCTATACTTTAAATGTCATTAAGCAAGTTATAGATATGTATCCTCTCACACCCAATGGGATAGAAGAAGCAGTAAGAGAGATGAATAGGAAGGGGTAGGAATAGACCTATTATTCAATAATTCACACACTAATGAAATGAAGTATCTTATAGCCGTATTATTTTTGATGTGTGGTAGTTATTGTTTACAATCTCAAACAGACTATCGAGATTATCATCAAAGTATCGTTACCATTGAAGATCTTATAAGCAATGAAAAATTTAATGAGGTAGTAATTGAATACGATAAGATATTTGAAACTTATGAGTATGTTTTTCTAAAAGATATATTAATCGCTGCTCAGGTAGCTTACCTATCTCAAAATTATAATAAGAGTAATGAATGGCTATTAAAGGCTGTGACTAATGGGTACGATTGTAATTGCATTAAACGCCTTCCTGTTTTTCATGAATATGTAAAGTCAGATGATTGGGCGATCATTGAATCCAAATCAGAGGATTTAAATGAGGCTTATCTCAGTACAATTAATTTGGATCTTCATTATGAATTTCACTTTAGATATAAAAATGAACAAGAAAATAAATCTAATAGAATTATATACAAGGATGTAGTCACTTCTAATTATAGAAGGATTAAAGAATTAATGGACTCTATACCTTTCCCTTCCGAGAGAATTATAGGTATAGATAATGGTTCATTATTTCCTACTTCAAGTGGAGGAAGCCTTAGTAGTTGTGGAGCTTCTAATTCTAAAGTCATTCCTATGCTCCTTCATTATGATAATCCAATAACAGATATAGGAATAGAGAAATTCTTAAATGCAATTAAGTCGGGGCATCTGCATCCTGGGCAATTTGTATCTATATATTCATTTGAATCTAATCATGTTAGTCGCTTAACATATAGCAGGAGTATTAACAAACCTAAGTTGCCTGAATATTTCTTTAATTCTGGATTTGGAAAAAGAACAAAAGATTTACAAAGAGTAAATTTGGATAGAAAGAGGTTTGGGATCTGTAGTCTTGAAACAGAAAGAAAATTAGATACTGTTATTAAAAAGTATAAACTCAGAATGAGTTATGGGTATAAACAAATTTAGCTTTTTGACCATCAGTGTAGTTAAGGGTTTAGTTTAAAGTTGACATAAAGATAATTGTTGAAAGAACAGCCAAGTATGATTGGAACTCAAAGTCTGACAACTAAAAATGTTGTATAAGATAATTATATCAAGATATTCTTACCTTATTTCATTTATTTAAAACTAAGATTTGTTTTTACAAACTATTATTCTACTTTGTACGTTATAACGTACAAAATATTCTTATATGAAAACCATTACTGTATCTAATTTTAGGACGAACTTAAAAACTCACTTAGATGAAGTAAGTTCGAATTCAGAGATAATATTGATCCCAAGAAATAATAATGAAAAGGATGCTGTAGTTGTCATGTCAATCTCAGATTATAATTCTATGGTAGAAACGGAATATCTTATGAGCTCTAAGGAAAACAAAAAACAGCTATTAAAGTCTATCAAAGAAGCAGATTCAGGAAAAACAAGAACTGTAGATATAGATAAGTTTTTATAATGAATCTTGAATTTACAGAAACGGCATGGAAGGATTTTATGTATTGGGTGGACAATGATAATGACATTGTCCTTAGAATAAGCGAGTTAATAAAGTCAATAAAAAGAACCCCTGCATCTGGAATAGGTAAACCAGAATTACTAAGATTCGACTTTAAGGGATGTTGGTCTCGCAGGATCAATCGAGAACACAGAATTGTTTATAGAATAGAAGGCAAAAAAGGAGTAAATCAAAAGTGTGTTATATTACAATGTAGGTATCACTACGAAAAATAATATAATCAGCCCACAGCATCAATAATCATCCCCAACACCTTATCCATATCAAAAGGAGGCCCCTTACTTAATCCTAATCTCACAACAACGATCTCAAGTGATGGTATTACGATCACATACTGACCTTCATATCCGCTAAACTTATAAGTACCGTCTGGGCAAGATGGATATTCTTTAGGATTGCCATTGAGCCATATGTGGGCACCGTATTTCTCATTACAATTTGGAGTAGGTGTGAGAGAGTAGTCGTGCCATTCTTTGGAGAATATTGTATCATTCATCCACACACCTTCATTCAGATAAAGTTGTCCGAGTTTGGCCCAGTCTCTTGCTGATGCATACATGTATGAGGATAGCACGTAATGATTGGTTTCGTCAGTTTCTATCTGAGCACTTGTAAGATTCAGTTTTTTAAATAAAGCGACTTCGGGAAAGTCAAGATAATTTTTCTCTTTTTCAAAAGTGTTCTTTAGAATTTGACCTAAGATATTTGTCGTACCGCTGGAGTATTCCCATACTGTTCCAGGCTCTGACTCTTTAGGTGCAGAGATGGCATAATCAGGAGCAGATTCTTCTAAGAACAACATCTCGGTTACTTGTGATACAGAACCATAAGCTTCATTCCATTGCAGTCCTGAACTCATGCGTAAGAGGTTGTCTATTGTGATATTGCGGCGGTCATCATTAGACCACTGAGGAAGAACATCGTTTTTCTTAACATCTATTTTACCTTGTTTAGCACGTATGCCGAACAGAATGTTAGTGATGCTTTTAGTCATAGACCATCCTAAGAATGGCGTCTCTCTATTGTAAGGAGGTTTATATCTTTCTGTGAGGAGTTGTCCGTTTTTCATGACAAGCATAGCTCTGGTTTTCTTTTCCCATTGGTCATCAGAGTCAAATGCTTCATCGATCGCAGCTTCTAATTTTTCTTTTTGTTCTTGGCTTAAGTTTGGGTCTACTTCTTTTAGTCCATACGGCCACGGAAGACTGTCAGTAGGTAATAGTATTTTCGTCTTTGGTTCTGTGTATGTAGTAGGGTAGTCATCTGTACCTATCACTAATTTGCAACCTAATCCTGGTCTGTAGACAGCTTCTGATTTAGAAAGACCCAATACAGATGCAGATGCTATTTTTTTATCATTGTCTATTTTTAAAGATGCTATATTTTGTGGGAAGATACTGAGATCTTCCGCTTTTATATTGTCAGTTTTTCTGCCAGCAACAAATACCGATGAGCAAGCCCTCTTAGCAGCATAACCATTAATTATAGGAAGCTTAGGATATACATAGAATATGAATACGAGACCTAAGGTTATAATGAATAAGACTACAATTCTGAGAATCCATTTTTTCATATAATTTTTTTAATAACTAACGTATTGAGAGTGGACAGTTAGGAGTTGTTTATGATTCTACGCCTATTTTGATCTAAGCTTTTAAGTTCATTAATCGTTTTTTGTATCGGGAAATCGACTTCATTTGATCTTGTTTGTTCGAGATAGGGGCCTTCTGAACCATAAATAGGAATTTAATGGATGTTGCTGGTCTAATCTATTTCCGCAGCTGATTAAGAGAACAGGTAGTAATATATTCAGTAACTGCTTCATTTATTTAGTGTGTCTCCTAAACATAAACTGTTAGTTAAGTATCGAGAATGTATTTAACTATTTATCGATTGTGCTTTTTTATTGACAAAAGAGTGCAGGTGCTGTACTATCAAAACCACCTACGCCATCGTGCTGATTTGGCCATCTCAGATTATTAAAATTAAGACCTTGCGGTTCGTATCCAGACAAGAATGGAGAATTTGCTTGACAGTTAAGTGCACAAATGATATGGGAAACTGATACCTCAATATTGTTTTTAGTAGTAAAAGCAACACTCACTTTAAAGGCACCTTCTTGAGGAATTTGATTTATTCTTCCGTCCCAACCAAAAGAACTGTCATTAGGAGAGAAATCCTCTCTGATAAAAATTGAGTTGCCGATAGCATCCGTAATTTCAAATCTATTAATAGTTTCAATTTCATCATTTGTCTGGATGAAGTAGTTGTTACTTACTGTAAAGCCATCAGGAGCAAATACACATGCATTGTATAGTTTCAAATTTTCTGAATCCAAATCATCTATTCCTGTAA
>CAZBXL010000084.1:0-13474 GCA_964495785.1 uncultured Saprospiraceae bacterium | reverse complement strand
AATTCTGCCATAGATGGTGGTGCTATTGTATCAACTCGATCACTTAATTTATTGAATACAACAACTCCTAATGCGGACAATACAGCGATAACAAAAGTGATCCAAAGTAGGCGACTACTTTTAGGCTTGTCAGGAGTAGAAGCTTGAGTATAACCAACTTCCAGCCCTTTGAGCATGTCCATTTTTTCGCTCATGACTTCTGATTTAATTGCGATTTCAGTTGACTTCATTTCTAAGAACAAATTTCTAAAATCAGAATCTGTCAATATTTTTTTTTCTACTTCTGACACTTCATTATCCATCAGTTCTCCTCTTAGATACCGATTAATCATGTCAATATTTGCTTGATCCTCCATTATCCTATCTTCTCTTTATGATTCATAGCCATTAATTGTAACCTTTTGAGACACTTATATTTTTGATTTTTTGTGGTATCCGGATTTTTATAGCCCATCTCATTTGTAATCTGAGTCATACTTCGCTTGCCAAAATAGAAAAGACGCAACAAGGTCTTACAGGGATCGCCGATTTCATTCAGGAATTGATTACAGGTTTCTATTTTGGATTCTAAGTCGTTCTTCTCTTGGATTTGACTTTCATCGATGAGATACTTCGAGAATAAGAATTTAGAATTTTCCTGATGATCGATTTTCTGGTATCGTCTTCTTAGTTCCATGACTTTATTCTTAGCTATGGCATGGAGGTAGGTGTTGATATTGCTGTTAAGTTTTTGGAGTTTACCAGAACAGATATTTTCATAAAGTATAACAACTGAAATCTGAAATATCTCAGTCGCATCTTCGGCACTTATTTTATAGTTTTTGATCAGCCAAGACCGACATGGCTCCCTCGATTGAGCATAAAGCATTTTCAGCGCTTTATCGTCATCTGTCTTGATAGCATGTATCCAATCCAATAGTTAGTGAGATTATTGTGCTGTCTAAAATAAAAAATAAATTAAACACTACCGTAATAATAGTAATTTAACCAATCGTAGTAAGCTCCTCAGTTACAGCATAATTCAATGGTGTAATAACAACTCACTCCTAATTAGCAGGTATCATATGTACATCCATCTGAGGGAACGGTATACCTACCCCCTGATTATCAAACTCCTTCTTAACGTGCTCTTGCATGTAGAACATCGTTTTCCAATAGTTTTCGCTATTACAGAAAGGTCGTGTTGAGAGATTGACAGAACTATCTCCTAAAGAAGATACGACCACCATTTGCGCAGGGTCTTTAAGTATATGAGGACACGACGCTCCTACTTCTAAAATAATCTTTCTAGCTAAATCTATGCTATCAGAATAACCAATGCCGAAGGTCAATTCTACTCCGACAACAGCTTGTCCAGATATATTAGTTATATCATTATCAGTCACACTACTGTTAGCGATAATGATACGTTTGTTATCCAGAGTTTTTAGAGTTGTATTAAAAGCATTAATAGATACGACTGTACCAGTGGTCGCCCCACCACCTATCATGACTAAATCTCCAACTTTAAATGGTTTGAAAATCATCAACATTAAGCCTGATGCAACATGACCCAGAGTCCCATTGATTGCCATACCGATACCCACCATAAGACCACCAAGTATAGCCAGGAAAGAGGTCGTATTCACCCCAAACATTCCAGCGACAGATAGTAAGAGCATCACCTTAAGACCTACACTTATCAGCGATGATATAAATGATGAAAGCGTATTGTCTATCCCGCTTCTTCCGATTGATTTCTCAAGAAAATAAACAATACGTTTAATGACCCAAAAACCTATAACGAGGGTTATAATTGCTAATGCGACCTTAGGGACATACTCTAAGGTCATGATGACCGCTTTCTGGGTTAACGCTGCTACATTGATATCCATGAAAAGAAAAGTTTAGTGAGGTGATTAATTTCTAACGATGGTATAAAAGTAAATCTAATGTTTACAAAATGAATAATATTGTGTATTAATTGAAAAGGATGATAAATGAAGTCGCTTTAGCTAAATTACAGAAGTACTGTGCTTACCAAGAGAGGTGCCACAAGGAAGTCCGGTCTAAGCTGCTTACTCTTAAAGTATATGGAGATGACTTAGAGGAAATAATATCAGAACTGATAAATGATAATTTTCTAAATGAAGAACGATACGCCATTACATATGCTAGAGGAAAATTCAGAATGAAGCGATGGGGAAGAAATAAAATAAAACAAAATCTGAAATTCAACCAAATCTCAAGCTACTGTATCAAGAAAGCGATGGAAGAAATAGATGAGCAGGAATACTTAGACACTCTCAATACCATATTGCAGAAACAAATAGATAAGAATAATAAATACGATGATATCGTCGCGAGGCACAAAGCGATCCAATATGCAATATCAAGAGGATACGAAACCTCTATCGTCTACGACCAGATTAAGAAAATAAAGACTGATTAATTTAAGTAGCCTTTTCTGAATAGGATTCCTTTTTTAGCATCACAGCCGGGCTTAATACCTCTGTGCATGAGAGCTTGCTTGTAAGGATAGTTTCGTGAGTCGATAATGAATATTTTACAGCCTATAGAATTTTTGAGTTCCGCATGTGAGTTTTTCCATAGATAGGCTATCTCCTGAGCTGTAATGTTATAATCTTTAGACCACTTTCGTGTCATCACTACTTCTACAGTAAAAATACCATTAGAAAAGTTGGTCAGTTTAGATGTCAGACCATATCCAACCCTGTAGTACATGTCGGTCTCTATAAAGTGCTTTCTGTTGATTTCTTCAATATTCATAACATCAGAAAAAAAGCAGAAACTATGCCATAAAATGCTTTATATGAGGCATCTTTTTTATATGATAGCAAGCTATCTCAATAATAATATCAAAAAGAGCTATTTTAATGCCTAATTAAACTACTCAGATCAATGAAATATCTCAGCTCACTTCTTCTCTTTATCCTGCTAATTTCCTGCAATAATGAACCTACAACAACTGAGAGAGACCAATCAGACCCATTTAGCTTATGGGTTTTTAGATCTGTAATGGACGAGCAGCCGCGTATGATTACTGCACAATTAGAAGATGACTTTTATGTCAGTTATTATACACAAAATGGTGCCTTGTATAAAGCATGGAAAGGTATTGTCAACTTAGAAGGTGCAGTATATGATGGAGCCCATGGGCCTCAACCCACATCCGTAGGTGATGCATACATACTTAATTCAGTTGACTATAATCCATGGTCGTATAAGATGGAGGATCAAGAAATTAATGCTGAGATAGACTACAGAGGTCATAGAATGCTGGATAACAAATTCCAACTACTGTATACCTTAAGTAATTCAAAAACTAAAACCACAACTGATGTTGTAGAAACGATTTCTTCCTCCAAGAATGATTTAGGTCAGGTCCTATTTAAGAGATCATTTACCATAGAGGACGGAGACACATCTTATCCAATCCACTGGAAAGGCAATGTGACTGTTATAGACAAAATGATGATAGAGGAAGCCGATAACATAGTCCTTGCAGGAAAAGATGTCGAAGATAAAAAAGGAAAAATATATACTGACTTTGCAATAGATATCAATTTAGATAATTCTGAAGATAACGACTTAATCATCAAGTTAAGCAAACCCACAATATTAGATCCTAACCTTGATGATGGATTTAATGCAGATGATAAAAGTCTCCCTATCGGCGCTCAACTTATAGGTAAGCATGACTGTAGATCTTGCCATAATGCCATTAAAAAAACAATAGGACCTGCATACATTTCTATAGCTCAGAAATATGCTCATAATGATGAAAACAACATTATGCTCAGTAACAAAATCAAAAAAGGAGGCGCAGGCGTGTGGGGCAAGCAAGTCATGACACCTCATCCTGAGATTGCTGATTATGACCTCAAAGAAATGGTTAATTATATTTTTTCACTTGCAGATTATACAGGAGAAGAGGATTCTACTGAAGTCAAAGCCATAGAATTTTCATCGCAAATTATTGATCCAGATAATAATGTCCCTGGATGTGTAACTCGCATATATAAAATTCCTAAGCTAACATCTCGTATACCTAAGAACCTTGATTCTATGAAACCGATCATGGGTGGCATCTTACCCAATTTTGATAATCTTTCTGGTAATGACTTTAAAGATCTTGAGGATGATTTTGCCTTAGTGAGTAATGGTTATATCTATATTGACAAAGAAGGCACGTATGACTTCAGGTTATGGAGTGATGATGGCTCTAAGCTCTATATACAAGACGAGGTACTCATAGATCATGATGGATGGCATGGCACATCTATGAGGGAAAATAGTGCCATTATGAAAAAAGGTTACCATCCATTCCGTATTGAATTCTTTCAAGGAGGAGGCGGAAAATTTTTGTCTCTGAATTATAAAAAATCAACCGATGATACTTGGCAAGTCATTCCGACTTCAATGTTCAGTCATGACAAAAAAGATCATAAAAGTATTGAAGATCTCTCACTACCCATGTCTATAGTAACTCAGACCCCTGGTGATAAGCAGCCGCTTCTCGCCATGCACCCATCGTTTAATCTAAGGCAAGCAAGACCTGAGGGCTTCGAACCTAAGGTCGGAGGATTAGATGTATTAGCTGATGGTCGACTTATCATAAGTCTATGGGACGAAGAAGGAGGCATCTACATAATCGATAACTTAGATGCCGAAGATGCATCAGATATCACGTATAAAAAAATAGCGCAAGGACTCGCTGAGCCTTTAGGTGTAAAAGTTGTAGGCGATAGAATATTTGTGATGCAGAAACAAGAAATGACAGAACTTGTAGATACCAATGGCGATGATATTATAGATGAATACCGAACACACTGTGACGACTGGGGAGCTTCTAATAATTTCCATGAATTTAGTTTTGGCTTAGCCGAAAAAGACGGATATCTCTACGCTAATCTATCTACAGGTATACAACCTGGTGGAGCTGGTGTGGTAGACCAGCCAAGAGATAGAGGTAGCTGTATCAAAGTCTCTGTCGCAGACGGTTCTATGACAAAGGTCGCCACAGGACTAAGAACACCTAACGGTATAGGTGTAGGTTACGGAGGTGACATCTATATCGCAGATAATCAAGGCGACTGGTTACCTTCAAGTAAGATCTTACATGTGCAAGAAGGTGATTGGTTTGGATCTCGAGCTGTAGATTTTGAAGGTACAGCACAACTTAAGGAGAAACCACCCGTAGTATGGCTACCTCAAGACGAAATAGGTAACTCACCTACGACACCATTAGCTATCAATGTAGGTCCGTATAAAAATCAAATGATACATGGTGAAGTAACCCACGGTGGTGTCAAAAGAGTATTTGTAGAAGAAATAAATGGCGAACTACAAGGATGTGTGTTTAGATTCATACAAGGATTAGAAGCTGGTGTCAACAGACTAGCATGGAGTGCTGACGGTAAGACCTTATATGCCGGCGGCATCGGTAATCCTGGTAACTGGCAGCAGTCTGGTAAAAAATGGTTTGGCCTACAGCAGATGACATATAATAATGAATGCACTTTCGAAATGCTTGCCATCAGAGCCATGTCTAATGGAGTTGAAATAGAACTAACAGAACCTCTCAAAGAAGGAGACGGATGGTCTCCAGAGGATTACGAAATTGTACAATGGCGATATGAACCGACTGCGGATTACGGAGGTCCTAAATTAGATGAACAAATACTTAATGTAAAATCAGCGAGCGTTTTCGATAGTGGTAAGAAAGTATTTCTGGAGCTTGATGGTATGAAGGAGGGTCACGTTATCTATGTGAGAATAAAAAACCACTTCGTAAGCGAACTCAACCATTCTCTATGGTCTACCGAAGGATGGTACACAATGAATCAAATCCCTCAAGGCAAGAAAGGCAAAGTTCTTAAAAACAACTTTATCATGACACCTAATACTTTATCTGAAAAGGAAAAAGCAGAGGGTTGGACCTTATTATTTGATGGCAAGTCATTAGATCAATTTAAAGGATTTAATACAGACAACATCTCTCCTAAATGGACAGCCGACGGTGAGCAGATCTACTTTAATCCTGCAACAGAAGGAGATGGCGGAGACATTATCACTAAAGAAATATACAAGGACTTTGAACTCAATTTAGAATGGAAATTGTCTAACTGTGGTAACAGTGGTATCTTCTTCAATGTCGTAGAAGACGAGAAATATTGCTGCGGATGGCAAACAGGTCCCGAGATGCAGATACTCGATAATACATGTCATCCTGATACTAAATATGAAAAACATAGAGCTGGTGACCTCTATGACTTGATCGCCTGTGAGTATGTGACGGTCAATCCAGCTTTAGAGTGGAATAAAGTGAGAATTATATCCAAGGATCAAAAAGTTGAGTTCTGGCTAAATGGATATAAAGTTGTCGATTTCGAAATGGGTAATGAAGAATGGAACGAGATGATTGCTAAAAGCAAATTTGTGGACTTTCCTGATTTTGGACAATCTGACGCAGGCCATATTGCATTGCAAGATCATGGAGATGCTGTCTGGTTTAGAAATATAAAAATCAAGCGATTATAAACTTATTAATATTTCTAATTCTTAAGAAAAACACTAGTCAAAATATAAACTAAACAACCAATGAATACAGGTATTAGAATTAAGTTATCACTAATGATGTTCCTCGAGTTTTTTATTTGGGGAGGATGGTTTGTCACATTAGGCACCTATTTAGGAAGTAATCTTGGTGCTAATGGTGCACAGATAGGACAAGCCTATTCTACACAATCATGGGGAGCTATCATCGCTCCGTTCATCATAGGATTAATCGCTGATCGATTTTTTAATGCAGAAAAAATATTGGCAGTGCTACATCTCTTTGGAGCTGGTCTGATGTATATGATGGCCACAAGTGGTGACTTCTCCAACTTCTACCCTCTCCTATTAGGATACATGATTCTATACATGCCCACTCTGGCATTAGTTAACTCTGTAGCATTTAATCAAATGAATGACCCAGCTAAAGATTTTGCTCACATCAGATTATGGGGTACGGTGGGATGGATCATAGCTGGATTAGTTATCAGTTTTGCATTTAAGTGGGATGCTCCAGCGACTATAGATGATGGTTTATTAGCTAATACATTTATAATGACAGCTATAGCTTCTGCAGCATTGGGGCTTTTTAGTTTTACACTTCCCTCTACACCTCCCACTTCTAAAGAAGCTAAAGGTATCGCAGAGATTTTAGGCTTAGATGCACTGAAGTTATTAGCTAATAAGAATTTCCTCATCTTCTTTCTATCCAGTATTCTTATTTGTATTCCATTAGCATTTTATTATGCTCAAGCTAATCCGTTTCTCATAGAGCTTAATATAGAAAACTCAGCTGGACTTATGACAATAGGCCAGGTATCAGAGGTCTTGATGATGTTGCTGCTCCCATTCTTTTTCAAACGATTTGGATTTAAGATGACAATTATCATCGGCATGATGGCATGGATTATTAGATACTTTTTATTTGCTTACGCGGGAGACGATGGACTATTTATGATCATCATAGGGATAGCACTTCATGGTATATGTTATGATTTCTTCTTCGTCTCAGGACAAATATATACAGACAGCAAAGCTGGTGAAACGGCTAAGAGTGCTGCACAAGGATTGATAACACTTGCTACATATGGGATCGGAATGCTTATAGGATTTTGGGTAGCAGGTGAGATAACTGATAATAATCTAATAGGAGATACAAGCATTCATAGTTGGGTAGACATATGGACATTCCCTGCTCTATTTGCAGCCGGTGTGATGGTCTTCTTTTTTATCTTCTTTAAGAATGAAAAGATCGAATACAGAGAAGGCTAATTGTAAGTAGTACATAAATGATGAAAGGAGATTAATTCTCTAATTGAAAAATAACTCATCTAAATATTCTTCTCTTAGTATAGAATCATCAAGAGGAATTTTGCAATCCGTAAGCCCACTATGCATGATGCTCTGACACATGCCCTCTTGTTGTTCATCTAAATGATCTCTGCCGAGCACGCAATGTCCCAACTCGTGAAACACAATCACCTCTCTGAATGCATCAGATGAACTTCTCCAGATACCGATATCAACAGCTACTCTATTAGGTGCATCGTCTCGATGGACGCAAACACCGGCAATTGCATTATTACCAAGTTCTACTATGTTACCAGTGACGCCTTCTTTCGTCAAGTCTATATCAAAGCCTCTGGCTGCTGCTGCCTCTTCGAATGCGATATAAAATGGTCTTAGTTCTGGAACGACAGTCGGAAAAAATTCATCATCAGACATGAAGCCATAGGTCCAGTAGGTGTTACATTTTCAGCTTCTGAACATGACATAATAGTTGATGTAACGATAAATAACAAAACGATACGCATATTGATAAAGGTTAATCCATGACAACAATAGCGAATTAACGTGTGCCTTGATTTGTTGGTTTATAGTTGTTTCTACTAAATACAATTAATCTAATAGAACTGTCGTGAGTTACCACGAACCAAATATTCAATCTGATTGGAAAAGGAATTATACAACTAAAAAGATGAAGTCATACATTGCTCTAATCTTAAGAATAATGCTGCATTTTTACTATTCTACTATTTCGTAATCGATACTCAACTTTCGTAAAGCTCGTGATGCTGAGCTGAAATTTTTATCCTCAACCTCAATATCTACTGCATCACCTTCTAAGAGAATATCTGTTAACTCACCAGCAAGGCTATCGTCTATATTTGATGAGACTTCTGCAATACATTTGGTAATCGCTCTCCGATCTGGTCGAGGAGCATCACAACTAAGTAGATTCAATTTCATTATTCTGCTTTATATCTGTAAGGTAGTTATTTAGCTAAGATAAATTGAATATTACTGAGTGAAAGCTCATATTCGCTTAATAAAAATGCGATCAAATTTCACCTGAAAATTTTTAAATTTTTTCACAGTAAACTACCTCTTACCAATAGGAAAACCTATACCTAATTCTAATTTCTTATGGGAGAAAAACACTAGCTTACCATTAGATAATGATGGATAAGATGCTACACCTCCTTCATGCAATCCAATAAAAACATTTGCGAAGATCTCTATTTTTTTTAGCCACTGGGTTAGAGACAATTCAAAGCCGAAATACTTTTGATTAACGTAAGGTATATCTTCCAAACTACTCAGAGAGAAAGTACTGATTGAATTAAAGTATTGCTCCATTTCTATACCAACACCCAATAACGTATTAGGATAAAGCTTATAATCTAATCCTAACTTGATATCAAAAATATCAGTGTAGGTTGTTACTACAAAATCTGGATCATGAAAATCTTTTCTTTCATCTTTCAGTCTTAATCCAAATGGGTAAACATTAAATGAAAATTGTCCATACAATTTTTTACTGAGAGGAAGTCGTGCCGCGGCTCCTATGCCACAAGTCCATTTTTGGACATCTTCTATTGTAGGATTAGAATTCCAATAATAATAATTGTGAGTAGTACTTATTTTAGGCGTTATTAAAACTTGTCCAAATAATATTAATGGACAAAAAATTATCACTAAAGTGAAATAAAATCCAATTTTGTTACTCATGATTAGATTTTAATTTGACTATAGGATATCCTATCCCCATTTGAAAATTTGTATGATATAATAAATCTATAACACCCCTATTTGGATAACTAAGATTGAAAAAAGCATCAAAAAATAATTCAATATTATTATTTAATTGATGTCTTGTAGTCAATTCAAAACCATAGTAGTTCTGCATTGCAGGATAAACAAATTGATTGGTTCTATTGTCTATATCCCGAAGGTTGTACATAATCTCTAATTGAAGTCCTACCCCTACTTTAGTCCTCTCGTTAAATATGCTATTTTCAAGTCCGATCTTTATATCAAAATGTCTAAACTCTAAATCACCTACTGAAAACCCGCCATCTGGATACGACACTTTATTGGTATAAAAATTTATACCCGCAACTACATTTAGATCTTTGTATAATTTATTATAAGCATTTAATCCAATTCCTATATTACTTCTCGTATTAGGACATCCATCTGTATGACAAGCATTAACTCGGTAGTTAGCCCAATTATAACTTAATCGAGGAGTGAGTGATATCTGACTATATAACGAATGTGAGATCATCATTGCGAGATAAAGCATTAGTGAATATCTTAACAATGATGACATCAATCCCAGTTGAAACAAACAAAGCATTATATATTATTAGAAAGTTAGATATAACTGTTTAGTAGTTTTGAGTAGTTTACCTTTTATATCAAAATCTAACTTAACAATTATTCCATAGAAGTTGTCAACATTATTTCCAAATGATTGTGGTTTTTTATCAAATGTTTTATTGCCCATACCATCATAGTAGACGGGATAAGAATAAAGTTTATCATAGTCATTAATTAATTCTAAAGGCTCATTATACATACCGATAGATTCAGCTGTTGTATCTACTTAATACAAGTAATCTAATAGAACTGTCGTGAGTTACCGCGAACGAAATATTCAATCTGATAGGATAAAATATTATACAACTAAAAAGATGAAGTCATACATTGCTCTAATCTTAAGAATAATGCTGGATTTTTACTATTCTACTATTTCGTTATCGTCGTTCGAGTTTAAAGTACCAAGTAAAACTTTGCTACAATCAAGACTTATAGTACAACATCTAAACTAAAAATGGAGTTAGCTTAGATTGTTGAAATTATGTTAATCGAAATTACATTTCAGAATATCAAATAACAGAAAATATCTTCCACTGATTATATTTTCTACTTCAAATCAATAGGAATTCCTATACCTATTTGCAATTTTTTATGGTTATAAAACAATAACGTTCCGTCAGAAGGACGAAAAGAAGATCCAATGCCACCCTCATGTAATCCTATAAAAACATCTGCTGATATTTCTACTTTTCCAATCCATTGAGTAAGGGATATCTCGGCCCCAAAATACTTTTGATTTAAAAAATTCCTGTCACGTACAGTACTCAACGAAGTAGTTAGCTTTGAATTAAAATATTGTTCCATCTCTATACCTACACCTAATAAAGTCTTTGGATAAAGCTTATAATCTAAACCTAATTTAACATCAAAAATGTCAGTTGAGGTAGTTTCAATGAAGTTTGGAACGTCAGCCCCGAAACTCTCATCTACATATTTTAGCCCAAATGGATATATACTAAATGAAAGTAGTCCATATAACTTTTTATGTAGTGGAAGTCTCGCTACTGCCCCTACACCCCACGTCCACTCTTGAGGGTTTTCTATACCTGTTTGAGATTCTATATTCCAATAATAATGATTATGTGTAGCACTAATTTTTGGTGTTACAATAACTTGACTTATAGAAAACACAGGCCAAATAAAAGTCAATAATATTATAGCATTCTTAATAATCTTTTTCATTTGAGAGATTTAGATTTTTAATTTTAAAGGGTATCCAATTCCCACTTGAAAATTAGTGTGATATAATAGAACAACGCTATTTTTATTCGGCAGATTCAAATTAAAAAAAGCATCAAAAAATAACTCAATATTATTCTTTAATTGATGTCTTGCGGTCAATTCAAACCCATAATAGTTCTGCATTGAAGGATAAACAAATTGATTGGTTCTATTATCTATGTCTCTAAGACTGTACATAATCTCTAATTGAAGTCCCACCCCTACTTTAGTCCTCTCGTTAAATATGCTATTTTCAATTCCGATCTTTATATCAAAATGTCTAAACTCTAAATCACCTACTGAAAACCCACCATCTGGATACGACACTTTATTGGTGTAAAAATTTATACCCGCAACTAAATTTAGATCTTTGTATAATTTATTATAAGCATTTAATCCAATTCCTATATTACTTCTCGTATTAGGACATCCATCTGTATGACAAGCATTAACTCGGTAGTTAGCCCAGTTATAACTTAATCGAGGAGTGAGTGATATCTGACCATATAACGAATGTGAGATCATTACAGAGAAACATATTAAAAGAACATCTCTTAAATTTCGTGAAACCCTATCCCATAGCAGAAAGTCTTGCATAAATATAAATTTAAGAATTTCATTGGTTAGTGATGATACTAATCATATTCCATCTTAATCTAATTTAGATATTATCCATTAAAAAAGAGATCCAAAATAAATTGAATCTCTTTCTTATCATTAAGCGTACATGTCTATACGTTAATCCATATAGTCGATGACTTTTCCATTCTTTACGAGTCGGATGAGTAGTGTAATCATTTCTTCCATGTTGATTCTGAGTTTTGATAATGAATTAATTATATGATAGCTTACTTTATACGCGTCTTCAGATCATTGCCAAATTCTTCAAACTTATCTTTAAGATCATTAAATCCATCCTCTACTGTCCTTGCAATGTTATCTATATTAATGTCTTCTCCTCGCATCGCTAAGAAGTCACTGCTCGTCTTAGCAAGGGGTACTGCTATCCATAATATGATATAGATTAAGGCACTGAATCCGAAAGCAAAGAAAAGCATAATGAGCAATATCCTAATGATTATGGGGTCCTTGATACCAAAGTAAGCGGCTAATCCTGATGCCACACCACCCAATACTTTGTTATCTGGATCTCTAAATAATCGCTTTGAATGTCCAGAATCCATTTTAGCTTTCTTTCTTTTCTTTTTGGATGAAGTCTTAGAAAAACCATCTGTATCATCCGTAGCAAAATCCTCTGGCATCCCCATCGTGAGTTTCATATTGTTGACCTTCGGTAACGATACAATAGGACCACCTACTCTATCCTCCTCAAAAAGTTCTGCTATACGATTTTCAATGTCATACATAATATCTTCTGATCCTTGTGATCTTGAGAAG
Source organism: uncultured Saprospiraceae bacterium (assembly GCA_964495785.1). Lineage (GTDB taxonomy): Bacteria > Bacteroidota > Bacteroidia > Chitinophagales > Saprospiraceae > RFSX01. Next base: position 631 of record CAZBXL010000084.1, on the reverse strand, counting down.
TGTTTATCAAGATTCTTAAGATACTTATCTAATTCTGCATATGCATCTTCATCTATCGTGAATGCCCTTCCAGCTAAGTTTATATTGATTACTTTTTTCATAATTTTTCTGATTTTTGATTAATGATGATCTATAAATTTTAAGAACATAGCTTTGTATTCTATATTCAATTTATGGTCGTCATCTTAAATGTTTTGAATTGATTGTTTTACAGCATTATTTAATGAATCCCAAGTGCTAATGAGTTCGTTGAGAAATTCTTTTCCCGTATCAGTAATCTGATAGTATTTTCTTGGCGGTCCTGAGGTAGACTCTTTCCAAGAATAACTTAGAAGATCTCCGTTTTTTAATCTGTTTAACAAAGGGTACAAAGTGCCTTCTACAACTATCATTTTAGACTCCTTGAGTTGCTTTATAATATCTGACGGATACATTTCTTTATTGGAGATAATAGAGAGGACACATAGTTCCAAAAGTCCCTTTCTCATCTGCGCTTTTGCGTTTTCTACTTTCATAAGATCTTTAATTTGATGACAAATATAATGCTATAACAGCTACTATGTTAAGCATAGTTCCGTTTTATACACGCATCTTAGATAAAAAGCATGTTTTTTTCGATTAATAGACGCAA
>CAZBXL010000083.1:0-13746 GCA_964495785.1 uncultured Saprospiraceae bacterium | reverse complement strand
ACGCCACCATCATTTGTTAATTGTCCAAGGCCGCCAGTTGTGGTAGATGCACCAGATGGTTGGTGTAGTTCTTATGTCAATTTTGCACTGCCTGTCGCTGAGGATCAATGTTCTGATGTTACAATAACAAGAACGGATAGTACTGGATTTCAGTCAGGAGATTTATTTAATGTAGGATTAACTATATTGACTTATGTTGCAGAAGATGCATGTGGAAATACAAGTACTTGCGAGCTTAAAATCATCGTTAATGACTTTCATACACCACCTGCAATTGAGTGTCCTGATAATATAACATTGACAAGTGATAGTAAGACATGTGGAGTCATTGTTAATGGTATAGCTCCAGTCTCCTTTGAAGATAACTGTCCTAATAACTTGACGGTAATGTATGAGATAACCGATGAGGCTGGCGTAACAATAGAATGCGGATTTGAAGATGCAAGTGGATACTTGTTCCCAGTAGGAGATCATACAGTAGAGTATACAGTTATAGATCAGCCTTTGTTATTGATAACGGAAGTTATACAAGATGGTACTGTGACAGGTGTTGAGATTACAAACTTTGGTCCAGCGAGTATGGATATAAGTTGTCTTGATATTGTACGAGAATCTCCGGATACTGAAACTTATAATGTGCCTAACGGTACAGTATTGCCAGTCGGAGGTGTGTACACTCAAGAGTTTAGTGTTATTAATTCGGCATCTGCCGCAGGATATTATATTTCATTTGTGGGACGTGTTATTGATGGCGTTTCTATCAATGGATACAGTGCTTCCGCTTACACGTTTGATGGACAAGTCAATGGTAATAATATCTATCGACAAATTATTTGTGATCATGATAATGCCAGCGACTTCTTTTCTGGGACGTCATGTTTCACAGGTTCATTTGGTGAATTCAATACAGGCTTACCATTGATGTCTGATAATGGTACAACTGTGGCATTGCAAGAAGCAGTTCCGAGTGTAGCGACTTGTTCGTTTGATGTATCGGTTATAGATGAGATAGCACCTTTCTGTGCAGAGTATGATACGACCAGATATATGTTAGAATTGCCTTCTGCTATCGGAGCAAATGCATGTACTGAAATATTGTATAATGTACCAGCAGGTATTACTGTTGGTGATATTAATGTCACTGATATTGTGATAGATATACCTGATGCTGGTGATATAAGTGTGACACTTACAAGCCCTTCTGGAAGCACGATTACATTATTTAATAATTTATGTTCTGGCACATCTGACATTGATATTACAATTGATGAGATGTCAGATATTGCTTTGAGTGCAATTACTTGTGCTCCATTAGGTGGTAGTGAGACTTATCAAGCGATAGGAGACTTATCATTATTATATGGCGAATCAGCAGGGGGTACATGGACATTAAGTGTACAGAATGACGGACCTACTACGGGGCAAGTTATATCTGCGACATTAGAAATATTAGAGTTAATTCCTTATAGTCAATCTGACGTCGTGATCAATAATGATCCTAATCAGTGTGGTGCTTTTTTTACATGGAGGCATCCATTAGTTGCTGATAATTGCGGATTTGGAATCGGAGATATAAGATACGAAACGAATGATGATATCAGTCTGCCTGCATCTGGTGACTTTGCTCAAGGCGAATTGATAACTGAATATTTTGAGGTAGGAACAACCACTGTGTTCTACACAATGTTAGATGCTCATGGTAACAAATCACAATGTAGTTTTGATGTTACAATTAATGATGGAGAGCTACCATTTGTAGATCCATCAAGTTGTGTAGATCAGGTTGTACAATTACAAGCTGGAGAATGTACGGCGCCATTGTCGGCACTGACATTACCTACTGTAATAGATAATTGTGGCACAGCTAATCTAACATCTAATCTTGTGACTGATGGCCTCACGGCAGGATTCCATGAGATGGATTTATTTTATGTAGATAATGCAGGGAATCTTGTACCGTGTGATTTCTCTATTACTGTCTTACCTTATGAGCCAGCTGGAAATCAGATTAACTGTCTTGGGCAGGTTAATCTGAGTTTAGGTCCTGACTGTATGGAAGTAGTCACAGCTGCGATATTACTGGGTCCGGGTGGTGATTACGGTTGTATAGATGATATGTGTATTACATTAATAGATGAAGATGGTGCTGAAATAGGTAACTCTACCGATGGCACTAATATCGTAGATGAATCTCATATAGGTCAATTATTGACGGTCAGAATATGTTTTGATTGTGAAGGTGGTAATTGTTGTTGGGGGAATCTTTTAGTTGAGAATAAATTGATACCAGAGGTAGTTTGTCCAGAAGATGTTACTATTTCATGTAATCAAATATTCTTACCGCAAGTTACAGGTGAGCCAGAAGTAGAATCATGTGAGCAAGAAATATACTTTAGTTATGAAGATAATTTTACTTCATTGGGTATGTGTGAGGATCCATCTGCCACACTTGAGAGAACATGGTTTGTAACCGATGAGAGTAATAATGTAATCGAATGCAATCAGACTATTACGATTACGAGCTTCGATATTAATGATGTTGTTATTCCAGCGGATACGATTATAACAGATAGAGTAACATGTGAGCAAATCGTTCTTGACGAGTCCTATACGCATCCTGATAGTACTGGATGGGCTACGATAGGTGGGGTGCCTATTAGTGAGACAGGGGATGGATTATGTTCTCATTTTTATAATTGGGATGATCAGATATTATATAATTGTGTAGGTAGTTATGAGATATTGCGTAAGTGGATTATCAGAGATATGTGTGAGCCTATCGTGCCTGGTGTCAACCCGATAGAAAGATTCCAATCGATTAAAGTTTTAGACAATATGCCACCTCAGTTTACTGATTGTCCTACGGATATTACAGTGGCGAGTCGACCTTATGATTGTACGGCAGATATATATCTCAACGAATTATTACCAGAGATTACGGAATTATGTGGTAGTATAAAAGACACTTTGATTACTGTGACGCCAGGATCCGTAACAGAAAGTCCTCGAGGACAATACTATTTGACTAATCTATCTGCAGGTATGCATACCGTTAAGATTACAGTGAGAGATCAATGTAGTAATTTTAATAGATGTACATTCTCAATAAATGTTGTAGATAATTCCGAGCCTAATATTGTATGTGATCAAGACCTACATGTCTCATTAAGTAGCTCTGGAGTAGCAGAATTGACAGCAGAAATATTTGATGATGGATCTTTTGATAATTGTACAGCATTAGATTATCAAGTATTAAGAATGACTGACGCATGCGGGGATGAGAGTGATCTTGAGTTTGGAGAAACTATAAAAGTCTGTTGTGCAGACGTAAGTAATAGTCCGATACAAGTGATGCTCAGAGTATGGGATGACGCTGATGGTAATCAGATGTATGGAACAGCAGGAGATTATAGTGCAGAATGTATGGTAAGGGTCCATGTTTCCGATTTCCCATTACAGAACTTTAATTGTCCTAACGATGTGACGATTACATGTACCCAAGATTATGAAAATATTAATCTTACTGGAGCTCCAGCAAGTTCTTCTATTTGTAACTTGGAGCCTTCATCATTTGTAGATGATGTACAATCGCTAACTGATTGTAGCACTGGACGTATTGTGAGGACATGGACAGTAGACGCGACAGGTCAGCAATGTGAGCAGATTATTACACTGCAAGCTGCAGATCCATTTACAGAAGATAATATTATTTGGCCTGCTGATTTTGAAGGTGACTGCGCTAATGGCTTCCCTGATGAGGAGCCTAAACTAAATGCAGCAGGATGTTCTATGGTCGGTATAAGTTTAGAATCTGATACGTTCTATTTTGCGCAGAATGTATGCTTCAAGATATTAAATACATGGACGGTAGTAGACTGGTGTCAGAGACCAGCTAATGCACCAGATAGTGATATGACGGGTATATGGACTCACGAGCAAGAGATAAAAATTACTGAGTCAGAAGGTCCAGTTATTACATCATGTGATGATATAACGGTAGGCCTCAATTCAGATAATTGTACGCTTCCGGAATTAGTATTAACGAATTCTGCAATGGATGATAGTTGTGGATTTATACAAGATGTAGATTGGACGTATCAGATAGATACTGATAACAATGGCACATTTGATGTAATAGGTGATGCGCAGACTGATAATATTACTGTGACATTAAATGATCTTGAGGCTGGACAGATCGCAGTCTTATGGTCCGCATTTGATGGTTGTGGTAACAATACAACCTGTGACCAGGTGATTACAATCGAGGATAACAAAGCGCCTAATGCAGCTTGTGTCAATCTTACTGCAGGAGTTATGTCATCTAATGGAGAATTACAATTATGGGTCGCTGATTTTAATGCATCCAGTTCTGATAATTGTACAGCACCAGAAGATTTGATATTATCTTTTGAGCCTAATAGCATTGAGAGTTTTATCAATTTTGATTGTAGCGATATACCTAATGGAATACAAGAAACTGTTGCAGTAGATATATGGGTTACGGATGAGGCGGGCAACCAATCATTCTGTACGGCTATGATAGAACTACAGGATAATAATAATGCATGTCCAGATAATACATCTATGAGAGCAGCGATAGGTGGTACTATAATGACAGAACAAGTTGAGCCAGTTTCAGATGTAGAAACACATCTCGTAATGGGTGAAGCAGAAAATTATTTGGATATGACAGATGATGACGGCCATTTCATATTTAGTGATATGCCTATGTCCGAAACTTACTCATTACGTGCAGAGAAAAATATTGATTTCTTAAATGGTGTGTCGACTTTAGACTTGATACATATTCAGTCACATGTCATAGGAAGAAAACTTCTGGATTCTCCGTATCGTATTATAGCAGCAGATGTTACTAATGATGAAAGAGTAACAGCCATTGATCTGATAGAATTACGTAAGTTGATATTGGGAGTTGTAGATACATTTAAGAATAATGAGTCTTGGAGGTTTGTTGATTCTGAATATAATTTTTCAGATAATTTACATCCGTTCCCATTTGGTGAGACAATCATAGATCGAGCTATGGAATCAGAAAATGTAAACAATAACTTTATAGGGGTTAAAATAGGAGATGTCAACGGATCAGTAGATGTGTCAGCCCAATCTTACGATCTTGAGAAGCGTTCTTATCATGAACTATATTATACTGAGAGTACGATAAGTTCTGAGAAAGGGACTCTAATTCCTGTGTTCTCAAAAGACAATGAACTGATATACGGGTTCCAGTTTACATTAGAACTTTCAGGAGCTGATGTCATAGGGCTTGTTCCAGGTAGTGTAGATTTAAGTTCAGAGAATTTCCATATTGGTGACGAAGGACAAGTCCATGTGAGTTGGCATTCTACTGATGGTGCTGTATCAGGTCCGAGCATACCGTTATTTTATTTGGATGTCGAGGATGGGACTACTGACGAGATACACATGTCAGTTGTAGAAGAGCACATCAGGCCTGAGATTTATGTTAATGAATCATGGGAGACTCGTGTGCCATCATTATCACTTATGTCGATAGCAGATCAAGAGAATTATATACTTTATCAGAATGCACCAAATCCGTTCTCTGATGAGACAACAATAAAAGTCTATCTACCAAAGGCTCAAAATGTCAAGTTAGAAATCTTTGATGCAAGTGGTAAGATATTGTATAGTGTAGAGAAAGAATTAAGAGAAGGAGAGAGTAGTTTTGATATAGACGCTAAGCTTATAGGTGCAACAGGGATATTGTATTATTCGGTTGTATGTGATAGCTATTCTGATACTAAGAAAATGATTATAGTAGAATAGAAGACAATTTCATATAAAAAGCTATTGAGTAATGCTGAATATTATACTCATGATAGAGTCCCGACTGTTCGTTGGGACTCTATTTTTTATAGGAATTAAATTAAATTTTGTTATTCATGATTTAATATATAATTAGGCTGTGCATTTCTTTTGCAATTAATATATCTTTGTAGTATACCTAACACTATAATCAAATAGCAGAATAGGTCATCTAATAATAATGACTCGAAATACAATTCATATACTCCTTATAGAAGATGACCAAATAGAGATTCTCAAGTTTAGGAGAGTGATGTCTGAGTTTGATGACGAAGATAAAATAGACTTTGCTGAGAATGGAGAAGAAGCTATTGATCTGTTATTTGGTCCTAAAAAAATTACACCTGAGTTAATACTTCTTGATCTTAATATGCCCTTGTTTAATGGCAAAGAATTTTTGACAAGAATTAAAGCTGACGAGAATCTTAAGTATATTCCTGTAGTCATCTTAACCACTTCTGAAAATTTAAGTGACATTAAGTATTGCTACGAGCAGGGTATAGCTGGATATTTTGTTAAGCCCTTAGACTATAATGCTTATGTAGAAATAATACATAACATTATTCGCTATTGGACGCTTAATCAGTTTGCCTCAGGAAGATAATACACCCTTGTAATTAGTCTTATTTTTTTAGTTTTCACAATACCCAATAAAGTAATAATTATGAAAGGTATCGTATTTACCGAATTTCTTGATTTAGTAGAAGATAAATTTGGATTAGAGGTTGTAGATAAGATCATTACTAAATCTGAACTCGATTCTGGCGGTAGCTATACAGCCATAGGCACTTATGCTTTTGATGAGATGCTTCAGCTACTTACTAATCTAAGCATAGAGACAGATATTTCTACTAATGACTTATTGCAGGTGTACGGCGAGCATTTTTTCAGTGTGATAGAACGCAGTTACCCTCAGATGTTGGATAGATATACTGATCCACTTGATATGTTGGCTTCAGTAGAGAATCATATCCATGTGGAGGTTCGTAAGATATACCCTGACGCTGAATTGCCAACTTTTGAACTTATAGAAAGAACGCCGACAAGTCTTAAGATGGTGTATAAATCAAGTCGAGCTATGTATATGTTTGGACTCGGTCTGATGAACAGTACCTTTAAGTATTACAAGGCGGACTCTGATATACAAATTAGTAAACTGAAGGAGGATGGAACTGAAGTGCAGTTTGATGTAAGTGTTATTGGTTGATATGAAAACGATTGATCCAAAAATACTGGAGAGAGCTTTTCATAGAGAAAAAAAGGCTCGTAAGGAAGCTGAAAGAATACTTGAATCCAAGTCAACGGAACTATATAATCTAACTCTTAAACTCAAAGAGGCTAAGGATCAAGTAGAAAATGTATTAGAAAAAAGAGATTCAGAACTTTCCGGATTGATACAGAATATTCTCGATCCCTATGCCCTTGTGGATTTGTCGGGTAATATTCTCAAGTATAATAGAGCCGCTAAGGATCTATTAGGTATTGAGGATGGCAATAGCTCAGAAGAACCACTGAACCTTATGCAATTCGTCCAAAAGTTTGACAAGAATAATATGATGAGGGCATTCCAATCTATGATAGATTCTGGATATGCTAAAGACGTAGAGCTTACCATTTTTGACAAGAATAAAAAACCTGTATACATACAGATAAATGCAAGCTTGTTATATGATAAAAATGGGAAAGCGACATCAGCTCAAGGCATTGCAAGAGATATTTCCAAGATAAAAGCTCTACAAACTCAAACAGACAAACTATTAAAAGACTTAGAGTCTAATAATCGTGAATTAAAGGAATATGCACATGTCGTTTCTCATGATCTCAAGAGCCCCTTAAGAGGTATAAGCTCACTTGTGCAATGGATCAGAGATGATAAGGGTAATTCATTTACGGATGAGACGCCTGAGATGTTCGGGATGATTACGTCCGCTATCGAACGTATGGATAACTTAATCAGTGGCATATTGAGATATTCTACAGCTGATAGAGTAGATGATGATGTTGCAGAATTAGATATGTATGAGATCATTAAAGCGACGGCGACATTCATACATATTCCTAAATCAATAGACTTAGTGATCTCGGACAACATGCCGAAGATTGTCATGTCACGAAGAAAAATAGAACAGATCGTACAGAATCTTATGACGAATGCTGTCAAGTTTGTTCCTAAAGAAAATGGTGTCATAGAATGGAATTGTGAGTCGTCATCAGAGTACCATCTGTTTTCGATTTCGGATAATGGAATAGGTATAGAAGAAAAACACTTCGATAGAATATTTCAAGTATTCCAATCTCTTTCCAAATCAAAGGAATCTACAGGCATAGGACTTTCGATCGTAAAGAAAATCATTAAGTCTATGAACGGCGATATTTGGCTGGAATCAGAAGTCGGGAAAGGAACCACATTTTATTTCACGATACCCGTTAATGATATCTGATATGGAAGAGCCTAATATGAATTATATCAATAATATGGCTGGCGATGATCAATCGTTTATAAGTCAATTATTGAATATTGCATTAAAGGAAATTCCCATAGAACGAGATCAATATATATTGCATATAGAAAAAAATGATTATGAGGCGGCAGCCAATTTAGTGCATAAGATCAAACATAAATTTTCAATTTTCGGAATGAAAGAAAGTTATACTTTCTCAGTCGAGTATGAAGCATCGCTTAAAAATAACGATGCATCGGGTCACGAAAAATTTATGAATAGACTGAATGTCATGCAAGATTATGTTTTATCACATCAATTAGAATCATGAAGTGTATTATTATAGATGACGAAGCTACAGCTCGGCTTATCACTCGACAGATGTGTAAGCAAATCAGTGGCCTGGAAGTCATTGAAGAATTTGATAACGCCATCCAAGCCATTAAGTATTTGAATCATCATGAAGTAGATTTGATTTTATTAGATATGAATATGCCAGCGTTTAGTGGGATTGATTTCGTACAGACGTTAAAGCATAACACACCCATCATATGTATAACCGGTGATCGCGATCACGCCATTGATGCATTTGAGTATGATAACATTGTAGCTTATTTACTGAAGCCAATCGATTCAGAAAAATTTAAAAAAGCGGTAGCTAAAGCTCGTAATACTAAAAAGCCAATAGCTGATAAAATTACAAGTCCTCAGACTGAGCCGCCACCAATTAAAGAAAAAACAACAGACAATTTTCTATATGTCAATATAGATAGAAGATTGATTAAAATCGAAATGAATAGTATCTACCTTATAGAAGCTAAAGGAGATTATATTCTGATCAAAACTGAAGAGAAAAACTACACTGTACATTCTACCATGAAAAAAGTAGAAGATAAGTTAGCGCCTGATACTTTTCTAAAAGTCCACCGTTCTTATATAATTAATATACTTAAGATTGTGGATATAGAAGACAATAGCGTCTTGATAAATCGCGATGTTATTCCAGTCAGTAGATCCAAAAAACCGATTCTTATGGAACGTCTTAATTTACTTTGATAGATTATTTTTGTTCTAAGAATAGTTTTGTCCTAATACCAAATTGGTTATAAGTAAATCCTCCTATACTTGACGAAGCAACATTACTTCGCAGACCATATAGACTTATCGTAATTCCAGAATTCCATCTGTAGCCGATAGAGGCATTTGTTCTGTATGTGGTCGAAGTTTCACTATTTATAGATTGTATACCTCCTGCTATAGTAATGAGATATGTGATACCTTTACCAAGGAACATATCATCTGACCTTACAATATCCATAAACAATTCACCAGCATAGAATTTATCTGGACTGAAATAACTCAATGGCACTTCTTCGTTAAAGCTCAGGTATTGAGTATTGACCCCAAGCTTAATAAATGGTATTCTTTTTATTTGCTGATACAATGATAGGAAGGCAAAGATGTTTCGATTAGAGTCAGAGAGAAAATTTTGATTAACCTCTGTGTATATTCCAAAACCCTTTAATGTAGAAAACCCATATTTGAGATAACCTGTTTGATTACTGATGGCATTAGAGATAAGATTTGTATTGTAGTCTAATACTCCAGATCGATAACCTATTTCTAATGGATGCTTATCATTAATTTTTGTTTTGAGATCAATGTTGATAGCGGGCATATTATTGAATGATGGCATAGCACCCTGATTATCTACAAAACCAAATAATCCAGATAGATGAGTATGGGCTTTTAATCTGTATCTGAGACCTGCTTGGAAAGCATGTATCGTAGAACTATTATTTCCTGATTGCCATGTATTTCTATATCTGTAATTAGTGAGAAACGAAAGTCGTTTTCCAATCGGAATAGTAGGTGATATTTCAAAATTGATGGCTTGATCATTTCCACTATCTGTATTGTACCAAGTGTGTGTATCAGCAGAAGGGCTGAAGGCATTATTGACTTGGGTAGTCAAGTTATTCAGTGTAGGGTGTTGTCCTATGTTTTCTTTTGCAATAGGTATCATCTCTTTTGCCATCGATAATCTATCTAATGCAATCAATGATTGTACTGTTCCGATCCAACCCTCTGCATTATCAGAATCCATCTTAGTTAATTTTTTATAGCCATCTAAGGATTCCTTAAAGTTCTTTTGTTGCATAGCTGCTCGAGTAGTGATGGATGTGGCAGCTGTAGTGTCTATATATTTCTGATCGAGATATGAATTGGTTTCTGTAAGAGCTTTAGAATAATCATGATTCCATATCAGAGATTGGAGATACTGAAGTGTTGTAGCTGATCTTATGTTACGATCTATATCCTGATTTTTTTGCAAGATCATCATTGCTTGCTTAGTGTATTGTCTGCTTTTTTTATTGTGATCTAATAGATAGTTCGTTAGACTAAGACCATTAAGAGAAAGTAAGTTGGAGTTATCTGCTTCATATATTTTTTTGAAAATACGATGTGCAGTCTTAGCATCATTTTGATTCAGTGCAAGATTGGCTTGAGTTAGATACGTGGGTGTTAGATCTACAGGTAAGTCAAGGTTTTCATTTAGAATTTGTTCTGCGGATGTATAATCGTAGCGTTGGATAGCTTCATTAGCAAGGCCAAGTCTGGCATATTGCATAGATGTACTGGCACCGATATTATTAGGATCTATGTCTAATGCTTTTTTCAAATAATCATATGCTTCTTTGTAGCGAGTTTGTAAAGCATAACTATTAGATAAGCCTATCAGTACACCCATATTATCAGGCATTTCTTTGTGCAATTTAGAATAAAGCGATTGCCCTGTTTTATAATCGCCGTTCCAGAGGTAAGATTCAGCTAAGTTGATTTTGATTTCTTGATCTGTAGGGTAGTCCTCCTCGAGTTCTAAGAAGAGTTCTGTAGCGGACTTCGGGTCATTATGTAGACCGAGTGCTCTTGCATAACATAATCGGGCAGTTCTATTCTCTGGATATTGAGTTAAAGTTTCTTCAAAAAAATCTACAGCCTCTTTAAATCGGCCTTTTTCCAGATGATCAAATCCGATCTGCATCTCCTGAGAGATAAGCGACATTGAACAAATAAATAAACAAAAGAAAACCAAGCACCTTAAAACGAAACCCCTTAAATAATATCTAATCATAGGCAATCTGCAACTCATCGATAGTAATCTACCATTCAACGATAGTTATTAATGTCGTACACCAGTTTTATTCACCTTTGAAATATGAAAACTAAGCATACGAGCATATTTAATTTAATCCAACTTGATAAAGGTACATCTAAAATCACTGCTGAGCAATGGTTTCTACTGAGTGCCATGATCGTCAATGCTGGCAATTATGCTTACAACTTAATCGTAGGAAGATTATTAGGTCCAGAAAGATATGCAGAAGCTTCATTACTGATAACGCTTCTTCTTGTACTGTCTTTTATTGCTATGACATTACAGTTGTCAGTAGCAAAATTCCAAGCTGGTATAGGCGAAGAGTATGGAGATTCATTGAGCAAGTTTTTTATGAAGCGATCTATCATCGTAGGTGTCGTTATTATGATTGGCTTTATATTTTGTTCTTCTTGGATAAGTGATTTCTTTCAGACTAATAGTGTCGTCATCTTTCCCATTTTTGCATTATGTATTCCATTGTATTTTATAATGAGTGTACGTAGAGGAGAAGATCAGGGTAAGCAAAACTTTATAAGACTTTCGTTTAGTTATCAGTCAGAAATGTGGGGAAGATTGTTATTAACAATTAGTCTATTGTATACATTGACTATAGACACAAGTATCGTTATTGTAATAGGAATAGTTGGATCTATATTATTAGGCTTACTTCCAAAGAAAGACAATAGCAACAAGCTTGAAATTCCTTCTCAGTTATCAAAACTTCAAATACAAGCGATATACAAATTCGCCATCATAACTGGCATATATGAGCTTGCTCAGATAATGATCAATAACAGTGACATACTCATGGTCAAACATTTTTTTGATGCAGAGTCTGCTGGTCTTTATGCAGGTCTTGCTATGATAGGAAGAGTCGTTTATTTTTTGGCTTGGATGTTTATCATGATGTTATTACCTAAAGTGATCAAAATAGAAAAAGAAGGAAAAGATAGTGGCGTACTTCTCATGAAGTATGTGGGTTACACGACATTATTAGGATTAGGGGTCGTTACCTTAAGCATTATAGCTCCAGAACTAATAGTTGGTTTTCTTTTTGGTGATGCATATATGAGTATAGTGCCATTACTTTGGTTATACGCTCTATCTACAGCTTGTTTTGCTGTGGCTAACATATTTGCATACTATGCACTCTCTTTAGAAAGATACATGCCGATAGTTATAACAGTCTTTTTTGGCTTAGCTCAGATAATACTTATTACATGGTTTCATGACACGATAGCTCAGGTCGTATGGGTACAAATTATAGCCATGGTTACATTACTAATCATTCAGATTAGTTACTATTTAATTCAAAGAAAAATTTCAAATTAAGAACATATAATATCTAAATATTTTAAAAAATAAAATTATGAAAGTTGCAATCGTTACAGCATATCCTCCAAGTAAAGTTACACTTACAGAGTATGCATTCCACTTGGTGAAGAGTTTCAGAAAGCAAGAGGATATAACAGAAATTGTATTACTTACTGATCATACAGAGGAAGAAAAAACTGTTGAATGCGTAGAGAATGGTTGTAAAGTTACTGTCAAGCAATGCTGGAAATTCAATAGTCTAAAAAATGTATTTACTGTAACCAAAACAATGCGAGAAATCAATCCTGATGCTGCCTTGTATAACTTACAGTTTATGAAATTTGGTGATAGTAAAGTTGCAGCTGCATTAGGGCTTTTGCTTCCAGGTATTACAAAATGGATGCAAATTCCAACTATAGTACTTCTTCATAATATAATGGAAACGGTAGATTTAGATAGCGCTGGATTTGCAAGTAATCCACTGATGAAAAAAATCTATACCCTTATTGGTAAGACATTGACTAAGCTTATATTGAAAGCCGATACTGTAGCTGTTACGATACCTAAGTATGTAGACATCCTCAAGGAAACTTACGGAGTGGATCACATAAAACATATCCCTCACGGAACTTTCGAAATTGCTAAGCAACCAGATTATAACTTACCTGATGGCCCATTACAGATAATGACTTTTGGAAAATTTGGAACATATAAGAAGGTAGAACCTATGATAGAAGCTGTAGAGATGGTAAGAAAGGATACAGGACTTGATTTAGAAATTGTAATTGCCGGTACAGATAATCCCAATGTAAAAGGATACTTAGCTGATGTAGCAGAAACGTACAAAGAGGTACCTAATCTAAGATTTACTGGTTATGTGCCAGAAGAAGATGTCGAGAAGATATTCGGTGAAAGTGCAGTAACGGTATTCCCATATACTTCTACGACAGGTAGTTCTGGGGTGCTTCATCAGGCAGGTAGTTATGG
>CAZBXL010000082.1:9643-14229 GCA_964495785.1 uncultured Saprospiraceae bacterium | reverse complement strand
TCCACATATTTCTTACTCCCCGCGAGCATCCATCCTATATAGGCCATAGGAAAATAGGCCAGTAATAGATCTGTAGAATTATACCAAATGGGAGATTTGAGTAAAACGACCATTGTAGCCCCACCAAATATGAATAATAATGCAATACCCATTGATAAACCCAAATGATACTTGGCAGCTATTTTAGAACATACAAAGGCGCCAACTAATGAGCCTAAACAGTGAGCTACAAAAGGTGCTACAAAATGCTTAGCTTCATATAGATGAATATTAGCTTGCATAGATTCCAAATCATTTGGATCAACACCTACAGGTAGGCCAATTATTGGGCTTAAATATTTTATTGTTAACCAGTTTGCAAAACCTCCGGCGACGAAACCAACCATGAAAGCTGTAATATTCTTAGCTATTGGGTGCATTATTTTTTAATTTTTAATCTTGTTTATTAAATGAAAGTAATAAATTGAAACCCAATGGCAAAACATCTAATTATGAGACTACTCATTATATACATTACACTTTGCATTTTCTCTTGCAAGAATATTCCTAATAAAAAGTCTGTTAATCCAGTAAGCACTTATAACGAATCGATAGAACTTAAAGCTAATACAGAGCATGAGAATCCGAGAATGCGATACAAACTCATTCAATCAAAGGTCCTCGACAAACAGAAAATATGGGATACAATCAATGCACAAATAGAAGGGTTTTCAGAGTCTGATTATAAAGAATTACTTCCATTGATTCTGGAGCAAGACATCATGACTATTCAGGGTCACATCATGTCAGGTAGCTTATCATACAAGCAACTGACACAGTGGTATCTCTACAGGATTCTAAAATACGAAAGCGATCCGACGACGAGTCTGCATTCTATCATAAGTATCAATCCTAAAGCTGTAGATCAAGCGATAGAAAAAGACAAACAAAAATCTCAAAACCATCATCCCATATATGGTATCCCTATCCTACTCAAGGACAATATCAATACTGAAGATATGCCGACGACTGCAGGAGCTATTGTGCTGCAGAATAATCAGACTGGAGATGCAGAAATTGTCCGAAGTGTAAAAGAAAAAGGAGGCATCATATTAGCTAAAGTTAACTTGAGTGAATGGGCTTATTACTTCTGCAGTGGCTGCCCATTAGGATACAGCGCTGTGGGAGGTCAGACTCTTAATCCCTATGGAAGAAAGATATATGAGACAGGCGGGTCCAGTGCAGGAAGTGGGACCACCATGGCGGCTAATTATGCTGCAGCGGCGATCGGTACAGAGACAAGCGGTTCTATACTATCTCCTTCAAGTCAAAATTCTGTCGTAGGACTAAAACCTACAATCGGTTTAGTCAGTGGCGTAGGTGTCGTTCCTATCTCGAGTACGTTAGATACACCTGGACCGATGACAAGAAATGTAAGTGACAATGCTATTTTGTTATCTGCAATTGCAGAGGCTTACAAAGCTAGTCCTAATACAAAAGATATCCCTCGACCATTAAAATATCATAAGGGGCTTGATAAGGATTATATCAATGGGCTTCGCTTAGGTGTCATTCAGAATTATCTGGAAGATTCTCTGTACTCTATCGCTGTCAACGATCTCAAAAAACTTGGTGCAGAAATCATTGAGTATGAACCTGAATCCATTTCTTTGGATCAGTTTAGGACTTTTTTAAATGCTGACATGCAAAGAGATTTTCCTAAGTATATGAATTCCTATACCGGTCCTGAGGTACAAGTGAGAACGGTCAAAGATGTTGTAGAATTTAATAAACAGGATACCCTAATAAGAGCACCATATGGTCAAGCATTATTTGAGGGGGTCGTCGCAGAAGATATCTCAGATGAAGAATTTGATCAACTAAAAAAGAAGTACAAAGCCTTAGGGCAGGAATACTTTAACACTCCTATGGACAACCTTAAGCTCGATGCTATCGTATCTATAAACAACTACAATGCTGGACAAGCGGCTATGGCCATGTATCCTGCTATCACAGTTCCTATGGGTTATGAAAGTAACGGAGAACCTAAAAGCCTGACATTCATAGCTAAGTCTATGGAGGAACAGAAATTAATAAAAATAGCCTACGCTTACGAGCAGGCCACTCACAGGAGAAGCATTCCCACTGATTACAAAAACTAAAAAGAACAATCTTAATACAATCAATTATGTATAAAATACTATTCCTTTTTTGCCTTTTGATTTTGAACCTGTCTTCTTACAGTCAGGTAGATTCTACCTATCTACAAGAACATTTTGATAAGGACATATATGAGATACCTATGCGTGATGGCAAGACGCTATACACCATCGTCTACACACCTAAACCTGATGGTCAGAAATATCCGATTATACTAAATAGAACTTGCTATAATGCATCTAATAGTGACAACTATACTTTTGGTAATCAGCCGTCGCGATCTCTTGTAGAAGAGAAATATATATTCGTCTTTCAAGACGTCAGAGGTCGGTACATGTCAGAAGGCACCTTCGATAATATGCGTCCTAACATCAAAGGCAATAAAGTCAAAAATAAAAAAGATATAGACGAGAGTTCTGATACCTACGACACGATAGAGTGGTTAATCAATAATGTCAAAAATAACAATGGTAAAGTCGGCATGTATGGTATATCATACCCTGGATTCTATACAGCTGCAGCTCTACCGGATGCACATCCTGCCTTAGTCGCATCTTCTCCGCAAGCACCTATTGCAGATTTTTTCTTTGATGACTTCCATCATCATGGTGCATATTTACAGAGTTATACACCTGCATTTGCCGTATTCGGATATCAGAAACCTGGTAAGGTCAAAGAGCCATGGTACGGTGAGCAGATCATGAGATTTGATGAACGTGCAGCAGGAGACGCCTATGATTTTTACATGGACATGGGACCTATGAAAAACATTACAGATAGCATACACTACGACAACTTCTTCTGGAAGCAAATCACAGAACATCCTAACTATGACGAATTCTGGCAGAAGAGAAGTATCATCCCACATCTCAAAAACATCGACCACGCAGTTCTGACTGTCGGTGGCTGGTATGATGCAGAAGATCTATATGGACCTCTTACAATATATAAGACGATAGAAAGAACTTCTCCTAAGGCACAGAACTCTATTATCATGGGACCATGGACACATGGAGGATGGTCAAGAGAGCAAGGTCGCCAAGTCGTCAATGACATCTACTATGGTGATAGTATATCGACTTACTTTCAAGAGCAAATCGAAGCACCCTTCTTCGCATATCATCTTAAGGGCAAAGCCAATCCCAATCTTGCAGAAGCACATATGTATGATACGGGAACTAAAGAATGGAAAAGTTTTGACAAATGGCCAAGTGACAAACTACCTGAAGTCACATTGGGATTTGCTGATGGTGGCAGACTATTAATTAACGAAGTCGGAGATCAAGAAGCCGTATTCGAATACACAAGTGATCCTAATAAACCTGTACCCTATCGAGCACAACCTGAAGGTCTGACATTTACACCGAGATACTTCATCACAGATGATCAGAGAGAAGTCGGCAGAAGACCAGATGTCCTTACATTTAAGTCTGAGATATTAGAAGAGGACTTAACGATAGGCGGACAGATAATAGCAGACCTCATCGTCGCCATGACAGGAACAGATGCAGATTTTATTGTAAAATTAATAGATGTGTATCCTCAAGATCATCCTAACTATGAGCACAATCCTGATAACGTTATGATGGCCGGGTATCAGCAACTCGTAAGACATGAGACATTCAGAGGAAGATTTAGAGATAGCTACAAAGAACCTAAGCCTTTTACTCCTGGCGAACCTACACGTGTGACAGTGCCGCTGCAAGATATACTCCACACATTCAAGAAAGGTCATCGGGTCATGATACAGATACACAGCACATGGTTCCCGTACATAGATAGAAACCCTCAGAAGTATGTCGATAATATTTTTGAAGCCAAAGAAGAAGATTTTATTAAATCAGAAATTCAAGTCTTTGGTTCATCAACGATCTCAGCAGGGACTAAAAAATCTAATGCAAATATTATACAGCCATAGGAACTAAGTAGAAAATAATTATAAAAATCTGAATAAGTCATATGAAAGTTATCTCTGCATCGCTTATCTTATTTATGATGAGCATTAACTCTGAGGCTCAGGACGCTAAACCAGACTACAGCTCACAAGTCAGCTCTCTGGATAATATTATTGAGACATTATATAGCGTCATCTCAGGAGATGCAGGCACTAAAAGAGATTGGAATCTATTCCGTCATCTCTTTCACTCAGATGCCAAGTTGATGCCTACTCAGATCACTAAAAGTGGCGAAGCCACACTCTCTTACCTCACACCTCAGGATTATATAGACAGATCAGGCACATGGCTGGAGACGAATGGATTTCATGAAAAAGAACTGCATCGTGCCGTAGAAGAATTTGGCAATATCACACACGTGTTCAGTACATATGCAGCATATAAGTCAGAGGCAGATACAGAACCATTTATGAGAGGTATTAATAGCATTCAGTTTCTCTACGATAATGAAAGATGGTGGATCGCTAATATTTATTGGCAGGCTGAGTCGGA